>JAXFZD010000016.1:0-20340 GCA_034185265.1 Bacilli bacterium | reverse complement strand
TATTCTTTTTCATTTTCGTTCCCTCCTATTCTGGATCAACCATATGGTTGATATGTTTACCAAACGGTCCGGCGTCACAGTTAAAATATTCATCCACGATTGTCTCGTGATAACGATAATAAGTCTGATTATCTATATAATTCCACTTATAGCATTGAATAAGATGCCATGGATCCCATGAATATTCATTGCCTTCATAATAATAATCATGATCAGCAGGTAAAACGGTTATCGTTCTTTCGTAATTAGAGTAGTTATAATATCCGACAGCGTATCCATCTAAGCACTTTGCGATATCGCTCGCTCCGGTATCACTACCATTGACATCGACCGCTGTATGATAGCCTGGGATGCCAGCAGAAAAGTCTTGCACCCAAACATCATTAATATCGATAGCGTCGATATAGAAGAAGGATGAATGCTTACGATATGGAACCTTACTAATTGTTGCATCAGGGTGGTTATTATTATACCAATCGATATAATACGAATCTTGTGCTTGTGCATGTGCCACGTTAAGGTTAGTGCTGTGATTATCAAAGATGTCTTCAAAATTGAATCCTAAGGTAAGAAGTTCACCAGGGAATTCAAGGAAAACATTAGAGACTAACCATAAAACGCTTTCGATATCACTATCACTAATAGTTGTATATTTCTTCCAATCAATGATTAAGTCTGTATTTCCATACGCCAAATAGGCTATTCCTTGCATAATTAATAAGACGAGGAATTCTCTAAAAGTTACATCTTCAGAACCTTTGACATCAGGCATAAGCATTCTCATAAGCGCTCTTGCGAAATTTTGATATCTATTGCAGTAATTCTCTCTACTGCCCAAATAACCCATGATATGATCGATGGCGGTTGTTAAGACAATATTCGCATCATAATTAACTTTCTTAGTATCTTCTTCTACCAAGTCTGGTTTCAGATTTCCGTCCATAATCCATTTAGTAATTAATGATACAAGATCAGTAAAAGTTGCGATGGTAGTAATCGCTTTTGATAAAGGGATGTTATAAGTTGTGAGCTTATCACATGCCCAACTATATTCATCGTGGGTTACCGCATATAAAGCACCAGTGGATCTACGATTTTCTTCATAATTCTTCGCATCAAAGAATTTGGTGGTAATAAATTTATCGATACCAAATCTTGTAAAACCAAAATCATTCATCGCTACCTTAGTGACAGGATCATTAGGATTTACAATATTAAAGATATTGTTATATAGTTCATCTTTTGGATTTGCAACTGTCTTAGAATTGAAATTCGCGCCTTGAGGGGCTTCAAATGTATAGGCCAAAATGTCTTCTCTTTTAAGAGAAACACCTTCATATATATGATTTCTGGTTTCTCTATCATCCATGGTAAGTTTGTTATCTAATAAACCCGCAGTTAAATTTGTAACAGCGCCACCTCTAGAGAATCCCGACATCCAAAGTTTGATTTGGCCAGTTATTTTTTCCATTTTGATATAATCGCCAATGAACGCTATTTGTTTAAGAGCGGCGTTATACCAACCTTCGTGCATATAATCGCTATTTTCACCGGTTCCTAAGAAAACATTATTTTCCCATTCAAAGAAATATCCACCAGATCTGACTACACAAGCGATAACAGTGAACTGATTATCTCCTTCTTTGATCACTCTACTAGCGCAAGCAAGACCGATCGTATCGAAAGCGGTCCTTGAACGATAATCTTCGTTGGCTTGAAATTCGCGAAAACCTATCGAATACAAGAAAGTGTTAACCCTATCGGATTGATCCATATACCAGTTATGATCATCGACACTATTAGGGTTTCCTGGATTCTGCGAATACTTAGTCATATGAACAGATAAAGTAGCTAGATGTTCGTTATAAACAGTTGCTCTATGTCTAAAATAGTCATCAGAATAGAAGAAATAATCATTATCGTCCGCTCCATAATCATTTTTATAAACGAAATGAATTGGTTCTGGGACTTCATCGTTAGCAAATTCATCATCCTCTTTAGCTCGAGCTTTTATAGAATCACTACCTGAATAATCGCTATTCTTATTAGCAATGGATCCACAAGAAGTCAAAAGAAGAGAAGAGGTAAAAACAAATAAGAAAATGCGTTTCATACTAAAAGCCTTCATAATCTTTTTCCTTTCATTACTTGCTTAATTGTATTTTAACTTTAAAAGAAACAATTAAAAAGCGTTAATTAAAAAAGTGCTGATTTCCATAACTTGAAATAGTGAACTTGCTCGGCAATTGAATAACCGAGCATCTGCTTTATGGATTGATCAATCAAGTTAACCAACTCATATCCTGTTGGGTAGTTCCTACCCGATATCCCTATTCTATCACAACAAATAACTCGAATAGTTTTCTAGTTAAGCAAATCGTGTTCTAGTTGTTTTGAGAAACTCTATTTTCTTTATTATTTATAGGCATACAGGCACTAAAAAGAGCTGATCTATCGCAGTGGAATATTCAAAAAATACTGATTAAATCTTGTTTTTTACTAATGTAAAAAGGACTGACACTTTTGTATCAATCCTATTGTTCTCATTTTGTGCTTGACGATTTCGATACGTTTACCTCAAAATGCAAGGGGTTGTTTGACAATTTCGATACATTTTTAAGGGGAAGGTAGGACTTGAACGTTAATTATCAACAATAAAAGATGGGAATTTCGCTTTAAGGAAGTGGCGATATTCAGGATGGTTGACTGCATTTTTATATTCTTCTTTTATAGTCGTTTTTAGCCATTCTTTCCTTTTATCAGTCATTTCTTCAAATCTAACTATTTTAATTAATCCTTCTTTTTCTGCTTTTAGTATTTCTTCATATGCGTCTTCTATATATTCAACATCCAATACTTCAACAGCTTCTTTGGATGTAACAGTGTTAGGTATATTGGTTTCAAAGCCTGAATCAACGACACATTTTACTCGATAGATATAGCCAGAAACATTTTTATATGTATCTATTAATGCATTTGGATAATACTCTTCTAGATATAACTTGCCATCTCTATTAAAGCCATAAGGACCCCACTTCTCATAATTCCCGTCATAAGCGAACCCTGTTTCTTTGCAATATTTTTCAATAGCGTTAGAAAGATACACCAAAACATTTTCTCTTTTCTTTGATAAATAGACTAAAGGAACACCGTGGTTGGATATATGGGGCGTTAGTATAGATAAACCGCCTATTTATGAGGCATGATAATATATTTCATCATTCATTATCAGATTATCTCCCAATATCCACCTTTGTCTGATCCTCGATGAACAATAACCCCGCTTTCTTTTAGTTTGTTCAAATGATGCCTTGCGCTTCCTTCTGTTATTCCAATTGCCATAGCTAAATCGACACGTGACAAATATGGATTAGATTTTAGAAGAGTTATTATCTCTTTTCTGATTATTTCTGGATGTTTTTTGGTCGTTTTACTGGTTGTTTCGCGAAACCCTTCTCTATTAAAAGGAATACAAACAGTTATGAAGTTTTCAGAAAACTCATATGCTTTTTCACCGTAAACACCAACTACTGAAGGAACACCATGACCACTTTCTTCAGCGAAATGACATTGTCTAAATATATCAAACAATTTCTTGTTTACTGGTTCGCTTTTTCCTTTTAAGAATTGTTCTTTTGTTAATACTTTGGGTATACCACCAAACGATTCGATTTCAAGTCTATCAGAATACACGTATATTCCAGGATGGTCGCTTTCACTCCATTTGTTATGGACGCAAGCATTAATCCATGCTTGTTCAAAAGCATCAGTGTTAAACATCTTTTTTTCTTTTCTCGGAGTAGAACTAACATCAACATATGTTTGATTAATTGAATTGATATAGTTTTTTGCTTGTTCCATAGCGAGCAATAAACATTTACCACCAAACTCTTCTCTTCTTAAATACTGAGTTTTATCAGTTGACGCAAATACAGCAACATTAATGACGATGTCGTTTTTATCTGCTAGAATCTCAGCCAAGTAATTATACTTTCCATCAAGAGTTTTTAAGTGAAAATTGTCTTCAAATGTTTCATCTATTACATGTATCCCGTTAGATAACAAATAATTTTTTAATATTTGAAATGTGAGATTGTTTCTAGTTGAAGGAATGGTTGTAATATCTTTTTCGGGGATTTTTAAAGAATCAATATATCGTTTTTGAATTTCTTCAGGTTCTAACCCTTTGCAAGAAGACCCGTTTCGTATATAGCAGCCATTTTCACTTAACCCATACTTCTTGATGTAATAAAGCTTTTCTCCTTTTTTAACATCAATCCTAATAACATTTTTGCCTTCAACAGATTCAACAAGCTGATGAACATAAGATACACAAGAAGGAGATATTTGATCTGTTATGATATCCGAAATACGTCTCATTGATTCATCAAGATTACATTCATCAATCCCAACAACTTCTCTTTGTTTTGTTATTCCAACATAAATAGAACCGTCTTCACTATTTAAAAAGGAGACAATTTCTTTGGTTATACTATCATTAACTTTTTCTTTTAATTCAATATTATTTCTTTCACTAACAAACATAATATGCACCTCCATTTGTTATCATAATCATAACATTTTTACTGCCAGAAAACAACCAGAAAACAACCAGAAAATCATTATTTTGAACAAGTTCAAGTCCCACCTCCAACCCAGCATTCGCTATGTTACCAACCCCACCGATAGGATACGAACTAGGTAGTTCAAGTCCCACTTCTCCACCATTTTCCAACAAGGATTGGTCTAGATAGGAAAAAATGGTCAAAAAAGGCATAAAAAAGCCCTGATATTGTATCAGAGCAATTTATAACAGATGGTGGACCGTGAGGGACTCGAACCCGCGACCCATTGATTAAGAGTCAATTGCTCTACCAACTGAGCTAACGGTCCAGCCCGTATACTTTATACTTATTCTTTCTTTGTAGCAAGATTTTTTAAAAAGAGTTAATTAAATAAGATTGAAAAGTGCCTTAAAATTTATTGAATTTAGCGGTAAATCACGGATGAAATTAAAAAGTCCCGCTTTCTTAAAGATCAGAAATGGGAACTTTTAAATTCATAAGCTTACTTCAACAGGATAGGAAACCGTTACTCCTCCACTTCCTCCACCTTCATTAGAAGAAGATGGCTCAAATGGTCCTACGATATACACAACGCCCTCGTAATTTTCTTCTAAATAGTTAAAGAAGTTGTTAGCAACTTCATTTCCAATATAGAAGGAATGTGCTGATTGAAATAAATTTGTTTGAACATATCCATTTTTTCCAATAGCAAAACTTAGATTGTCTAATCCAAGGATTTTCATTCCAATAGAAATTGAATAATACACATCACCTCTTACTTTGATTTCTTTAGTAAGTTCGACATTCTCATCTTTAAGGAATGTATCAATAATAGCTTGTTTATCTATATTCTCAAAAAATACTCCCCTATATTTATTCGTTGAATCCCGGTAAGGATAGTAAACACTTTCTCCTATATTTCCATATTCAAGGAAATTTGACTTACTAAAAAAATCTCCAATGGTAGTAAATTTACACTCTATATTTAAATAAGGATAGAAATTTTCATTTCCATCAAACTTAACAGCAAAAGCTAAATCGCTACATATTTTCTTTATTTCGTAAATCTTAACAGGACATTCTTTGAATCTTTCTTCTTCTGTAAGAGCATAATCATCATATCCTCTAGCTATTGCTCCCCCTAATTCTTCTCCAATATACGTGGCTTCGACTGGAAGAGTTCCTAAAGCAGCAGAAGAAGAAATATTATAATTTATATTATTAAATTTAACGGAAGTATATTTTTCATAAATTTCTCTTTCATCCCAGTGCTTAACAATGTAATAATCATTATTTGACTCACTACCGGTATCGCTTACTTCAATAATTCTATACTTTCCATCTAAATATTTTGTTTCATCATTTACTGATTCTTCCTCTTTTTCTTCTATAGAATTAATTAAAGAAGAATTAACATCTATATTTGAAGGTGATTTTCTAACTACGTTTATAGCAATAAAAGTAGCTCCTATAGCTAAACAAGCTGTCCCTGCAGTAATTAAGCTTCCAAAGATAAATCCTTTTGTTTTGGCGCTCTTTTTAGGCTCAACTCTGATTTTTTCCTTAATAGAATCAAAATCTTTTGTTTCAAATTTCTTGTCTAGTTGCTCCAAAAATTTCTTTTCTTCATCTTTCATCTTGCTTTCCTCCAATTGCTATTTTTGCTTTGGGTAATGCTCTAAAATAAATAGATTTAGTTTTACTTAGCTTAAAATCTAAAGTTTTAGATACTTCTACGAGAGATAGACCCTCAACTAAATGAAGAATAAGAATCTTAAATTCAATTTCAGATAAAGATTTCTTAAGTTCATCAATAATTAAGGAATAATTTAAGGAACTATTTGAAGTGACAATTTCTTCAACATTGATAACCTCATCAATTCCTTTTCTAGTTTTAAGTAAATCCAAACTTTTTCCTTTAGCAAAGCTTATTAAATAACCTTTAACAGAGCTTTTTACTCTACTAGGATCATTAAATAAGGAAAGAAATGTTTCACTAACTACGTCATCAATATCATTAGAATCGCTAAGATATCTAGAAGCAACGAAGGCTACTAAACCTTTATATTTATAGTAAAAAGATTCATATACCTTCATTAGCTTCTCTTTACTAGATAAAGCTTTTCTTAACAAAGACTCGTCATTCATAGTTAAATAATAGCATTTCTTCTACTACATTAGAGGTAAATATAAAGTGAAAGTTGCAGCAAATATAAAAATTCTCCCAGTTTCCCAGGAGAATCTTAATTTTTTGTTTATTAATTACTTAGCGTAGTAAGAAACAGAAATAGCAGTAATTCTAACTTGTCCGTTTGTTTTGGTTCCACTATTTCCAACAACAAATCTTTCACTTTCAGCTTTAACTGCGTGAGGCTCATCTTTTGTAACTGCAGTTCCTAATGAATCAAGTAGAACTCCATCATTAGTTGTAGTAAATGAGAATGTTACGGATTCAATTACATAACCATCAGCAGCAGCGATTGTAACATCTCCGCCCTTGGCTTGATATAAACGCCAATCTTTACCAGCTGATGGCTCCCAGTAAGAACCGCAATTTGGTTCGCCAGAAGTAGAGACATGAATTACACTGTCTAAATCAAAGTCTTTATAACATACTTCTTTTCCGTTAGTAGAAACGGTCCAGTTATTTTCGTTCTTGATTTCTTCCATCGTTTTGGCAACAGAAGTTAATTCGTGAGAAGCTTCTTTAACTGTAATAACACAGGATGCTGTAAATTCTGGATTTTCAGCACAGATAGCTGTAACAGTAGCTTCACCAGCTTTTAATGCTGTAACGACACCGTCTTCATCAACAGAAACGACTTCTTCGCCACCTTCTTCAATTCTCCAAGATGCGGCAGATGAGGCGCCTTCATTGACTTCTACTCTAAGTTGAGCTCTTTGATTGATTTCAAGTTCGAGTGAAGTATTATTAAGTTTAAATTCAGTAACATCAACGTGGACTGCTTCTAAAGTATTGACTGCAATATTGAAATATTTCTTAGAACCATTATAGCCAGCAAGATAACCTTTAACTGTGTATTTAACACCAACTTCAAGATCTTCGAAGCCAAGTCTATCTTTTAAGACGACTTTTTCACCAGCAACGCTTAATTCAGTTGCGCTAATTGCTTCACCAGAAATGATGACTGGTAAGGAAGCTCTAGAATCATGATTACCCATTAAAGCAGCTAAAGCTTCATCTTTATATTCAACAGCAGTGTCGAGATATAAAGATTCGATTTCAACGTCTTCTAATAATTCGTGTTCAAGATTACGTTGAGTATTTGTATCTGCTGCAAATTCTTTTTCTTTGTAGTAATTTTGGACTGGTCCAACAACTTTAACTACATCACCGATCTTATATGTGGATTTTGCTTTTGTATAAACTACAGCAACTCCAGTTCCATCATCAATCCAGAATCCATTTTCACCGTTGGCAACGACTTGACCTTTGGCCATGTAAGTATCTTCTGTGAATTTTTGGTTTTCAACTTCAGAAATATCAATAGCAGAGAGATCTGTAAAGACTTCTGGTTGTGGTTCAACTGGATCAGGAATGATTTCGCCTTCTTTAGCTTCTAAAGCGTTAACCCAGATTAATTGATAGGAGATGCTTCCATTGTAATCGTTATAGGAAATAACGGAATCGAAGGAGACAACCCAACCTTCTTTGACATCTGCCCAAGCAGTATTATCTTGATATTTACCGTTGATATAAACAGCAAATTTTGTAACTTCTTTACCAGCTTTTGCGTCGCCTAATCTAAGAGTTGCAGATAATGTTCCAGATTTATTAACAGAAGCTGCGGAAACATAAGCTTTTTCAAAGTGAACTAATTTATCAACATCTTTTCCTTCAAATGCTGGATGGAATAAATCGTTATAAACTGTGTAGCGTGGAGCGGTAACATCGTCATCTAATTCAGGATGTTCTTCAACATCTAAGGCCTTAATGTAACCTTCGTTACCTAATTTAGCTTGGATAGATTTGTAGTTACCTGGATTTTCAACGTGAGATGTGTAACCTTTGATTTGATATAACTTACCAACTACAAGGTCGCCTTCAATTTTAGAGACGTAAGGAGCATAAATTGAGATAACATCTTCACCATCAGCAAATGATAATAAGCGGTATTCATCAATTGGATCTCCACCACTTGGAGTATATTGAGTAACTTTGTCTTGTCCACCAACATAGAAGGCTCTAGTAACAAAGTCGACGCCACTTTCAGTTTCTCTTAATGTCTTAACTGGAGTAATTGTGACTTCTTCTTCAACAACGGTAACTGTGTAGTTAGCAAACTTTTCTGGATGGTTGTCAGCGACAACTTTAAGAACTTCACTACCAACTGCTTTAGCTGTTAAAGTTTCTTGTTCTTCATCAATTTCAAATACTGTAGTATTAGGAATTTCATAGTGGTAACCTTCGGTTGCATTTTCTGGATTTACTTCAACAAAGATTTTGGCAACGTCACCAACATGTAAATTACCTTCGATTGATAATTCGATATCAAGGAAATTAATGTCGATTTCTTCTTCAGTTTCAGAGACTGATAATCCGGTTTCGTGGGTTTCAGATTCTTCTTCTGATTCAGAGACTGATAATCCAGTTTCATGAGTTTCGGATTCATCTTCGGATTCTTCTGTAGATAAACCTGTTTCATGAGTTTCTGATTCTTCTTCTGATTCAGAGATTGATAATCCGGTTTCGTGAGTTTCAGATTCTTGTTCGGATTCAGAGACTGATAATCCAGTTTCATGGGTTTCAGATTCTTGTTCGGATTCTTCTGTAGATAAACCCGTTTCATGGGTTTCAGATTCTTCTTCGCTTGTAACTACAGGTTCTTCGCTTGTAACTACAGGTTCTTCGCTTGTAGCTTCAGAAGTAGCTTGGCTTGTTGCAGATGATGATGCTTCTTGAGAGGAAGTTGCAGCTGGAGTTACTTTACCGCCGCCACAAGAAACTAACCCTAAAATTGCAGATGCAGTAAGGGCTAAGAGTAATTTTTTCTTCATAGAGTTAATAATCTCTCCTTTTATATGCGTTAATATCTTACCAAAGTAACGTTCTTTTTCAAGGAATATAAATATATTTATTTATACATATATATAATCTAAGGCTAAATAAGTTAGACTCATTCAACTCTTTTTAAATATATTTTGTTTTAAAAAAGGCCACTTTCTCAAGTAGCCTAGATTCTTTTGTTTATTGTTATTCTTCTTTAACTTCCTCTTCGTATTCTTTTCTTTCTCTTTCTCTAAAAGCTTTTCTAATTCCAGAAACGTAGGCAATATCTCTTCTTGCTTTGATTCTGATATTAATAGAGATTAAAGAGATTATGGTTCCTACTAGAAGCATGACTCCACCAATAGAAAGGAAAGTTACACAAACATACCACTGAGGTTTAGCAAAGTCGATTCCTTGAACTACGTTAGCTTCTTTCTTTAAGGAAAGGAAGATAAATAATCCGCCAACTAAAGCAATGATAAGTCCAATAACGACCCAGCATAAACCATTTTGAAGTTTATGGAATCCTCTAGAATTATTAGAATGAGCAACTCTAGAATAGATAGCTAATTCCTCATCTTCTGGGGTTTCCTTAAACATTTGTTCTTTGCATTTAGGACATTGTTTTTGATTGAGCCAGTGAAGTTCGTGGCAATGAGGACAAAACTCTGGAACAAAATCTTTATTTCTTCCCATTATTCAACTTCTCCATCAATTGTAATATCTGGCATAGCGGTTAAGTTAATTTGATAGCACTTTGTAGAAGCTGATTTAGAAGTAGAGATGTAGTTAGTAGAAACTCCAGTCATGTAGATTTCTTTTTGCTTATAAGAAATGTGAATCATATCTGGATCTTCCATATGTTCAGCTCTTTGGTTGATATCAGAAATGTATTCTGGATGATCTGGATAATAGTAGAATTCTCCACCAATATAGAACTTAAATGTATAAGCTGTATCGACTCCGTATCTAACTAAGCAGTCAGCATCTTGAGTAATTCTTAGTGATTCAGTTCCACTCCATCCATAGAAAACAATCTTGTTAGATGAATTATATGTTGGATATTTCTTGTTATAGGAATCTACTTCGTGACTTCCACCATATTCCATGACATATCCGCCACCAGCAGGTTTAGTTTTACATGTTAATTTGTTTTCAACAGAAACTAAAACGCCATCATATTTCTTTGTATTGAATTCAGTGACGCTCATTTCAATAGGAAGCATTTTGTTTCCTCTATCCCTACTGCCATCTTCTTTTCTTACAAAGTAAGCATCTCTAATTTCATCAGGAGAGAAAGCTGAATAGCTGATTCCTTGCATTTGGTAGCTTCCGCCATAAATAGAGAAGATACCGCATAAAGAAACGTGGTCGCCTTCTTTAAATGGATGAGCAGAATATGTGAAGACATATAATCCATAAGCTTCCGGGAGAGAATCTCCTTCTTCATAAGAAGGCTTATCTTGAATATAGAAAGCGTATCCAATCTTTCTAGAAATATAACCTTCTACTCTATAAAGAGTCTTTCCATCTATATATGGAGTATAAGTTTCTGGTTTTTCATCATCGACATTTTGAAGTCTAGAAGATTCATAATTTGGAGTTGAAGTATAAAGTTCTTTAATTGTGATCTTTTGAACTTCCCCGTCGTAATATGGGCTAGTTGGATCATAATAGAAGTAATTTTCGTCTTTTTCTCCAGAATGGATGTGGAGTTTTTCTTCAACAGCTTTTCTATTTGCTTTATCAAAAGCGAAGTAGAAATATTCTCCAGCGCTAGAAAGAGCAAGAGTTGAATTAGAGAAGCCTTGAGCGACCATCTCTAAATTGACGCATTTCCAGTCGTTGATTTCTGGTTCTTCAACAGTTGTATACCAAACGAATGCGAGGTTTCTACCATTTCCGTCAGTGCTAGAAGACCAAGGATGATCTTTGTGTTCATCATCAGTTTGAGGAATTCCTGAAGCTTTAGCTTGGGATTGAAGCATAACCCATTTTGCACTCTTAAATAATGCTTTAGAGTAATTTGATGCAGTTTTACCCCATTCTTCAAGTTCAGAAGTTGATTCAGGAGTATCAATTCCTAAATATCTGACTTTGACTGTATAACCATAGTTCATGGTTGAGAAGTGAGTTGTATCTCCGTCAACTATATTCATGAATCCATCAGGTCCATTAGTTGGAAGACACATTAACTCGTAACCATCTTGTCTAAAATCAAGATTAGTTTTTCCGTACTCACCTTTATTATTGTGCATTAAGTTGTAGTACTCTTTTTTAGTTAAATTGAGTTTGAAACTATCTAAATAGTCCTTGGAAGCATCGACTTTATAATAAGCAGCGATGTCGTTTTCTCCTTCAACTAGATAAACTCCATATCTGCCAACTTCACCATTAAGAGGTTCGATTTCGACTCCATTTACTGTAACTCTAGAAATTAAATAATCTTCTCTAGGAGTAACTTTGAAAGTTAGATAATCTCCAACTTTAACCTCTTCTACAGGAATTGAGAAGTCAGAAATAGTTCCAAAAACAGATGCACTAGTTAAATCTTTATAAGTTGTATCGATAACTACACTGTCACTACTAAATATTTCAGAAGTTTCTTCAGATGGTTCTTCTGATGGAGCCACTTCACTAGTTTCTACAGGTTCACTAGTTTCAATTTCTGAAGATTCAGAAGTCTCTACAGGAACTGAAGTTGCGCTAGATTCTTGACTAGAAGCTTCCGCTGAACTTGTAGCTTTTCCTTGGTTTTGACAAGAAGCAGTAAAGAGAACCGCGATGGCACTAAGAATTACTATTCGTTTAAATTTCATAGCAAATCTCCCTTCTTTTTATTAAATTCTTGATTTTATAAAGCCTCACAAGCTTGGTTATAAGCTAATGTAAATGCGATATTAACGTTCTTACCAGCAGCCATGGATTTTAAGACTTCACCGATAGCGTTTCTTGCTCCAGCAGAGCCGTAGAAGACTTCACTAGTCATGTAATATTGTCTTAAATCTTTTGTGTGATAAGGAATATCGTTTGCTAAATCTAAATCATGATCAGCGATCCAATCTTTATATGTATCAGTATCAAATGAAGAATTTCTAACTGGATCGTAAGAGTTTTCAAGAGCTAATACGCAGTTGTTCTCTGGATCGGCTAAATATTTATAAAATAACCAGGCACCTTTGTGAATCCATGGGTTCTTGTTGTTGAAGAAGCAGATGGATGGACCTTGTTGGATATATTTTGGAGTGGATCCATAATAAGGAACTGGTGCTAATTTAACTTTAAAGTTAGAAGAAACGTTATATGTAGATCCACCAGTTGAACCGACTGTGAATACACATTCACCTTCTGTGAATTTTTCATTTGTATATTTTCCACCAGATAAACCTTTGGTGAAGAAGAGTTTCTTTCTATATAAATCATTAATAACATGTGTTGCAAAATTCTTTGCTTCTTGGTTATTAAATTTGATGTGATCCTCTTTAACGTTGATGTTTTCATTAGTTGTATAGGCAATTCCTCTTTGAGCAAATTGGCTAATGAATAAGTTAGAGTCTGAATCGTAACCTAAACCATAGAATGAAGAATTAGAGACGTTTTGAGTAGCCATATCGTCTTTAATCTTTGTTGTAATGGTAATCATATCGTTCCAAGTAACTGGAATATCATAGACATAACCGCCTTTTCTAGAAGTGACTTCTCTTAAAGCATTAAGAGCTTCATCAGTTACATCACCTTTTTGAGCTAAAACTGTATTTCTAGCAGCATTCCATTCTGCATCATTTCCTAAAACCTTAAGGGATTGAGGATTGTCACCATTAACAAAGTTAGCGTTGTAGTACATGATTTCAGTAGATTTATACATTGGCATTGACCATGTACCAGGGAATGAATAATGTCTTCCTTCATCTAAGAATCCGTAGACAAAGTCATCAATTTCAGTTTTCGAATAACCAACATTTGGATCGTTAATATAATCATCTAATCTTAAAATTTGAGAATTTACGAGGGTTTTACCCATATAAGCAGCGAAGTTATCTGGATAACCCATGGCAAGAGCAGGCATTTCGTGACCAGCTAATCTAGTTGAAACTTGTTCAGCTAAAGCTTGATAATCACCAGCTAATTTATCACCACTAACGTGATATTTTCCTGCATATTTTTCATTAAATTGGTCCATGACCTTTTGGACGTTGTTGCTCTTAGCATGTCCCATACAGTGCCAGAAAGTAATTTCGACTTGGCTTGATGGATCTCCTTCTGGAACAACTGGAGCAGCAGAAGAAGATTCTTGAGCAGCAGAAGAAGTTTCTATTGGTTGAGTTTGAGATTCTTGACTTGTTTCACTTTGTCCTTCTGTAGAAGTTCCTTGAGAAGTTCCTTGGGAAGTTCCTTGAGAAGTTCCTTGAGAAGTTCCTTGAGATGTTGCAGCAGAACTTCCACCGCTAGCGCTATTACAAGCAACAGCAGACATACAAAGTCCTAATGTAAGTAGAGATAGGCCAAATTTAAATTTATTATTCATTGTTTTTCCTCCATTTTAACCTTTAATACCGGCTCTAGATACGCCTTTCATAATGTATTTTCTTGCGAAAATGAACACTAAGATAAGTGGCAATGTTGTGATCATTACCGCAGCCATTTGTTTTCCAGAGCTGTCTGGATCGTTCGCTTGGAAATTGTCTCTTAATGCGTTTGTGATCAAGTAGAGTTGTTCATTTCCAGAAACAACAAGGGCTGGCCACTTATAGGCGTTCCATGTACCCATAAGTTTTAAGATGAGAATTGTTGTTAAAGTTGGCATAGCAAGAGGAACCATGACTTTCCATAAGAATTGCCAATCGCTCTTTCCATCAACTTTAGCAGCTAAATATAGTTCATTAGGGATTTGTTTGAAGTTCTGTCTTAATAAATATATATAGAAGACGGAAATCATGAAAGGAATGATCATTGCAATATAAGAATTGGTTGCACTCTTTCCCCCAGTAAGTCCCATTAATGAAACACTTTGGTAGTTAGAAATAACCATCATTTCTCCAGGAATCATCATTGTTGCAAGGAGAACCATGAAGATTACATTCTTTCCTTTGAATTCGAGTCTAGCAAAGGCAAATGCTGCTAGAATTGTTGTAACTAAAGTTCCTAATGTAGAGAAAATACCAACAATAAGGGTATTTCTAATGATATATCCAAATTGTAATGTACTTAAAGCATCAGCGTAGTTTTCCCATCTGAATGTTTGAGGCCAGAATGTTGGGATTGTACGTTGAATTTCAGCTCCTGTTTTTAAGGATGTGATAATCATCCAATAGAATGGGAAAATCATTATTAATCCAACAAAAGCTAAGAAAATATAAGTAAATATTAGAGTAAGAACTTTGCCGACATTACCGGCTTTTCTTCTTTGCTCTAAAGAAACATGTTCGTCTTTTAAGACAAGTCTAAGTTCACTCATTGAAGAGGCGTATAAATCTTTTTTCATATTAATAATGTACCCTCCTCTTACTGACAAGGAATTGAATTCCTGTGAACGCTAAAATCAAGGCAAAGAGCATAACCGCGACAGCAGAAGCATATTCTACGTGTCCAGCGCCTCCAGTCTTACTTCCTAGATTTTCATAAATATAGAATACTATCGTCTTCATCGTGTCAGGTTGACCTTCAACATATTCGAATTGTCCACCATCAGATCCAAATAAACCGATAACAGAGTTATATTCTTTGAATGCTCCGATAAATGAAGTAATCATAATGTATAAGATTTGTGGGGAAAGAAGAGGAATTGTAACTCTTCTAACTGTTTTGAATTTGGAAGCACCATCGATCTTGGCTGCATCATAATATTGAGCATCAATATTTTGAAGTCCACCTAAGAAGATAAGAATCTTATAAGGTAATGAATGCCAAATGATATAGAAACAAGTGGCAAATAAACCAGCCCAGTAAGATGGGAAGACTTGATCATCTAGGTTAGGGAATATCCAAGCTTTTCCTGGAGTTCCAAAAATGGTGTTAAAAACACCAAATTTTGTATCGAATATAATCGAGAAAACCATACCAATTGCGATTGCATTAGTAACGTAAGGCATGAAGAAAATTGTCTGGAAGAGTTTCTTCAAGAACTTAATAGAATTCAAGCCAATAGCGATTGCTAATGAAATAAATATAGAAAGAGGTACGGTTATAAATGTAAGTAGCAAGGTATTTGGAATTGCGTTTTCCAAAACAACATATTTAGCATATGGATCCGTAAAGATTCTCGTATAGTTTTCAGCCGTGAATCCTTGATGAATTCCAGTAATATAGTTGTAATCCTTATAGAAAGAATAAAGAACTGTTTGAATAATAGGATAAAAAGTAAAAACAGCGAGCAAAATAATTACAGGTGCTAAATATAACCAAGCTTTCCAGTTATTTTTACTCTCCATACTTATTTTTCCTTCTTCTCTTCAAGATAAATTCTTTCTTCGGTTACTCCATCGAAGACAAAGATTTTAGTTGGCTTAATTCCAACTTTGACTGATCCAAGAGCAACCTTAATTTCAGAGTCGATAATAGCTTTTGCAACAATTCCTTGAAGCATTGGATGCTTACAAAGGAGGGTCATATCCTTACCCATTGTTTCAATTCCAATGCATTCTAGAGTTAAATGTTTATCTTTTGCAGGAACATCATCTCCAACTAAGAAACCTTCTGGACGGATACCAACGAAGACTTTCTTATCTTCTTTCAAAGCATGATTAGAGAGAATCTTCTCATTACCTATATATAATGCTCCATCTTTTGTATAACCTTCAAATACGTTGATAGGAGGATTTCCAAGGAATTTTGCAACGAATAAACAATTTGGATTTCTATAAACTTCTTGTGGCGCGTCTTCTTGCATCTTTACGCCAAGTTTCATAACGACGATCTTATCAGAGATAGACATTGCTTCTTCTTGGTCGTGAGTAACGAAGACTGTTGTAATTCCAGTTTCCTTTTGAATTCTTCTGATTTCTTCTCTAGTTTGAATTCTTAAACGAGCGTCAAGATTGGAAAGAGGTTCATCAAGGAGAAGAACTCTTGGCTTTTTAACTAAAGCTCTAGCGATAGCGACACGTTGTTGTTGACCACCGGATAATTCGGATGGTTTTCTTTCAAGATATTGATCGATTTGAACTAATCTAGCAGTTTCTTGAATAAGAGCGTCGACTTCGTCTTTTGTTAATTTTCTTTTCTTAATAATTTTGTTTCCAAATTCATCAAGAATGTAATATTCATCGTCAAATGCAACATTTTTAGCTTTAAGTTTGGCTTCAATAGCGGCATTTTCAGCTTTTAATTGAGCGACAACTTCGTCACGAACGGCTTCTTTATTTTCAGCATCAAATAAGTGATATCCAAAAATCTTCTTTGCCATAGAAGTGACAATATGGAATTCGTAAACCATCTTTCTAGCAAAAGCAGATTTTGAACGTTTACCTTTGAATACGCTCTTTTCGCCAATGTCTAAAACTTTCTTTAAATGTTTTTCTAAAATTTCAATGATCTTGAGATTGTAGATGACTTTCTCAACTCTAGCTTCCTTTTCTACTCTTAAATTTGAAAGAGGGAATTTGACGTTATTGTAGACAGTCATGTGTGGGTAAAGGGCGTAGTTTTGGAAAACAAGTCCGATACCTCTTTTTTCTGGAGCGAGGTGAGTTACGTCTTCGTCTCCGAACCAAATTTCTCCGTCTGTTGGTTGTTTAAGACCAGAAATCATGTAGAGTGTGGTAGATTTACCGCATCCAGATGGACCAAGTAAACCCATTAAAGTGCCGTCTTCAACAGTAACATTAAAATCTCCGACAGCAACTGTGTCAGGAATATTTTTCTTTGGATTACCAGGGAAGACTTTAGTTAATCCATTTATTCTAATTTCCATATAGAATCCTTTCTAGATAAGTATACCTTGAAAATGACTTCTTTCAATCTTTAGATTTATCTAAATCTTTATACATTGAATAATTAATCGAAAACTTCGAAGATTTCTTTATCTTTATTTGACAATTTAGTTCAATAACAATTTAATATTTGATATGGAAAAAATATCAGTTATAGGTTCAGGAACTTGGGGTTCCGCACTTGCAATGCTATTAGCAAGAAAAGGCAAAAATGTCACTTTGTGGTCTAAATTTGAAGTGGATTCTATTAATTTCTCTTCCACATTAAAACATCCTAACCTTCCAGGAGCAGTTTTTCCTTCTTCAATAAAATTCACTGCTAATCTTGAAGAAGCTGTTAAAGGAGCTGAAATGTTAGTTTTAGCTTCCCCTTCTCCTTTTATTAGAGAGAACGCAAAAGAAGTCAAAAACTTTGCAAATCCCGGACAAATTATTGTTTGTGTAGCAAAAGGTATCGAAGAAAACACAAATTATACAATGACTGAAGTAATCGAAGATGTTCTTGGAAAAGAATATAAAGTTGCAGCTTTGTCTGGTCCAACTCACGCAGAAGAAGTTTCTATTGATCTTCCTACAGCTATAGTTGCCGCTAGTAAAGATGTTGAAGTTGCTAAAATTGTACAAGAAACATTTAATTCGAATTTCTTTAGAGTTTATACAAATACAGACGTAAAAACTGTTGAAATAGCTGGCGCTACAAAAAATATCATCGCTATTGCCTGTGGAATTAGCGAAGGATTAGGCTTTGGAGATAACGCTGTTGCCGCAATTATTACTAGAGGATTAGCTGAAATCACTCGTTTAGGATTAAAAATGGGTGGCGAAATGGCAACTTTCCTTGGATTAAGTGGGGTCGGAGATATCGTTGTCACTGCTACTTCAGTTCATTCTAGAAACCATAAAGCAGGAATTCTTCTTGGAAAAGGACATGATTTAGAAACAGTTAAAAAAGAAGTTGGCATGGTTATTGAAGGTATTAACTGTCTTAAAGCTGCAAAACAACTTTCAGAAAGAGAGCATGTTTCAATGCCAATAGTTGATGCAATCTATGAAATAATCTTCAATCATCAAAATCCACTTGATGCAGTTAAAGATCTCTTTAATAGAGAGCTTAAAGCTGAGTGGAAAAAATAATTTTCGTAAACTAAAAGATACTTATTTGAGCTTTAATATAGGTATCTTTTTTTACACTAAAAATATCGAAAACGCATATACGTCTCGCCTCTATTTGTCATTTCGAGATATTTTATAGTCGTTATTTTCAATAGAAGCAGATGATCTTTGTTCTTTTTTAGAAATATAGTCTCCATAATCTAAATAAACATCATCTACCGTAACATCAATTTGATAAGTTGCAGTTACATAATCAATTAAACTTTGACTATTTTTTGAGAAGAAAATAAGGAATAAAGAAATAAAAAGAGGAATTAAAACTGTAGCAAAATTAACATAGACCATAGCAAATAGAGAGAATAATTCCCTACATAAAAACCTTCGTTTACTAACATTTAATGCATTTGCTCCAACTAATCCGATCTTAAAAATCTTTCTTCCTATAGTCTGTCTACCCCTATAGAAGATAAACATTGGGAAAATGATAAAGAATATAATAAAGCTAATTGTTACAGCAATTACGCCTTCTACTACTCCGGTTAAGAAAATAAATCTTGTATAGTCTCCATACGCAGGATTATTAAAGACATATCTAGAACAATAATTAGTTACTTCAGTGACATAAAAATTATAAATATACTCGGGATTTGCTGCGTTATTTTCAATTATTTGCTTATTTTCAGTCTCAATAAATAGATGAATTCCATTAGAAGCAGCGTTTAATCTACGTTCATTGTAATTCACAATAAACGTATCACTATCAATGAATGTTTTATTATTATAAAAGTTATCAATTCTCTTTCTAAGTTCATCTTTTTTAGATGCATAAGAAGGATATTCTTGGTTATCTACTAAATAATCTGTAATCAAAACAACCTGATTGTTAGCGTTATAGACATATAAATTAGATTCTAGACGTAAGGAATTTCGATTGTTTTCAAAGTTCTTAAAGAAGTCGGTTTCTTTAAAACCAACATGCATTGCACCAAAAAGAAAGAAAGCAAAAATGCCAAAGATAGCAAAATCAACAAACATCGCAAGGAATCTTTTGCTCTTTTTAGGTATCGAATAAACTACTTCTTGGCTATCTTCCACTTTGAATCTCCCCGTATTCTTTATCGCCTAAAGATTCTCCTTTTTCAAGTATATCAAAATCTTTTGTATACGTTCTTGCAATTCTTTCTTCCAAGCTTCTTGAAGGTTTGCCGCTTAATATAAGCACTAAAGACCCTAAAGTTAAAGCCGCTCCTAAAAGATATACCATGTAGAAACTAAACCAGCTAACTTTTAAGAAAAGCACTCCTATATTTCCAATAAAGAGGAACATAAAGAAGGTTCCGGAGAAGAAAGTAAATAATCTAGCAATGTATTTTAGTAGATAATTAAGGAATATTGGCTGATTTTCATTTTCTCCAACTTCCACTGCTCTCATCATCCTAAATCCTATAGTCGTCCTTCCTTTCAGGAAGAATCTAGGAATTATTTCTAAAATAGAGAAACAAACAAAATAAGAAATAAAGAGGCAAATCATGAAATAAGTTGCATATAAAGAGAACGAACTTTCATACACTTTTACTTCATTTATATAAGGTAAATAGTAATTTTCTACTTCATTAATTAGAATTTGAAGACCTTGAGAATATGCATTCTTATAATAGTTAAGAGCATCAATATTTACTGAAGAAGTATTTCCGTAGACAAAATAGTCTTTTAATAAGATTGC
>JAXFZD010000015.1:0-5482 GCA_034185265.1 Bacilli bacterium | reverse complement strand
TATAGCTTACACAGTTATTTCTTTCTTCCAAGCAGTAGGAAAAGCTTGGAGAAGTTTAATATTAGCTTTATTAAGAAAAGGAATTTTAGATATTCCTTTAATGTTTATCTTACAGATTTATATTCCTATTTATGGAATAGTTTGGGCAACTCCTATTGCTGATATAGCTTGTTGTGTAATAGCGTTAGTTCTCTTCTTTGTATATTTAAAACTACATGGGCAGAACAAAGGAGAATTTGCTAAAACTATTGAAGACAATTAAAAAAACATCCGCCGAAACAAACAGTGGTGGATGTTATTTTTAATAGATATTATTTAGCTTTTTTGGCTTTTGGAGCAGCTTTCTTTTCAACTGGCTTTTCTTCTGGCTTTTCTTCTGCCTTTGGAGCTTCTTCTTCGTCTTCTTCAACAACGATTACTTTCTTTCTCTTAAGTTTAACTGGTTCATAGAGTAAGTAGATGGCGCCGAAGAATACTAATGCTGGTTCAATGATGTAAATAGCAATGTTTTCAAATGGAAGTCCCCACCAGGCTTGTCTTAATAGAATGTAAGTATCAACTACTTTGAAAGAACAAGAGAATGCAATTAAGAAGAACATGCAAGCGCCTGCTAAAACAAAGAGTGCAATGAACTTAAAGAGATTCTTTTGTTTTAAATAGCCGATAAGCATAAGAATTGCAGCGCCTAAATAAGATAATGCAACAAGGAATAAGAATACGTATTGAGTAACTGTTATACCTGCTGTGTTGTTGTTAATTGCTGATAAAGCCTCTCCTAGAGGGATGAATGTATTAATAACAAACCAACCTAATAAGGCGAAACCGATAATTCTAACAATCTTATCGAGTTTCTTAATACAAAGTCCAACGACCATCGCTCCGCAAAGTGACAAAGCAAAAAGTAGGCTTAATACTAACCCAAAGATGTAAGCCCCACCTAAGTTTTGATTAGCAGTTGAGAGTTTGAAGATGTAGGCGATCATTAAAAATAGTGAAAGTGCACCAAACCCAGCAATCAAAATAATTTTTGAAGGTTTATGAAGGGCATTGAATAATTTAGTCATATAATATTGACTCCTTTCATGTATGCGTAAAGTATATTTTAAAAAAATGTTTATGCAATCTATTTTAAAATTGGGATTAATTACAAACTATAAGGTTTTGGGTGTTTTTGGGGATTTCAACCGGGTTTTGCAGAGTTTTTGATAAAAAATATCATCTTAGACAAAATTTTGAAATACTTATTTATTGAAATAAGTAAATTCATGTATAAAATAAACATGCTGTTTACAGCATAATTATGGAAGAGAAAAAGTATTATCTAGGAATTGATGTTGGCTCGACGACAGTAAAAGCTTGTTTGCTCGACGAGTCTTTTAAAACGCTATATTCTTCCTACTTAAGACATTCATCTAAAGTTAAAGAAGTTGCTTTAGAAGAAGTCAATGAAATAAGAAAAAAATTTGGAAATATAAAAACTAGATTATTCATTACAGGATCTGCTGGATTAGGTTTATCCGAGAGAAGTAATCTTCCTTTTGTTCAAGAAGTTCAATCTGCGTATGTCGCAATTAAAGAACTTTATCCTCAAGCTGATAGTGCTATAGAACTTGGTGGAGAAGACGCAAAGATTATCTTTATCACTGGTGGATTAGAAGAAAGAATGAACGGTCAATGTGCTGGTGGAACTGGTGCATTTATCGATCAAATGGCTACTTTATTAAATGTTGATATTTCTGATATGGATAGACTATCTAAGAATGCTGAGAAATCTTATCCAATTGCTTCTAGATGTGGAGTTTTCGCTAAATCAGATATTCAAGCTTTATTAAATCAAGGCGCTAAAAAAGAAGATGTCGCTAAATCTATTTTCTACGCTGTAGCAGATCAAACAATCGCAGGATTAGCACAAGGAAGAGAAATTAGCGGGAATGTTTTATTCCTAGGTGGACCTTTATACTTCCTAGAATCTTTACGTTTAGCTTTTAGAAAAAGATTAAATATTTCAGAAGAAAACGCTATTTATCCTGAAGATGCTTCAGTTTTTATGGCAAAAGGTGCTGCTATTTATTCTTCTAAAGTTGGAGACGAAATAGAGTTAGATTTAATAATCAACAGATTAAATAATGCTGATATGAACGGAAATATTTTAACCGGCATTCCTCTATTTAAAGATGAAGAAGACTTTAAGAAATTTGAAAAAGATCATCAAGATTTTGATATTAAGAGAAAAGAACTTTCTGAATATGAAGGGAAAGCTTATTTAGGAATTGATGCTGGTTCAACAACCACCAAAGTAATTTTATTAACAGCAGATAATGAAATTCTATATCAGCATTATTCATCTAACAAAGGCCTCCCAATTGAAAATATTGCTGCCCAACTTAAATATATTTACAAGAACAAAAACAAAAATTGTGAAATTGTTTCAAGTGCTGTAACAGGTTATGGAGAAGATTTGATCCGTTCTTCTTTAGGAGTTGATTACGGATTAGTTGAAACTGTAGCTCATTTTAAAGCCGCATCTTATTATTGTCCAAATGTTGATTTTGTTCTCGATATTGGTGGACAAGATATTAAGTGCTTCAAGATTGCAAACGGAGCAATTGATTCAATTATGCTTAATGAAGCTTGTTCTTCAGGGTGTGGATCTTTCTTACAATCATTCGCTCAATCTTTAGGTTACGAGATCGAAAAGTTTGCAAAACTTGGTTATTTTTCTAAAAATCCAGTCGAATTAGGTTCTAGATGTACAGTATTTATGAACTCTTCAGTTAAGCAAGCTCAAAGAGAAGGGGCTTCAATTGAAGATATTTCAGCAGGCTTAAGTAGAAGCGTTGTTAAGAATGCTTTATATAAAGTTATTAGAGTTAGAAGTGCTGATGAACTTGGTAAAAATATTGTTACTCAAGGTGGAACATTCTTGAATAATGCTGTATTAAGAAGCTTTGAACAAGAAATAGGCAGACAGGTCATTCGTCCTTCTATAGCTGGACTGATGGGAGCTTTTGGAGCAGCCTTGTTTGCTAAAGAAAATGAAGAAAAAAGAGGCTTAATAAGTGAAGAAGATTTAGAGAAATTTGAATATAAGCAATCTCATATAACGTGTCACGCATGTACGGCTCATTGCAGTTTATCAATATTAAAATTCCCTAATGGAAAATCCTTCATATCAGGAAATAAATGCGATAAACCTGAAGGTAAAAAAGGTGGCGATGATTCGCTAGATATCGAAGCATATAAGAGAAAAAGACTTTTTGAAGAAGAATCTATTTTAAATAGTGATTTAGATAAGAAACCTTCTAGAGGTAAAGTCGGACTTCCTTTAGTTTTAGTCATGTATGAACAACTTCCTTTATGGAATACTTTCTTTAAATACTTGGGATATGAAGTAGTTATATCTCCTCTTTCTACTAGAGCTTTATATAGAGATGGTCAAAGAACAATTCCTTCCGATACGGCTTGCTATCCGGCTAAACTTTTCCACGGGCATGTTGATTATTTATTAAAGCAAAATGTCGATTTCATTTTCTATCCTTCTCAGTCTTATAACTTTGACGAAGGAAGAGCTGATAATCACTTTAATTGCCCTGTAGTAGCTTATTATGGAGAACTTCTGAAGAAAAATGATACAAGATTAAACGAAGATAATTTCCTTGATCCATTTATTGAACTTCCTTCATTTAAAGACTCTGTTAATGGCCTTTATCACTATTTAAAAAATAAGGGAGTTAGCAAAAATGAGATAAAGCAAGCCCTTTCTGCGGGGATTTCCTCTTATTACAAGTATAGAGACGATGTAAAAGCTAAAGGAAAAGCCATTATAAAGGAAGCCAGAAAACAACATAAACAAATTATTGTTGTCGCAGGAAGACCATATCATTCAGATCCAGAAATTAATCACGGTATAGATAAACTTTTAGATTCTTTAAATGTAGCTGTTTTAAATGAAGATTGTTTATCCTTTAAGTTTGATAAACTAAAAACTCAAGTTTTAAATCAATGGACATTCCATGCTAGGCTTTATGACGCTGCTAAATTTGTTACACAAAATGAAGATATGGAGCTCATTCAACTTGTATCTTTTGGCTGTGGCGTAGATGCTGTTACTGCTGATGAAGTTAGAAGAATATTAGAAGAAAACGGAAAGTTATATACACAAATTAAGATTGATGAAATCAATAACCTTGGAGCAGTTAGAATTAGAATTCGTTCTCTTTTAGCGGCTATAGAAGAAAGGAAAAAACATAAATGAGTAACGAGAGGAAAAAATTCTTTAAGAAATTAGATAAAGAGAAATACACAGTTCTTGTTCCAGATATGTGTCCTATTCATTTTGATATGCTTTCCCATTATTTATCTCAAAAAGGAATGAAGCTTGTTGTAGTTACTCCTGAAGGAAGAGAAGCTAAAGATGAAGGTTTAACTGCAATTCATAATGATGCTTGTTATCCAGTTATCATTATTGCTGGTGCATTTATTAAAGAACTTAAATCAGGAAAATACGATTTAAATAAAACCGCGGTTATCATTACTCAAACTGGAGGAGGCTGTAGAGCTTCTAATTATCTTGCTTTATTTAGAAAAGCATTTGAAAAAGAGTTCCCAACTGTTCCAGTAATTTCCTTTAATTTCTCTGGATTAGAAAAAGAAAAGAGTTTCCCTCTTACATTAAAGAAAGCCATAAATATGTATTATGCTGTTATTTATGGTGATTTCTTGATGAATTTATCAAATCAAGCTTATTCTTATCATCCAAAAGAGAAAGTAGATAAGGTTCTTGAAGAATGTCTAACTCAACTCAAAAAAGATATTGGCCATCATAGATTCCTAAAAAGAAAAAAATATCTAAAGTGGATATTAGAAAAGTTTAAATGTGTTGAACCTAGCGAAAAGAGAAAGCCTAGAGTTGGCATAGTTGGTGAAATTTACGTTAAATATTCTCCATACGCCAATAATCATTTAGGGGATTTTTTACTCGCTTCTAACTGTGAGCCTGTTTTTCCTTCATTAAATGAATTCGTCCTTTATTGGCTATATAACCAATTTATTGACCATGACTATTATGGAAGAAATAAGGGATCATATCTATTTTTACGTCTAGCTTATAAGATTGCTTTAAGAATCACTAGAACATCAAATAAGATTCTCGAAGGCAGTAGATTTTTACCATACGATGACTTTGAAGATGTCGTTGCAGCAGGTAAAAAAGTAATTAACAAGGGTGTTAAAATGGGTGAAGGTTGGTTAATTCCTGCAGAAATGGTCGCTTTTGCTGAAGGTAATACAAAAAATATTGTAGTCGTTCAACCATTTGGTTGCCTCCCAAATCATATAGTTGGTAAAGGAATGATTAGAGCTGTTAAGAATATTTGTCCAGATGCCAATATCGTTCCTTTAGATTTTGATGCTTCTTCAACTACAGTTAACCAGGAAAATAGACTAAAGTTGATGTTAGCAAATATTGAACAATAATCATCCT
>JAXFZD010000014.1:0-18290 GCA_034185265.1 Bacilli bacterium | reverse complement strand
TCAATTTACACAGTTATTAAAGATTTCACTGCAGATATTTATCTTAAATTTAAATACCAAGACGACCTAATTTATTTTGATTTGCAAGGATTAAGTGTAAGCAAAGATAGTGTAGAGCTTGGCGTTGGAGATAGTGACACTGTAACCGTTTCTAATTACGCAGGAAGCTTCTCAGCCACCATTGCTAGTTCATCAGTTGCCTCCTTATCTAGATCATCTGATGTGCTTACAATTACTGGAGTTGCTCTAGGCTCTACGTCAGTTACAGTAACAGATGGAATTATAACTAGAACAATCTCAGTTAATGTTGTGCCAGAAACATATACAATTCCACTTTCTTTAGGTGCTTGGGCAAATGATGGTGCTAAAATATTTGCATGGGTCTGGGGAGATAGATTTGACTCAAGGTGGGTAGCAGCTTCTTCAAATTCACTTGTTGTTCCCTATTATACAAATGGACTTGTTTTAGTACGTAGGGATAACGGAGCTATTAGTGGCGGCTGGGAATGTTGGAACCGCACTGGTAATATAGATATGCAAAAGAATAAAACTTTAACATTCTCATCTTGGGATGGCGGCGCACCAGATAATAATTATTCTGTATTCACCTGGAATTAATTTGTATATATCATGAACATCGCGATTAGATATTTTACAAGGAGTAAAAAAGGAAATACTTTTAAGCTCGCTCAAACTGTTAGTGAAGCATCTAATATAGAAGCTCTAACCATCGACCATGATTTAGAAGAACAAGTTGATCTTCTTTTTCTAGTTAACGCTATGTATGCATTTAATATAGATAAAGAAGTTAAAGCCTTCCTAAAAAGAAACGCTTCAAAAATTAAATTAATTGTAAATGTAAATAGCGCAGCTTCAGGATCTTCAACTTTAAAAGCGGTAAAAAAAGTTGCTAATAAGCTTTCTATTCCTGTTTCTGAGAAAGAATACCATACAGTTGGTTCATGGATAAATATGAATAAGGGAAGACCTAACGAAGAAGATTTAGCTAGATTAAAGGACTTTGTTTTAGAGCTTATTAAATAAGATTATGAAGTACGGAGAATCAGTATTTGACATAATTTACCTTGGATTTGCATTGTTTTTTGGAATTTATCTTTTAATTAAAGCTAAATCTAAAGCTGGGAAAGCTATGGGAATTGCCGCCTTAGTTTTAGGTGGAGGAGATGCGTTTCACTTAATTCCTAGAGTCTTAAATTATTTTATTCCAGGAGATTTTTCTTTAGCTTTAGGAGTTGGAAAATTAGTGACTTCTATAAGCATGACTATTTTCTATCTTATCCTCTTTTATATTTGGATTATTGTTTATAAGGAAAAATATAATGTCTATTTATCTATAGTAGTTACAGTTTTAGTTTTAGTAAGAATTATTCTGTGTGCCTTCCCACAAAATGGATGGTTTAATAATTCGTTTGATCTAGGCTGGACTATAGGAAGAAATGTTCCTTTCCTTCTTTTAGGAGCAATAATCGCGTATCTATTCTTTAAAAATAGAAAAGATAATAAATATTTATATCCATTGTGGATCTATATTATCTTATCGTTTGCTTTTTATATTCCTGTAGCAATCGGAGCTAGTTATGTATCTATTTTAGGAATGTTAATGCTTCCTAAAACAGTTTGCTATATCTTAATGATTGTTTCTTTTATCTTGTTTGTAAAAAAGAGCGAAAAAGAATAGCTAATTAAACATAAAGAACGCCTTTATATTCTTCCTTACTCATAAGCCTTTGAGCATATGAACATAGAGGAAGAATTTTTATATTTTCTTTTCTAGCTTCTTCTATAACTAGATTAACTAAATTTCTTGCTATGCCTCTTCCTTCATAATCAGTAGAGACAATTGTATGAGTGATAACCCACTTAGAATTTTCTTTAATAAAGTCACATTCCCCAATTAATTTCGAGTTATCGTAAGCTGCGCTTCTAAAATAAGCCTCTTCAAACACGATTTTTATTTCGCTATTTTCCATAAATCCCCCTAACTTTATTTATTTAGAAAATCTACAAATCTCTTAAAGAATATAAGTCCTTCTTCAGTAGGCTTGAAAACACCCGAGTCTTTTAATAACTCAGCAAAAGTCAAACCAATTTCTTGTTTTAGCAGCAAATCCACATTATTTTTATTAAATTTATGTTTGATTTTTAAGGAGTCTAACCAAGGTTTATGTGATGAAATCAAAGACAGATCTAATGGCTCTTCTAGAAGATATTGTTTCATGTATTCCATTTCTTGTTTTAATCTAGAAGGAAGAATAGCTAAACCCATGACTTCTATTAAGCCAATGTTTTCCTTCTTTATGTGATGGAACTCTGGGTGAGTATGAAAGATTCCTAAAGGAAATTCTTCGCTAGTTAGATTATTTCTTAAAACTAAATCTAATTCGTATTCATTTTCCTTATTTATTCTAGCGATAGGAGTGTATGTGTTATGAGAAGTTTCTCCTGTATAAGGAATTATAGGAACCTCTTTATCTTCGTACATTCTCCATTTATCTAATATATAAGAAGCAGCATCAATAAGTTTATTTTTATCTTTAGAAGAGATTCTAATTACGGATAAAGGCCATTTAAGAATTGAAGCCTCTAAGTCAAAATCTTTTAGGACAAATGTATGAATAACTTCTGCATCTTCCATAGGGAAATGATATCTTCCACCTTGGAAATGCTCATGAGAAAGAATAGAACCTCCTACTACGGGAAGACCTGCATTACTGCCTAAAAAATAATGAGGGAATTTACTTACAAAATCTAAAAGTTGTTCAATTATAGATTTATCCATTCTCATAGGGATATGATTATCACTTAGAACTATGCAGTGTTCGTTATAGTAAGAGTATGGTGAATATTGAAAATAATATTGTTCATTTCCTAATTTAATCGGAATTAATCTTATGTTTGCTCTAGAAGGATGATTTACGTGACCTTTGTAACCTTCGTTCTCTTTACATAATAAGCATGCTGGATAAGAAGATACTGGAGCAGACTTGGCTGTAATAATATCTTTAGGATCTTTTTCGGGCTTAGATAAATTAATAGTTATATCTAATTCCCCAAATTCAGTTTTCGTAGTCCATTTCACATCATTTTTTATTCTATAACTTTTTATATAATTTGATGCGATATTGAGCTCATAGAAATATTCAGTTGCAAGTCTAGAATCTTCTCTGTAAAGATTCTTAAAGTTTCTGATTATGTTACTTGGTCTATCTAAAAGGATATTCATAAGTTCATCTATGAAGATTTCTTTAGAAGATAAAGAGTCTTCAACAAGGTGATTTTCTAGAGCATAAGAGACTAAATTTTCAAGAATAATTTCCAAAGGAAAAGTTTTAATTCCTTCGTGTTCCTGCTGATTTATGTTAAACAATGCAAAAAAACGATTTCTAACGTAAATTTCATCTTGTTTTGAAATGAGTTTTGTTTCTAATCCATAATGAATTAAGGCCTCAATATTCTCAAAAACGTTAACCATCTGTTTATCCTTTTACTTGCAAACAATATTAAATTTATCGAAGCCTTATGTCAAATGCGTACATTTTTTAAAAGCTTACAAAAAAGTAAATTTCCTTGTAGAGTAGGTATTATCAAAACACTTTTCGTAATTTAAAATATACAAAGTAATTTTATGGAAAAGATTTTATTTTCACCGAAATTTAATCAAAGTGAGTTTCTTCGTACTCTCGCGAAATTTTCCAATCCTCAATTTGGACTAAGAATTCTAAACGAGCTTGAAATTCTTTCCTATATTCAAGAGAGGACATGTTTATTTTTAGAAGGTAATTTTATTTCCGCAAAGCAAGAAAATTATCTTTTCTATAAAATCTTGGGAACTAATTACAAAGATGCTAAAAATCTAAGAAATTCTATCAATACATATCGTAGCTGCGTTATAGATCAAGATGTATTAACTTCCTTAGAAAATAATCTAAGTGACGACTTCCCTAGGAAAAAAGAATTAATTATCGAGAACTTTAATAAATATCAGGATTTTAAAAGAACTAATTGTTTATATGACAAGATAGATTTAATTAATTTTATATTAAATTCCTGCGTTAAGCTAGATGTAGAAGTTATCTATTTAGCTGAATTCAATATCTCTCCTTTATTCTTAAAATTATTAGAAAGTGTTTTCTCTAAGGTTACAAAGAAGAGCCTCCTAGATTTATTTAAAAACTACGATAATAACTGCAAATTTGTTAAATCATACGGGAAAAAATGTGAAGTAGACTATGTTCTTTCTTCTATTTCTTCTCTTGCCTTAGATGAATGTCAAATTATTCTAACTTCTTCTTCATATATTGTTGAAATAACAAAACAACTAGAAATCTTATGTGTTCCTTATACTTCAACTATTGGAGAGAAGGTAATTTCTTCTAAAGTCGGAAGCCTCCTACAAAGTTTACTATATTTAGAAGAATCACTTTTTTCGATAAATAAATTCCTAGAACTAGTAAATTCGCTTTATTTTAATAGAGAACTTTTCTATTCTTTAATTCCTGAAGAAGTTAACAATAAGGAAAGAGTTTTAAGTGAGTTTGTCGCCATTCTAGGGCATAGAAGAGTTTCTTATGGATTCAATGTAAATGATTTAGATGAATCTATTTACGAAGATTATTACCAGAAATTAGCTCTTCCTTTAGTAAAAGAGTTCATCTCCTTATTTACTTGTAGGTCTGAATTTATAAGTAAGGTTATAAAAGATCCTAGCGAAGATGATATTAAGTTAATTAACAACATAAGAAATCTTGAGGATATTGCTATTAGTCTAGAGATAGATATTTGCCCATTATTAGAAGAACTTTTATCGTCCAATATGAATAAAGAGATTTCTCAAAATGGAAAACTTCATATAACTACGATTCAAGAAGCAGCTTCCTCTTTAAGGAAATATAACTTTATAGTAGGACTAGATTCTTCATATCCTGGAGGTCCAAAAGAAGATTATTTAATCTATGATGAAGAATATTTAAAAACAGGGTTTGATAACTACATTTCTTCTAATTTTGTAAGAAAGAAGGAGGTTTTGCTGAGAAATTTGATAAAAATATGTGAAAATTGCACTTTAAGTTATTCATATTTTGATCTCGCTTCTTTAGAAGATAGCAATCCTTCTTCGGTCATTTTTTCTTTAACTGATATTGATAAAATTCCCAATTATGATTATTCCAATTTAAATTTAGACATGAATAAAAATATTTATCTAGCTAGGTTAGATAATAATATTTATGAACTTCCAAAGAAAGAATTTGAGTTTGTTTATAAAGGTGAAAACGTTCTTTCCAAAGTTTTTAGTCCATCTGCCTTCGTGGATTATTTTAGTAAGGAGATGAAACTGAAATTCATCCTTCAGTATATTTTTGATATTTCCATAGCGCAAGAAGAAAATATTTATGATATTTTGCCACCTAATTTTAAAGGAAGTTTAATTCATAAAGTCTTTGAAAACTTCAATAAGAGCAAGATTTCAGAAAAGGAAATTCTTAAAAAAGCGGAAAAAGAATTCAATAATTATTTAGAACAAAGACCAGCTTTAATTAAGCTCTCAATAGAAAAAGTAAAAGAAAATTATCTTTCACTAATTTCTTCTCTTTATAAGATTAGTTCAGAAAATATTCATGTTAGGAGCGAGGATTATATTTCCTTAGAAATTGAAGGTGTTACCTTTGGCGGTAAGTACGATAGATTAGAAAAAAGTCCCGATGGATGCTACATTTTGATTGACTACAAGACCGGAAGGACACTTAAGCATAAAAACGAAGATGTCGAGACCTGTTTACAAGGCTTAATTTATGCTTACATGATTGAAAATGGTGATAAACCATTTTATAGAGGAATAAAGATTTCGAAAATACGTTTTCTTTATCCAGCCTTAGGCCAACTGATTGAAATTACTTACTCTTTAGAAAACAAAGAGAAAATGCTGGAGTACGTCAGGCAATTTAGAAACGATGTTGTTAAAGGACATATTTTCGATGGATTAAAACTCAGTAGTCAAAAATATTACGACCAATATACGCATTTATTATCTTTATTTAAGGAGGATATCTAATGGATGAGAATCTTTCAAAAATAATAGATAAAAAGGGAAGAGAATCCATAGTTACGGATTTAAATAAGAATCTTTTTGTTATAGCTGGCGCTGGTAGTGGAAAGACTTCAATGCTAGTAAATAGAATGGTTGCTATGGTTGAAGGAGGAACTCCAGTAAATCAAATATGTGCAATTACTTTTACTAAAAAAGCAGCGGCAGAGTTTTTAGATAGATTCCAAAAAAGGTTAATTGAAAGAAGTAATAATCCTTTTGAAATCCCTACAAAAAGCGGAGATCTTCCTCAAGGCGATGAAATTACAGCCCAAAGATGTAAAGAAGCTTTAAAAAATATTGATCTATGTTTTACAGGGACAATCGATTCTTTCTGCAATCTTATTCTTTCTGAATATCCAACTAACGCAAATATCCCCTCTTCATCTATTGTTATTGAAGATGAAGATTTGATTGAGTCTGCGAAGAATATTTATACCGAGATTTCTTATGGTTCTGACGAACAATTAAGGAAAAAATTTGAGATATTTACTTATTTACACAACGATCCTGCCCAATTATTTGCTAATAGTATAAAGACAATTTTAGATTTATCTGTGCTAGATATTGTTTATGATGTTAACGAGTTATCAATTGAAAGTTTTGTTGAAAAATTAAATAGCCAATACATACCATTAATTAAAAAGGATTTTGAAAAGTTAGCAAAATTGGAATCTGATGTTTATATTTCCAATAGGAGTGGACCTAATCAATTTGCTGCTAAAGACGCTTTCTCTAAATTTCATAAACGTTGTAGAGAAATATTTTCAAACACAATTAGCGGACATAATTTTATCGATATAGTAAACGACATTTTAAAGTTAATAGGAGATCTACGTTTTAATAACGACCCAGAAACTGAATTTATTATTTTTGGACATCCAAAAGCAAAGGGAGATTTCCAATTTGATAAAAAAGAGGGGCCTTTTGCGGCGCTTTTAGCTGAAATAGAGCAAATTAAATATAACTATACATTAGATTTCTTAGTTTCTATTGTGAAGTTAGCTAAGGAAAAACTTAGAGAAAAAGGTCTATTAACTTTTGGAGAGTATTTAAGAATATTCGTTGAAATGGTCAAAGATGATATGGCAAAGGAGAGAAAACTCATTAACCATATTAGACAAAAATATTCTTATTTCTTACTTGATGAATCTCAAGATACTTCACCATTACAAACAGAGCTTTTCCTTTATTTATGTTCAAAAAATAAAGCCTCTTCAATTGAAGAATGTTCTCCTTATCCAGGAAGTTTATTTATTGTAGGTGATCCTAAACAATCTATTTACGGCTTTAGAGGTGCGGACATTGATAGTTATTTGAATACAAAAGAGCTATTTTTAAATAAATTTGATAAGAAGGAAAACGGAGTAATTGAATTAACAAAGAATTTTAGATCCAATTACGAACTTTGCTACTATTTTAATAAAAGGTTTGAGGGATTCCCTAATTACGAACCAATTCCATTAGAAGACAAAATTAATGATGTTCCCGAAGAATTCCAGGGAGAAGTTCTTTCCGGCGTTTATGATATGACTAGCAGTTATATCGATGTAATAGAGTCAATAGTTGGAAAGCATTATATCTATGACAGTAAAAAAAGATGCAAGAGATTAATAGAATATAAAGATATTATGCTTTTAACCGCAGTGACCACCAAGCACGAAGAAATTCTAAATGATTTAAAAGAGCATAATATTCCAGTTTACTGCGAAGGAAAATTTTTCCTTTCTTCTGCCCCAATATTTAAAGTTATATGTTCTGTTTATGGTTATTTAGTTGATGAACCCGGTGAATTATTGAATCTTTTATCTAGCGGTGCATTCAATATTTCACCTTCTTTATTAGCAGGAATTAAGTCAAAAGAAGATATAGATAATGAAGAAATAAAACAAATTTTAACTTCTTTTGAATCTATAAAAGGAATAGAAAATCCAGTTATTTTATTAGAAGAAATATTCCAATATTTAAAACTCTTTGAGTTAGTAATTTTTGACGATTTACAGTATTTCGAATTTGCTTTAGAGAAATTTAAAGAAGCTTATTCTTCTGATGAAATTATCGATAAGAGAACTGGATACAATTATCTAAAATATATATCTCAAAAAGGGTTTGATAGAAGCTGTAATTTACAATATGTTCCTAACGCTATTAATTTAGCGAATGTACATAAGGTCAAAGGATTAGAAAAACCTATTGTTATTCTTTATGATGAAAAAGGTTCCAGCGGCTCTGATAAATTACTAGATTACAAAGAAAAGAAATCATATTTATTCTATTTAAAGAACGCTAAATTCTATAACTTGAAAGAGATTAGCTGTGGTTCTTTATACGAAGATAAGATAAAACTTGCTGAAGAAAAGAATAAAGAAGAGCATTTAAGATTAGTCTACGTTGCTGTTACTAGAGCAAGAAATGTTCTCTTTGTTAACGGAAGAGAATCATATTGGGAAAGTGCTAGATTAGATAATGGAATTATGAAGTTATTTCCAAAAGTTTATACCGAACTTCCTTCGTTTAAAGAAGTAGAAAGCTTTGATTATCCTAGCAAACCACACTTTAATTCTAAAGTGTCATATTGGGAGAAAAAACCTAGTAAAGAAAGAAGAATTCCAAATAGATTCAAAGAAGAAGAATTTGAAGTTTCTCTTGACGATATAGATAGCAAAATAAAAGGAACTCTTGTTCATAGACTTATGGAGATTCTTATAAATTCTAAAGGCTCAATACCTGAAGAAATCTTAATTGAGAAAGTACTTTCCGAATATTCTTTAGCCGCTAATGTAGAAATGGAAGATATTTTAAGGTCAGTCTATAAGACAATTATGAATGGTGGATATCCGCAGATGAGTGATGTCGAAAAAGACCTTCTTTCAATCACAAAAGCCTGCGAAACCCACACGGAAATTCCATTTTCTTATAAAGATGGCAAGAAGTTATGGCAGGGAAATATTGACCTTCTCTATATAAAAGATGGCAAATATATAATCGTAGACTATAAGACTAATTTTGAAGAAGAAGGGCTTGAAGAAGAATACGAATCACAATTAAAAGCTTATAAAGATGCATTGAAAGCAACTCTTAATGTTGATGCTGAAGCTTATATTTATCATATAGATATAAATAAAAACAGAGGCGAACCCCTGCTTCTAAATTAATCTAAATTTTATCCTTGGGGAGGAAGTGGTTCTCCCTGGATATTGTCCATGCTGCTATTTGCATTATAGTTTTCTAGTGACTTTTCATAAATTGTTCTAGCTCTAGATCTAATCATAAAATGTCTTGCTAAATAGGCTTGGCATGCATAAGCATAATAAAGTATCGCAATAAAGATAAGGAATACAACAACATAAGAAACTATATGATCAACTCTAGGGACTGGAGGTCTACTTACTGTTGGCCAATCAACGGGAAGAGGGTGGAACCAGAATATTGTTTTAACAAAAGTTCCTGACCAGTCCAATTTAAAAGTTAAATCATCAAAGTGATCAAATATATTTTCATTCCATTTTGATGTAGCAATATTCGCAAAAACCCAAGTTAATAAAGCTACTAAAGCAATCAAGAAAGGAATTAAAGAGTCTTTAAATAGTAAACGAGCGCTTTTCTTTCTTGCTAATTTTTTAAATTGAGAAGGCGTATTAACAACATGAGTTTTTACACAATCATGCATAACAGAGTCGATTCTTTTTCCTTGACGATGCATTACAAATCTAACAGCCATGCCGAATAAGCCGAGAAGTAAAAGAACAATGATCAAGAAAATAATTAAGACAATTATTAATTTCTTATCTGTTTCAGAGACGTTAATACTTGCAAGTAATCTAATCATTATTTTCGCCTCCGTTGTTTCTATTTATCGGATATTGGGTAAACTCTGTTAAATCAATATCAATTTCTGGTGTTTGTTGTCCAATTTGGGGTGGCGTACTTTGATTATTTGGGGGTTGCCCATAGTTATTATTTGGAAGAGCTTCTTGAGCAGTCGAATCAATTATTAAAGTTGGTCTTTGAGGTAGACTTTGCTGAAATTGAGGGTTTTGTTGAGGCTGTTGAGGTTGCGTTGAAGGAGTTTGATAATAATTTTGCTGTATATAGACAGTTTTTTGTGGTTCTTGTTTAGGCTCCTCTTTTATACCCGTTTGAGTGTCATAGGCTTTTTTAAGTATCTTGTATGCTTTGATGTCTTCTTCAAAAGGAGGAAAAAGTTTCTTTCCAGTAAAGAAATTCTTAAGAAGTAAAACTAATTGAATTACGAAATTAAAAATTCCGTAAACAGCAACTAAAACTATTCCAGCACAAATGAATGGAATTAGAAGCACCCATAGTAATCCTTTTGCGAAATTCTTCAAAAAATTCATAATACAATTATGATTTCTTTTTAAAAAGAATACTATTTAAAAATTGAAAAATTGAGACGAATAGAGGAAAAATATTTATTAACAAGAAAGATTTTTCCTTAGACAAATTTGAATAAGTGAAAGCGAATATCAAAATTCCTCCGCAAATTGATATAAGCAAAAAGAGAATTATTACAGAGTGACGATTGAAGACTAGCTCTTTTAAACAATATAAAGCCCAGTATATTCCAAATCCTAAAAAGAGATAGGCTAGTGGCAAATAGAAAAGCCCGAAAATAAAGCTTAAAGAAGCAAAAACAGCTGCAAAACCCCAATAAAAACGTTGAATTTTAAATTCCTCAATGAATGAAAGCGAGAGATATTTGCTTTGAACAATAATGAAAACATTTATCAATGCAACTTGTAAAAGCGAGACGCCAAATCCTATTAAGAGGAAAATATTTGTTCCATAGACATTGTTCTTTTTAATAAGAGAAAGGACAACATTTTGGAAATCGATCTCATAAATTGCTTTGATGAGATACAAACTAGCAATCCAAAGAAGAAGTTCAACAATAGAGCTGAAGAAAATGTTTAGTGAAGTTGGAATCTTAAAATTTAAAAAGACTCCATATACAAAGCCAACTAATATCGAAGGAATTATATAGAAGATTGTGTTTGATAAATTGTAGCAACTTACAGCAACATTAAGTCCAATAGAAGCAATTAAATAGACCGCATAATATCTTGGAGAACAATTGACTGAGATTAAAACGGAAGAAATTGGAACTGTTATAAGTATTAATAAAGGAATAACTACGACATCTGAAAATACAGCAGTGAAAATAGAAAAGATGGCTTGCAAGGCGATTATTAGTGCAATCAGGGTTAGATTTTCTATTGGCTTTTCTCTTTTGCGGAATATTTGCATAAATTGATTTTATCACGCGGAAAATAAGTTTTACTAAATTATTTCTACAATGTTATAAAAAAGGAATTTTCAATATTCTAAGGAATATGAAAAAAAGAGTATAATTTACGCATGACTGATTACCCATCACTATTAAACGAAACTCAACTTGATGCCGTTACCACGAATAGTCAATATGTTCGTATTATTGCTGGAGCCGGAAGTGGAAAGACAAGAGTTTTAACATACAGAATTGCTTATTTAATTGAAAAGATGGGTGTAGATCCAATCTCTATTTTAGCCGTAACTTTTACAAATAAAGCTGCTAATGAAATGAGAGAAAGAGTTATCCAAATTGTTCCGGAAGCAATGTCTTTTCTTTCTGTTTCAACTTTCCATTCTTTCTGCGCAAGATTTTTAAGAAAAGAAGCATATTTGATAGGATATCCCCGCTCTTTTGCCATTTTAGATGACGAAGACAGGATGAAATTAATTAAAGAAGTTGCTGCTGCAAAAGGATACAAAAAGAGCGATCCTATAGTTGCTTTAGCTAATAAATTTATTGATTTATGCAAGAATGAAGGTAAATACCCTCAAGATATTGTTATCACTCATGAGAATTTCTTTGGGCATAAAACTTGTTTAGAAATTTACCAAGCATATGAAGAAAAGAAGGAAGCAATGTATGCTTTAGATTTTGATGATTTACTTCTTAAGACCCTTGATGTTTTAGTTAATTATGATGAAGTAAGAAATGCCTGGGCAAATAGATTTAAACATATTCTTGTAGATGAGTTTCAAGATACTAATGATGTTCAATTTAAATTAATTAGACTTTTAATGAATGAGGATACTTGTCTTTATGTTGTAGGAGATCCAGATCAAACTATTTATACTTGGCGTGGCGCTAATCAAAAAATCATTTTAGATTTCCCAATAGTTTTTGAGAATACAATCGATATTATTTTGAATCGAAATTACCGTTCTACCAAAAATATTCTTGATGGAGCAAACTCCCTTATTTCTTATAACAAAAATAGAGTTAAAAAAGATTTATTTACTCTAGAAGAAGAAGGAAGTCAGATTGAAGCTAGGAGCTTTTCTGATTCACTAGAAGAAGCTAAGTGGGTCGTTTCAAAAATCTCATATTTACTTAAAAAAGGTGAAGAATATCAGCAAATCGCCATTCTTTACCGCAATAATGCGATTTCAAGAGAGTTTGAAAAAGAACTTACAAGAAATCAAATTCCCTATAAGCTGTTCGGAGGTTTAAGGTTCTATCAAAGAAGAGAAGTCAAAGATGCTTTAGCTTATTTTAAGTTAATGCTTAATCCTAAAGATGACATAAGTTTTGAAAGAATTATTAATGTTCCTAGAAGATCAATTGGATTAAAGAGCATTGAAATTATTCAAGAAGCATCTAGAGAACTAAAAAAGAGCGAATATGAAATCTGCGAAGATATAGCTAGAGGAGCTGACATAGGTTTAAAAGAAAGTGTTAATTCTTCTATTAGAGATTTAGTTTCTAGAATTGATCGCTGTAAAAAGGATTTAGAAGATGGCTCTGAAGGATACTCTGGTATTTTAAGAAGCTTCCTTGTAGGAATCGATTATTTTAAATATTTAGCTGAAGAGCAAGAAATTGATGAGGATAGAGTAGGAAACGTAAATGCTTTATTCGATGACATAAATCAATACATTAAGGAGAATCCTCAATCAACCTTCGATGAATATTTACAAAATATCTCCCTTTTAACTTCTCAAGATGACATGGATGGAGGTAAATATATTTCTTTAATGACAATCCATGTTGCTAAAGGCCTTGAATTTAAAAATGTTTTTATTGTTGGAATGAATGAGGGAATTTTCCCATCTATTAGGTCTTTAACTGAACTAGGAAATAAAGGACTAGAAGAAGAACGTAGACTAGCTTATGTAGCAATGACTAGAGCCAAATATAACTTGTTTATGACTTCTAATTCTTCTTATTCTTATCAAACAGACTCTCATTCTTCTCCATCTTCATTCTTTAGAGAAGCAAAACTTACTGTAATTCCTAATGACAACATGTTTAAAAAATCTCAAAATACGTTAAATTTCTATCAATCTCCTAGAAAGACTTTTAGTGAAGAGAAAACATTCTCTAGGTCAACAGTTGAAGATAAACCCAAGAGCAACGGGATTTCTGATTGGAAAATTGGAGATAGAGTCAATCATGTTAAATTTGGTGAAGGTGTAGTTAGAGAAGTGGTTAACGAAGAATTAATTAAAGTTTATTTTAATACTGCAGGAGAAAAATTGATGGTATCAAGCCACCCATCTTTATCTAGAATCTGCTCAAAAGGAGGGGAAGCATAATGAATAAAGAAGAAGTTAAAAATAGAGTTATTGAACTTACTAAACTTTTAGATAAGTGGACTTATGAATATTATGTTGAAGATAATCCTTCTGTAGAAGATGCTGTTTTTGATAGACATATGAACGAACTCATTGCTTTAGAAAAGGAATTTCCAGAGTTTAAATTCAAAAATTCTCCAACAGGCAGAGTTGGGGGAGCTGTCGCAGATCAATTCAATAAAATTCCTCATAAACGTATGATGCTTTCTCTAGGAAATGTCTATAACGAAGATGAAATGAGAGATTTCGACCGGAAATTGCGGGAATTTTTACATAAAGACGTTATAGATTACATGGGGGAACTTAAAATTGATGGCCTAGGAATGTCTTTAGTTTATGAACAAGGCGAACTTCAATATGCGGTAACTAGAGGAGATGGAAACGTTGGAGAAGATGTCACACAAAATGTAATAACTATTCCTTCAATCCCTTTAAGAGTTAACGAAAAAAGACCATTTGAAGTTAGAGGGGAAGTTTTTATGCCTAAAGCTTCTTTAGAAAAATTAAATAAAGAAAGAGAGGCTAATAACGAACCTTTATTTGCCAATGCTAGAAATGCAGCAGCTGGGTCAATTAGAAATCTAGATTCTTCAATTGCAGCACATAGAAAATTAGATGCTTTCTGGTATTACTTAGTAAATGCTGAAGAACTAAAAATAAATGTTCATTCAGAATCTTTAGATTATTTAGACAAATTAGGATTTAAGACTAATCACGAGAGAAATAAATTACACGGAATAGAAGAAGTAATCGCTTATATTCGTAAGATTTCTGAGATTAGAGAAGAACTTGAATACGATATAGATGGATTAGTTTTCAAAGTCGATGATATTTCTCTTCATGACATAATTGGCTATACAGCAAAAACTCCAAAGTGGGCTATTGCTTATAAATTCCCTCCAAAAGAAGTTACAACTAAACTTTTAGATATTTTTGTTAGTATTGGAAGAACTGGAAGAGTTACTCCAAATGCAGTCTTGGAACCAGTTAGAGTTGATGGAAGTTTAGTTAAGAGAGCAACTTTAAATAATGAGACATTCATTAAAGATAGAGATTTACATATTGGAGATATTGTTGTTTTAAGAAAAGCTGCTGATGTTATCCCTGAAGTTGTTAGACCTCTTCCTCAATATAGAAATGGAAGCGAAAAAGAATGGCATATGGATGAAACTTGTCCAGAATGTGGTCATGAATTAGTCAAAGTTCAAGGACTTCACTATTGTTTAAATAAAGATTGCCCTTCTAGAAAAGTGGAATCAATTATTCATTTTGCTAGTAAAGATGCTATGGATATTGAAGGATTAGGAGAAGCAATTGTCCAAGAACTTCATGATGGTGGATTTATCCACGACATACCTGATATCTATAATCTCTACCAGCATGCTCAAGAGATTAAAGAATTAGATGGTTGGGGTGAACAGTCCATGAATAATCTTTTATCAGCAATAGAAAAATCTAAACTTAATTCTCTTGAAAGATTACTTAATGGGCTTGGGATTAAAGAAGTAGGTAATAAAACTAGTAAAGTTTTAGCTAAAAAATATAAAAATATCGACGCTTTATTTAATGTTAGCGAAGAGGAGCTTCTAGATAATAAGGATTTTGGACCTGTTATGGCGCATGCTATTTTTGAATATTTCCATGATGACTCAGCTATTTCTTTAATAAATAAGCTTAAAGAATATGGCGTTAATACTTCTTATATTGGAAATAACAAAGAAAACGAGAGTTCTTATTTCTATGGTAAAACTATCGTCTTAACTGGAACACTTAATAATTATAGAAGAGATGAATTAACTGAAATTCTTGAAGATATTGGAGCGAAAGTAGCAGGTTCAGTTTCTAAAAGAACGGATCTAGTTATAGCCGGAACTGACGCTGGAAGTAAGCTAAAGAAAGCAAATGAATTAGGTGTAAAAGTTATGGATGAAGAAGAACTTCTTTCTCATCTAAAACAAAGTTGATGGGGGACGTATAGTTAAATTTTAAAAATTTAACCTAATATATCTACTTTTAAATACTAGATTATGAAGTTTATAAAAATACGTGTATAATAAGGAACAACAAGGAGGCTTGATTAATGAAAGAAATAACCTTGGATGTATTAAGAGATGCAGCATCAAGATTGTTATTTGATATGTCTGATGAAGAATATCAAACATTATTCGAAGAATTCAAAATTCTAACTAAACAAATGGAAACAATTGGCGAGATAGAAGGACTAGAAAACTATGAACCAATGACTTTTCCATTTGACTGTACTACATCATATTTAAGAGAAGATGAAGCAACACAACCTCTTGATAGAGAGGAAGCATTAAAGAATTCAGGAAGTGTTATGGATAACGAGATTAAACTTCCAAAGGTGGTATTATGAGTTATCTAGATTTATCTATTAAAGAGCTTCACGAAGCTTATGTTGCCGGAAAAGTAACACCAAAAGAAATTGTTTTAGAATCATTAGAAAGAGCAAAAGCAGATGATAACAACTGCTTTGAAATGATTTGTGAAGAAGAAGCACTTCGACAAGTTGAAGAATTAGGCGAAGTTGAAGTTGATAATGTTTTATGGGGAATTCCTTTTGCTTTAAAAGATAATTTCTCTACAAAAGGATTAGAAACAACTGCTTCGAGTAATATTTTAGTTGGCTATAAGCCATTATTTGATTCTACAGTTTATAAAAAATTAAGAGAAAAGAAAGCTATTTTACTAGGAAAAACCACATTAGATGAATTAGCAATGGGCGGGACTGGCACAACAGGTCATAAAGGAATTACATACAATCCTTATGATAAAACAAAACAAAGAATGGCTGGCGGAAGTAGCTGTGGTAGTGCCTCTTCAGTTGCTGCTGGAATTGTTCAATTTGCTATTGGATCAGATACTGGAGATTCAGTTAGAAAACCAGCTTCTTATGAAGGGTTAGTTGGAACTAAGCCTACATGGGGAAGAATTTCTAGATTCGGATTATTTCCATTTGCCCCAAGTTTAGATCATGTTGCTTTCTTTACTAGAGACGTTGAAGATGCAGCTTATGTTTTAGAAGCTCTTTCAGGAAGAGATTATAACGATTCAACTTCTTCAACTTTACCTGTAGAGAAGTACGAAGAAGGAATAAATAATCATTCGCCAAAGAAGATTGCTGTAATTAAAGAAATTATAGATTCTATTAAAAATAAAGCTCTTTTAAATGCTTTTAATAAGAGCATAGAAAAGCTAAAAGAGAAGGGACATGTAGTCGAATTCGTTGATTTTGGATTAGATTTGCTTCATTCAATTTATGCTACATATATTGTTATTTCATGCGCTGAAGCAACTTCTAACGATGCTAATTTAGACGGAATTAAGTTTGGCCCATTCTACAATGGAAATACTTACCAAGATGTTATGAGGGAAGCTAGAACTAGAGGCTTCTGCGAGTTAATTAAGAGAAGATTTGTTATAGGATCTTTTGCTCTTATGAGAGAAAACCAAGATGTTTTATTCCTTAGAGCTCAAAGAAATAGAGCTAAAATTGTAGAAAGAACAAATCAAATTCTTAAAGATTATGATTTTATTTATGTTCCGGCTGCTCCTGGAATTGCTCCAGAATTTAAAAATAGTTCAGATAAACTTTCAAATGAATATTTAATTGCTGATAATCATTTAGCTTTAGGTAATTTTGCAGGCCTTCCTTCAATTACCTTACCTTTAACTTTTGAAAATGGTATGCCTATAGGAATTAACTTTATGGGCAGAGCCTTCCAAGAAAAAGAATTATTAAATATTTGTAAAGAATTTGAGGATATTTCAGGTTTAGCAAATCTAAGTGTATTAAATAAAAAGGAGGGGCATTTATGAATTTTGAAGCTGTAATTGGATTAGAAATCCATGTCGAGATGAAGACAAAATCCAAGATGTTTTCTTCTTCCCCTAATTCCTTCTCTACTGAGCCAAATACCGAGGTAACTCCTTTTGATATGGCCTTTCCAGGCACTATGCCAGTAGTAAATAAGCAAGCAGTCATAAATGCTATTAGAGTTGCCAACGCCTTGCATATGACAATTGATCATACTTTATACTTTGATAGAAAAAATTATTTCTATGCTGATTTACCAAAGGGATTCCAAATTACTCAACAAAGAAGACCAATTGGTTCCCAAGGTTATTTAGATATCTTAGACAAAGAAGGTAAATTAAAAAGAATTAGAATTGAACGTATTCACATGGAAGAAGACACATGTAAACAGCTTCATTTTAGTGATTATTCTTTATTAGATTACAATAGAGCCGGCGTTCCACTTGTAGAAATTGTTTCTTATCCAGATATGAGAAGTGGAACTGAAGCAATGCATTATGTTGAAGCCATTAGGAATATCGTTGTCTATTCAAAAACCAGCGATGGCAAGATGGAAGAAGGATCTTTAAGATGTGATGTTAATATTTCTTTAAGACCTGTAGGATGTAAAGAATTCGGAACAAAGGTTGAACTTAAGAATCTCAATTCTATAAAAAACATTGAACAAGCTATTGATTATGAAATTTCAAGACAGCAAGCCTGCTT
>JAXFZD010000013.1:0-4096 GCA_034185265.1 Bacilli bacterium | reverse complement strand
TTTTCAAATGCGGATTAAGATTTTAATTATTCGTCAATTCTATTTTCCTTGATGACCTTTTCTTTAAGGTATTCAGGAACTTCTTCATAATCGACAAATTCTCTATTGAAGAAGCCGGAAGCTTGAGTAATTGACTTTAATTGAGTGACATAGTCAAGGATTTCAGCTTCAGGAATAAGAGCTTCAATTTCTTGAATTCCGTTATCTTTTTCTTCAATATTTTGAATTCTTGCTCTTCTGGAATTTAAATCAGAGAGAACATTACCTGTATATTTTGATTCAATATTAACTTTAATTCTCATAATTGGTTCAAGAATAACAGGTTTACACTTCATATAAGCATCTTTAAATGCAAGGATTGATGCCATACGGAAGGCTTGTTCATTAGAATCTACGGGGTGATATTTACCATCAATTAAGACTGCTTTCATTCCAATAACTGGGAATCCAGCTAATAAACCACTATTTACAGCTTCGAAGAATCCTTTTTCAACTGCTGGGAAGTAGTTCTTTGGAACGGCTCCACCGAAGACTTCTTCAGCAAATTCGTTTTCTTTTGCTGGCTCAAATCTCATCTTAACGACGCCGTAGAATCCACTACCACCAGATTGTTTAACATATCTTCCATCACCTTCTGCTTTAGCTTTAATAGATTCTCTATAAACAACTTTCATTGGTTCGGTTGTTAATTCAATCTTATAAACTGATTTTAATTTCTCTAAAGCAAAGGCAATATGCGTATTAGAGACGCCACCTAAGAGAAGTTGTTTTGTTTCGTTATTACGCTTAACTTCAATACATGGATCTTCTAATTGCATTTTTGCTAAGGAAGAACCTAATTTTGCTTCATCATTCTTATTTGCTAGGATAATGGATTTGAAGATAACTGCGGTTGGGAATTTAACTTTATGGAAGATGGTGATTGCTTTTGGTGAACATAATGTATCACCAGTAGCAACTTTTTCTAATCTAGTAACAGCACCGATATCTCCAGCAGAGATTTCTGTAACGTTATCTAATTTCTTTCCACACATTGAATAAAGCATACTAATTCTTTGTGTAGATCCATTAACGTAGACATCATCACCAACTTTTAATGTACCTGAACAGACCTTAATTAAGTTAATTACGCCAGAATATGGGTCAACTTCAGTCTTAAATACATAAGCGGAGAATGGTTCATTTGGAGCAGTTGCTCTAACAACTTCTTTACCATTTTCATCAACTGCTTCTAATGGTTTAAGATCACATGGAGATGGTAAATAATCTAAGAGCATTTGTAATAATGTTTGAACACCAATGTTCTTAACAGCACTACCAACGATAACTGGGGTTAAATCACTAGAAATGACTAATTTTCTTAAAGAAACATGGACTTCTTCAGCGGAGAATTCTTCGCCATTAAAGAACTTTTCAAGTAAAGCATCATCAGCTTTAGCAACTTCTTCAACAATTGTGTTATGGTATTCAAATACCTTTGGTCTCTTGTCTGCGAAAATTTCTTCTTCAACACAAGTTGTTCCATTATACTTATGAGCTTTAAGATCGACTACGTTAGCAAATCCATCAAATTCAGTCTCATGACCTAGTGGAAGACAGAAAGATATGACGTTTTTGCCGAGTTTTTCTCTAATTTCTGCCATTAAAGCATCGAAATCGACAAGCTCTTTATCCATCTTATTTACGAAGATAAATGTAGGAATTCCTTTTTTACGGAGTTGATTCCAATGTTTAACTGTACCAACTTGGACACCTACAGAAGCATCGATAACTAAGACAGCACCTTTAACAACGCCAGTTACTCCAATAACTTCACCGATGAAGTCATCGTTCCCTGGAAGATCTATAATATTAATCTTATGATCTTTATACATTAAAGGAACAATAGCGCTTTGAATTGAGGAACCTCTTTTTTGTTCTTCAGGAGTATAGTCACTTAATGTAGTTTTCTTTTCAACTTCACCTTTAACAGGAATAAGTCCTGCTTGGAAAGCCATAGATTCAACTAAAGTTGTTTTTCCTGACCCTTGGTGACCAAGGATAATTACGTTTCTAATATTTTTTGTTTCCATTAATGTATCTCCTTAAATTCTAAAATATCTTGAATAACGTCCTTTAGTTATAAGTTGGATTCTTCCTTCTCTTAATAACTGATTAAGGGCTTTTTCAATTGTAACTTTGCTAGTTGCAAATAAGATTCTTAAGACGACCATCTTGGAAATTGGAGTAACACTATCTTCAATAATCTTTAAGACTTTATCAATTGTGTTAGCTTCTAAAGCATTAATTTCCATGATGTAATCAAGTTTAAGATAAGCATCTAAGATACGTTTTAAGATGAAAACTACAAATGGTTCATAATCATTCTCATTTTCTCCCCATTTATCTGAAGAAGCTTCGAATGCATCGATATATTCACCTAAATGGTTCTTTAATAACCAAGCAACTGCGAAATAATCATCAATTGTATATCCATATTTCTTTAACAAGAAATGAAGAAGTAATCTAGAGACTCTTCCGTTACCGTGGTTATAAGGATGGATACACATGAAATCTAACATGAAGGCGGCGATTAAAACTAACTTATTGCATTCTTCATCAGCAGCACACATGTTGAATTGATAAATTAAGTTATCTAAAAGAGGAATAACTTCTTCTGGAGCGGCAGAAACAAATATTGTTCTGAATGTTCCATCAGGATTAACTTCTTGAATATAATTAATGCTGTCTTTGAATTTTCCACCAAATTCTGGATTGTAATCTTTATAAATATAGTAATGAAGAGTAGAAATAAAGCTTCTATCTAAAGTTTGATATTTGTAGACTTCATCAATTAAGCTTAAAGCATTAGAATAACCAACTTCCATGAATTCTTGGAGAGTTTTTGGTTGAGCGCCTTTGGAAAAGATTGCTTTTTCACGATCTTCAGTAATAAAAATATTACCAATAGCATTTGAGGTAACGACTGAACTTCTTCTTGCGACATTTTTAAGTTCATCGACTTTTTTAACCTTGTCAATGTTCATAGTTTTGCCTTTATATAGTTCAATACTGTTTAGTAAAGAAACTACATTTGGCTTGTTTAGGGCAAGAACTGCCCCTTTTAAATCAAATATTCTCATATTCTATTTGTTTTTATCTAACCTTCCCCAGATCTAATTAGATAAATTCTTCCTTTCCTGGGTATTTTGATTCCTTAAGCAGTAAATAAAAGAGGCGAACCTCCTTTACAAAAAAATTGTTTCAACTTATTAGAATCATTTTTGCTTGGACATATCATCCCACAGGAAAATAATAATTTCAACTAATTAAGTAAAAAAATTAAAAAAATACCGAATTAAAAATTAGAACTGCTTATTTTATAAAAATCTACAGGTGATAATATATAGAATATGAAGAAAAAAGTTATTTTATTATCCACATTATTTATATTAGGGCTTGTTAGTTGCTCTAGTGGCGGGAAAGTCATTTCCTCATCTAAAGAAGAATTATCTTCTTCTATTGAATCATCAAGCGAAAGTTCATCATCGCAAGAAAGCGAGTCATCTTCAAAAGAAGAATCTTCGTTTACACAAAGTGAATTTTCAACTGAATCAGAAATCATAAGTGAGAGCGAAGAACCTTCAGAATCAGAAATAATTAGTGAATCTATAACTCCTTCTGAATCAGAGTCTAGAATCACAGAAAGTCAAACTTTCTCTTCTAGTGAAGTTCCTAGCACTATAGAAATTAGAGACGTAAATCTTTACGAAAAAATGGAAAATCCCTTCAAATTACAGGGATATTTCGTAAATAACGTTGAATCCCCTTATTTCAGTATAGATTCTCTTCTTGCTCATAGAGCATCAGAACCATTTACAGGCGGATTCCCTCTTCCAGATTTAAAACTAGAATTTAAAGATGGAGTAGAAAAAGCTATTAATACTTATAAAGATAAAGAATATGCGATTACTTATAACTCAATAGAAAACACAGTCTCTTTTACTGACTACGCTAAAGCTGCCGATATTTATGAGTATGGCGTGCCTAGAGATTGCTTAGGAGCTGATAGATCTCCAATTACAATCTCAACTTCAGATGCTCTTCCTGATATTGA
>JAXFZD010000012.1:0-10168 GCA_034185265.1 Bacilli bacterium | reverse complement strand
TGGAATAAAAAACTTGGGAAATCCCAAGTATTTTTTTAGATTTTTTCGATTTCAGAGAACTCAACGTCGACTGGAGTAGCTCTTCCGAAGAAGACTGTTTCAACTCTACAAGCCCCGGTTTCTTTATCAATGAAGATAATCTTGCCTTCAGTTCCTTCAAGAGGTCCGTGGATGACTTTAACTCTATCACCAACATTGTATCTATCATACATAGAGGCATCGACTTCACCCATTCTCTTAAGAACTGGTTCGATTTCTTCTCTAGTAACTGGGGTTGGCTTTTGTCCTCCACCACTAGATCCTGCAATACCAGTAACTCCTGGAGTATTACGGACAATGTACCAAGATTCATCTGTCATAATCATTTCTACGAAGATGTACCCTGGATATAAGTTTTTCTTAACTGTCTTTCCTGTAGGAAGTCCTGTTTCTGGATCTAACTTTGGAACATCGATTTCAGCAACGAGAACTCTCTTAATGTAGTTTTCCATTTGCATGGATTTAATACGCTTAATTAAGTTATCTGCTGTTTTTGTTTCATGCATTGAATAAGTGGTAACAATATACCATTGTTTTTCTGCTAACTGTTCGGCCATAAATTAGTTACCTCCAAAGGCTTTCTTTAATTGAGTGATGATGCTACCTGCTGTTAAATCTTCTAAAGATAAGAAGATTGCTACGAATGCAGCAATTACAATAACAACAATAATTGCAGGAATTAATTGTTCTTTCTTTGGCCATCTAACTCTACGGCCTTCTTTAACTACTTCTTTCGTATACTTAACTGGATTAACTGGCTTTGGCATATAACCCTCCTTTATTTGCTTTGCTTATGCAAAGTATATTTTCCGCAGCGGCTGCAATACTTATTGAGAGTGAGACGTTCTTTGTCGTCCTTTTTACGAGTAACTGAGTAATTTCTACTTAGACATTCGCTGCAAATTAAAAAAACCTTTTCCCTACCCATATATCTCAACTTTCAGCGTCAATACCTTACGCCCAAACAAATTTCTTGTCAACATAAATGTTGCAAGTAATTTATAGTTTAAAAACGTTGCAAACATAAAAGGTTAAAAAACGTAAAGAAAAACAAAAAAGTCATTTAAAACTCTTTGATCGTCTTAAATGAACTTAGTTTAAATTTAAATTAATCATAACATCGTGTTAATAAATGCAAGATTGTGCGCAATAATGTAAGAATTTGTAGTTTTATGTTAATTGAATATTTTTTCAAGCTCCCTTTTTAGCTTGTAATATTTATATTTTATAGAGTTAACAGTAGTCTTTAACTCTGCAGCAATTTCTAAAAATGGAGTATTTTCATTCCTTAATTTCAAAATATATTTCAACTCTGGAGTTAGTAATTTATCAAGCTTCTCCAGCCCCGCAGTACATGATTCTTGGGAATTTAAAAGTACTCTAGGATCTTCAACTTTTGCAGCTTCAAATTCATCTAAAGAAGGTAAAACTTCTCCATCACTATCTATATATCTTTTGCCAAAGAAACTATCCATATGGACAGCCTCATCCATCGCTTCTTTACAAGCTTGGATAACATTCCTGTAGAATACTTGTTTAAAGTAACCAAAGAACTTCCCCATTCCAAAATTGAAATGTTCTTCGCAATATAAGAAAGAGGCAAAGAAAATCTCATTTAAAGTCCATCTATCTAAATTTGATATAAAGACTTTATCTAAATTATTTATAAAAGTTTGTTTTCTAAAGAAATATCTTCTTACAAGTATATCTCTGCTATTAGCATCACCTAATCGGCATCTAAAAATTAATCCTTCGTCTGTTAAAATGTCTAGACTTAAAAAAGGCATTACTTTATTTCTATGAGTAAAGGAATACCTAGTAAGTATTTATTTTCTTAGATGAGACACCATCGCCAGCATAATCGCACTAGCAACAGAAGCATTCAATGAATTTACGTGACCAACCATAGGGATTTTCACAATAAAATCCGAATTCGAAAGTAATAATTTTGATATACCAAAACCTTCGGATCCTACAATAATTCCTATTGGCCCCTTATAATCGATTTCATCATAGTTAAGTTTTGCTTCCCCATCACTCGCAACTATCCAAAAACCGTTCTTTTTAAGATAATCTATAGATCTATTAAGATTAGTTACAGGTGCAATATTTAAATGAAATACAGCGCCTGTAGAAACTCTTGCCACAGTAGAATTAAGCGGTACTTCCCCTCTGTTTTTAAGGATTATTCCATCAACTCCAAAAGCATCTGCTGATCGTAGGATAGCACCTAAATTATGTGGATCTTCAATCCCATCTAAAATTAGAATCAATGGATTTTCTTTATTTTTACAATTAGCAACAATCTCTTCAAGTGTAGAGACTTCAAACTCGTTTATTTCAGCTACAAAACCTTGATGTAATGAATTCTTTGCAAGTTTTGTTAATTCTTCATCCTTAAGAAAAACAATATCACCGAGCTCTTTAGTAGCAAGTTTAACAAGAGGGTCATTCCTATTCTTATTAGAAACATATAGTTTCTTAACAACTTTTGCTCGTAAGGCCTCTCTAATAGTATTCTTGCTATAAATTAGTATATTCATATTTTTGTAATGTTAATATATCCCAATTTTATAAAATTTTTCTTTCAATGAGAATTGCTCTATATTTATCGGACTTTTCAAAATCTTTTTCTGCTTTAGCTTGATTATATAAACCAAAGATTTCTCTATCTTCTTCAGTCAAAACCGGAAGAGAGACTCTAATTCCTAATAGAGATAAATATTGAAGGATTTTGCTATAAGATTCTTCAAGTAAGTCATAATTTATTTCTCTAACTCTAAGAAGATTATTTGCGTTTTTAATCTCTGCATAAAGAATAGTTAAAGCATTTGGAGTATTTAGATCATTGCATAATTCATCAAGGAATTCATCTATTGGTTTTTCCTCTAATTTTTCCAAATTTCTGAAATTTAACTGGAGTTTTACGGAGATTTGCTTCAAAGTCTGACAAATTCTTGTGTATTGAGTTTGAGCTTCAGAGATGGTTTTTTCACTAAATGGAAGAGGCGCTCTATAGTGAGTATTAAGAAGCATTAATCTAAAAGGCATTGCTCCATAAGTAGCGAAAACATCCTTAGCTAAAATAACATTACCTAATGATTTAGACATCTTTTGATTTTCTACATCAATAAAACCGTTATGTAACCAATATTTAGCTAAGTGATTATCGTTATGAGCTAAAGATTGAGCTATTTCGTTTTCATGATGAGGGAACTTTAAATCAAATCCGCCTCCATGAATATCAATATATCCATTATTTTCTCTATAAATAGAATCAATCATTACGCAGCATTCACTATGCCAGCCAGGTCTACCTTGACTCCATGGAGAATCCCATTTAATACCAACTTCGGTCTTTTTCCATAAAGCAAAATCTAAAGGAGATTCTTTCTTACTATTTATTTCTATTCTGGCTCCTTGATTTAATGCTTCAATAGAATTTCCTGATAATTCTCCATAATATTTATCAGAATTGACTCTAAAATAAACATCTCCATCAACTACATAAGCTTTGCCATTATCAACTAAATCCTGGATATATTTAATAATTTTATCCATGTAGACAGATGGCTTTGGTGTATTATCTGGTTGAAGAGAATTAGATTCATCAACAAGTCTTCTATATTCTTTAATTACATCATCAGTTAATTCTTTTTCTGTAATTCCTAAAGAAATAGCTCTATTAATGATTTTATCGTCTACATCAGTGTAATTTGATGTAAAACTAACTTTATAACCTAATTTAAGGAATAATCTTCTCCATGTATCAAAAACGATAACAGGTCTCATATTTCCGATATGAGGATCGTTATAAACTGTAGGTCCACAAAAATAGAAAGACACTTCTCCTTCTTTTATAGGAGAGAATACTTCCATCTTGTTACCTAATGAATTAAATAATCTAACTTCACGCATGCTGTAATTATACTCTTTCTAATTTAAAGTATAAGATTTAATAAATCTTCATACTTTTCGCATATATGGGTCGCCTCTTTTTTATATTTTTCATAATTTGTTTCATATCCCCAAAGACATAAGACAGACTCTAAATTAGCGTTTTTAGCAGTTTCTATATCTACATGGGAATCTCCAACATAAAGACACTCATCTCTATTTAAACTATATTTATTTATGATTTCATCAAGAATTTGAGGATTAGGTTTAACTTTGTCCCCTTGTCTAATTCCTCGGATATCTTTAAATAGATCTCCGAAATATTTTTTTACAATAATTTGAGCTAAATCATCAGGCTTATTTGTAATAACAAAGCAGTTGATCCCTTTACTAATTAAAGCTTCCAAAACTTCTAATAAACCAGGGAAAGTTTTTGTATATAAAGACTGATAATATTTGTAATTTTGATAGTACGTCCCCCTTACTTTTTTAGTTAAAGGGTTATCTCCATAGATTTCTCCGAGAGCTCTTTTAATTAAAGTTTCCGCCCCATCTCCAATTAAAAACTTACAATCATCATAGCTAAAACTCTTTTCTATTTTACAAATTTCTAGAGTTTTATTAATCGCTACTCTAATTCCTTCTAAAGAATCAAGAATGGTTCCATCTAAATCAAAAAACAAGTTTTTAATCATGTATATACTTTAATTGATTTACTTAATTTTTTCTATATAAGTGATTATTTTTTACATCCTTTTATACTTAAAAAACTAAGCAAAACCCCGTTTAATTAATAAAATTGCTGTGTTTTTGTATATATTCAATCAAATATAAATTTCCTTTCTCTTATATATAAATAGGATAAAGGAAAATTAAAACCCCCTTTATTTGAATTAGGATAGAAAGGAGGTAAAGGGGGTTTAAGGAATATTATTCTTCAGGGAAAGCTTCTCTATCGCTGACGTATGAAGTATGGAGTAACTCTTCAGCAAGTTCACTACATGGTTCTTTTAAGAACTCATTATAGAGCTTGATGATGTCAGGATTATTATGAGATTGTCTAACTCCTTTATTTACATCGATGTTATAGAGGATAGCAGCTCTCTTGGCTCTATATTCTTCTAAGATATTTGCGCCTTCTTCAGGTTTAAGGTTTGGCTTAACAAATGGTTGTCCACCACCGTTAATACATCCACCTGGGCAGCACATAATTTCAATGAAGGCATATTCGGATTTTCCTGCTCTAACTTCATCAAGAAGTTTCTTAGCATTAACCATACCAGAGGTAACAGCAACTTTAACAACTGTACCTTCAATGTTGACGCTAGCTTCTTTTATAGCTTCAAGACCTCTAACTTCTTTGAAGTCAATAGGACCATATTCTTTTCCAGTTAAAGTATGATAAGCAGTTCTTAAAGCAGCTTCCATAACTCCACCGGTGACGCCGAAGATAGCTCCAGCACCAGTATATTGTCCTAATAAGTCTTGATCGAATTCTTCTTCTGGAAGTTCATCCCAAATTAATCCGGCTCTCTTAATTAAGACAGCTAATTCTCTTGTAGTTAAGACTGCATCGACATCTGGGAGATGTTCAACAGCAGCATTTTGTTCTCTAACAGCTTCATATTTCTTAGCTGTACAAGGCATAATGGAGACTACAAAGATATCTTTTGGTTCTAAATTATGAACTTTTGCAAAGTAAGATTTAATGATTGCACCTTCCATTTCGTGAGGTGATTTACATGTAGAAACATGTGGGATAAGATCTGGATAGAAGTATTCCATGTAATTAATCCAACCTGGAGAACAAGAAGTAATTTGTGGTAATACTCCGTGTCCTTTTGCGATTCTATTAATTAATTCTTGGGCTTCTTCCATGATAGTTAAGTCAGCACCAAAGTTGGTGTCAAATACTCTATGGAATCCTAATCTATGTAAGGCGGCGACCATTCTTCCGGTTCCGTCTTGTTCACCAATCTTATGGCCAAATTCTTCAGCGATAGCAGCTCTAACTGCTGGAGCAGTTTGAACTACAACGAATTTTCCCGCTGCAAAAGCGGCATCAACTTTATCGATTTCTCTCTTTTCAGCTAATGCACCAGTTGGGCAAACTTCGATACATTGTCCACATTGTAAACATGGGACTTTGGCGAATGATCTATTTTCTGCTGGAGCAACAAAGGTCTTAAATCCTCTCTTTTCAAATCCGAGAATTCCAATACCTTGGGCTTCTTTACATTTTTCGATACATCTTCCGCAAAGAATACATTTAGAAGTATCTCTTACGATTCCAGCAGCCATTTCATCGATATGAACTTCACTATTTTCACCTAAGAACTTGCCTGTTCTAGCTCCGGTTAAGCCAGCAACATGGAGTAATTCACATTGACCATTCTTAACACAGGTTTGGCAATCTTTAGAGTGATTAGAGAGTAATAATTCAACAGATGCTCTTCTTGCATTAGTTGCCATAGGAGAAGAAATTTTGATTTCAAATCCTTTTTCTTCGGCACATTCAGAAACCGGATATACACAGGAAGCAACTAATCTAGAACCTCTAGCAGAAGCAAGTTCAACTAAACAAACTCTACAAGAAGCAAGGGAGTTATGACCTTTATTCCAATAGCAAAGTGTAGGAATGTTATAACCTAAGCTTCTAGCAGCTTCTAAGATAGTCATGCTCTTATCAACTTCGTATGATCTACCTTCAATTTTAACTTTAATCATTTCAACGTTTTCCATTCTTGCTTCTCCTTACTTTCTAGAAATAGCACCAAATTTACAAGAACTGATACAAGTTCCGCACTTGATACATTTAGCTTGATCAATAACGAATGGTTCTTTGCCAACTACGCCAGTAATACAGTTAACTGGGCAGACTCTAGAGCAAAGTGAACACTTTTTACACTTTTCTGGATCTATTTCAAGATGCATTAAGTTCTTACAAACATGAGCTGGACACTTCTTATCTTCGACGTGAGCTCTATATTCTTCTGGGAAGTTATTCATTGTAGAAAGAATTGGGTTTGCTGCAGTTTGGCCTAAAGCACATAAAGATCCACCTTTGATGACATTAGCTAAAGCTCTCATGTCTTCAAGAGTATCTAAAGTTCCTCTTCCTTCACAAACATCGGTTAACATCTCATAAAGTCTCTTTGTTCCGATTCTACATGGAGAACATTTACCGCAAGATTCACTACAGATGAAGTCCATATAGAAGTGAGCGACGTCGACCATACAGTTATCTTCATCCATAACGATAGCTCCGCCAGATCCCATCATAGAACCTTTAGCAACTAAGGTATCGAAGTCGATAAGTGTATCTAAGTCCTTTTCAGTTAAACATCCGCCGGAAGGACCACCGGTTTGGATTGCTTTAAATTTCTTATTATTTGGAATTCCGCCACCAATATCGTAGATTAATTCTCTTAAAGTTGTTCCCATAGGAACTTCGACTAATCCTACGTTATTGATCTTTCCACCAAGAGCAAAGACTTTGGTTCCTCTACTCTTTTCGGTTCCAATCTTGATATATTCTTTAGCGCCAACTCTTAAGATATAAGGAATTGTTGCTAATGTTTCAACGTTATTTACGCAAGTTGGTTTTCCCCATAAACCTTTAATTGCTGGGAATGGAGGTCTTGGTCTTGGCATACCTCTCTTACCTTCAATGGAGTTAAGTAATGCAGTTTCTTCTCCACAAACGAAGGCACCGGCACCTAATCTAAGATGGGCTCTAAATGAGAATGATGTTCCAAGAATGTTATCGCCTAAAAGACCGACTTTTTCCATATCAGCAATTGCTTTTTCTAATCTTTCAACAGCAATTGGATATTCAGCTCTGACGTAGAAATAACCTTCGTTAGCGCCAAAAGCGTAACCAGCAATCATCATACCTTCGAGAACTTGGTATGGGTTACCTTCAAGAATAGATCTATCCATGAAGGCTCCTGGGTCACCTTCGTCACCGTTACAAACAATGTATTTCTTGTCGGATTTTACTCCAGCAGCAAATTTCCATTTAATACCAGTTGGGAATCCTCCGCCGCCTCTTCCTCTAAGACCAGAGTCGATGACTTCTTGGAGAACTTGTTCTGGGGTCATTTCGGTTAAAACTTTCTTTAAAGCTTTAAATCCATCATAACCTAGGGATTCTTCAATATTTGTTGGATCGATATATGAACATCCATGAAGAGCAATTCTGATTTGTCTCTTATAGAAGTTAATATCTTCTTGTTTTTGAACTTTTTCGTGGGTGACTGGATCAACATATAAGAGGTTTTCACAGACTTTTCCACCTAAAAGGTCTTCTTCAACGATTTGCTTAACATCACTAACTTTGACTGCTCTATAAAGAGTGTCTTCTGGGAAAATCTTAACAAATGGTCCTTGAGAACAGAAGCCAAAGCAACCAACGTGGTTAACTGTAACTTTATCTTCAAGCCCGTTTTCTTTAATTAATCTTTCTAATTCTTTTTGAATATCAAGAGAATTATTTGCTAAACAACCAGTACCACCGCAAACTACAACTGCTCTTTTGCCGTTTAAACCTTTAAGTTTAGCATCAAAGGCTTCAGTACACTTACAGATATGTTGATCTAAAGATTTTGGATTTTGAATTTTTTCCATAACTATTCTCCTTTTGCCTCTAAATCACGATATTCTTTGATGATTCTATCTACATCAGCTGGTGTAACCTTTGGATAGACTTTTCCATTTACAGATAGAGCTGGAGCAAGAGCACAAGCTCCGATACATCTAAGTGCTTCAACTGTAAATAAGCCATCTTCAGTTGTTTCACCTTCTTTTACTCCTAAAACTGTAGAGAATTTATCAATAACTTGTTGAGAGTTCTTTACGTAACAGGCTGTTCCTAAACAAACACCTAAAACATATTTTCCCTTTGGCTTTAAAGAGAAGAATGAATAAAAAGTAACAACACCATAGATTTCAGCAACAGGAATACCTGTCTTTCTAGAAACTATTTGTTGTAACTCTAATGGAATATATCCATATTTCTTTTGAAGAGTTGAAAGAATCATCATCAAAGGAGATGGTTCATTTGCTACTGCATCGCAAATTTCTTCAACTTCTTTTACGACTTCATGACGAATTGCCATTATTTTACCTCCGCGTAATAAGTTAGAATAATTTTAGAAAAAATTTGCTCAATATACAATTTAAATTACATTTAAAAGAAAAGATTTTTATCGTCAATGAAAAAAATTTTTCCTTTAAGGAAGGCCAAAACTTAACCTAAAGAATTCTAAAAATGAAAATCGGTGGGGGGATGTATGTCAAATTCGTGATTTTTAGTGTTAAAAATTGATAATGAGTTTATGATTAAAAATAGGATACTACAGATACAAAAAATTATGGGAATAAAAGGGTTCACATTAGATAAAAGAAAAGACTCTACTCTAAAAATAGGAAAACTTTACTATAGGAAAGTGACTATTCCATGTGCTAAAGAAAAGTATCAAGAACGCATGCTAAGAGTCTGGGTACCTAGAAACTTTGATATAAATAAAGAGTATGGCGTTCTTTATATGTCAGATGGACAAAATGCAGTCGATGAATCCTTGACAATGTACGGCGAATGGAACATGGAGGAACACTTTGACAAACTTACAAAACAAGGTTATCCAGAATTCATAATTGTTGGAATTGACTGCGCGAAAAATGTCAGAGAAAGAAAGGCTGAATATCTTCCTATAAAACCTTCTGGACGTCCAGAAAAAGCATTTAAAGATTATTATGGGGATAAATTTGCTCAATATTTCGTAGAAACATTCGTCCCTTTAATAAATGAAACATTCAATATTAACCAAGATTTAGTAGGGTTCTGTGGATCAAGTATGGGCGGACTTATCTCACTATATTTTGTAGCCAAATATCCTAAAATATTTAAGTTCTGTTTAAGCTATTCTCCTGCTTTATCTTATTATAAAAGCGAGCACATTATTAGACTCTTTAACGAAAGGAAATTTAATCCTGAGAAAGACCCCTCATTTGTCTTCTTTCTTGGAGGAGCAGATAGATTAGAAAAAGAGTTTGCAAAAAACACAGATTTGCTTGTTTCTTTATTTATTGAATGCGGATATCCACAAAACAAAATTCACTATCAAAAAGATCTAACAAGAATTCATCATGAGACTTCTTGGAGCGATAATATTGAAGAATCTTTAAAGTTTATTTTGCAACAATATCTAAAAAAATAACGGGGATTTAC
>JAXFZD010000011.1:0-47074 GCA_034185265.1 Bacilli bacterium | reverse complement strand
TTTTCTTAACTTTTGAAGCCAACTTTCGAATGTTGACTTGCATATATTTTTTTCTTGTGTAAAAGCTCGGACAGTTATGTTCCGTGACTTAAATTCCTCGATCATTGCGAGCTTATATTCTACTGAATAAACTTTGTATTCCATGAAAAATTCTCCTTTGGCAGGAGAATATCATGGATTATGTTTTTAAGTTAGAGTGGAAATCTTTTAGGGATACGATTAATACAAATGTTACAACTTATCCGAAAATATGTTACAGCAGCTTTCAAAAAGTTACAAAAGCAAAAAGAACTGTTACAGAAATAGCACCGCTATTTTGCGAGCACTTCTGAGCTTATCATTTATTGATTTTATTTTTTAAGCATTAACCGTAATAATGAAGAGATAAGTCCATAAGTCACCGTTGGGAAAGAGAAGATCATCTTAGATAAATCTTTTGCGGTGAGTTTTTGATTGATAATAATGGTTAATAAATCGAGGTATTCACCAGCGTTTTCTGATAATATTGCCGCACCGACAAGTTCGTTTTTCTTATTGAAGACGAAGGTGAGATGTTCGTTAGCGTCATTACCATTTGCCCAAGACATCGTCTTACCAAGTTCTACTTCTTCAACGCTATAGCCTAATTCTTTGGCCTTATTAGTGTCGAGGCCAACTTGACCGATACGTGGTAAGGTGAAAACTAAATTAGGAATGACGGGGTAAGTGATTTTCCTTTTTAAGAAACCAGGCAATAAGATATCTAAAGCAATGTAATTAGATTCAAATTCCGCGGTGGGTGTTAATTTAGGAACTTTTTTATCGACGACATCACCACTAGCGTAGATGTTTTTCACTTTCGTTCTTAAATGATCATCGACTTTAATACCACGAGAAGAATATTCAATTCCTAATCCTTCTAAATTAAGTCCATCGGTGTTAGCTTTTCTTCCAACTGCGACTAAGACATAATTAGATTTAATTTCATCTCCTTCTTGTGTTTTTAAGACATATTCATTTTCCTTAACTTTTTCTAAAGAAGCGACGTGTCTATTGAATAAGAAATTAGCGCCTTGTTCTTTCATCTTGTTGACGATGAAATCGACATATTTTTTATCGTATTGATTTAAGGCATTAGGAGCTAGATCGATAATATCGACTTTTTTACCGAATGATAAACAGATAGAAGCGAATTCCATACCGATGATACCCGCACCGACAAAGGTGACATGGTCAGGAATATTATCTAAAGATAAAAAGTCACGAGAATCTTTAAAATATTCTTTACCTGGAATATCTAATGGGATATAAGTTTGACCAGTTCCAATGACAAAATAGTCGGCTTGATATTGCTTACCTTCTACTTCAATGGTGTGAGCATCAATAAATTTTGCTGCACCTCTAATGACATCAAAACCAAATTGATTGAATAAACCATCTAAGGCATTAGGCATAAAACCGATGACGCCTTTTTTATATTGCATTAAGGCATTCCAATTTATTTCGGCTTGTTTTGCTAAGCCGATATTTTGATAGCGGTCTAAAGCTTCTTTATAGGCAATCGGGGCATCGAGTAAGATTTTGGCATCGCAGCCATAATTGGTACAAGTACCACCGAGCAATTCCTTTTCCACTAAGGCAACTTTTTTGCCTTGCATTTTTAATATCAAAGCGCCATGCCAGCAAGCGTGACCACTACCGATATAAATGACATCATATTTATCCATATTATTCTTCCTCCTTTTCGTTATTAAGAATTTTATAGAGTATCTTATACAAGAAGATGGCTTCTTCTTCTGTTAAATTGAATTCTTTAGCGATAGAAGCGGGAACATCTATTGCTTTTTCTTTTAATTTTTCGCCTTTATTAGTCAAAGAGATGACGAGATTTCTTTTATCTTCCTTATCCTTATTAATATTAACAAAGCCTTTTTCTTTTAATCTTTTTAATAAAGGGGCGAGGGTATTAGTTTTTAAGAATAATGCTTTGCATAATTCTTTTTCGTTTACTTCGTGTTTTTCCCACATCACCATCATGACGATGTATTGGGTATAGGTGAGGTCAATCTTTTCTAATAGAGGCTGATATTTCCTCGTAATCTTATTAGCGACGGCATAAGTAGGAAAACATAATTGATTCTTTAATAATAAGGAATCGTATTTATCCATTGACCACCACTTCCTTTAAGAAAGCTTCTAAACGGGCAAAGTCTTCTTCGTTTGGTCTACCTTTATTGATGAAGATCCAACTAGCGACGGTATGGAATTCTTTTTCAGAAACATTAATTCCTTCTTTATCACAGACTTTCTTCACCGCTTTTAAGGTGCTAGCGCCAGAGGCAGCACTATTGATGTTGATTAAGGTTTTAATCTTATCTTTGTTGTTTCTTAAGAATTGTTTAATCTCTTTATCAATATCCGCGGCATACATAGCATTGACTAATAAGAATTGTTCCACCTCTTCTTCTAATGGATGGGTGACATCTAAAGCGGGGACATTGATTTTATTTTCGATGAATTTAGCAATCTTTTCCGTATTGCCTTTTTTACTTTTTGTGTAATATCTAATCGCAATTTTCATAGGTGCAATCTCCTTTCTGCTTAGATTATATCGCACGCGACATATTATTGTAAATAGTTATTTTTATAAAAAATGTTCTGAATGTATCAGAACTGTAGTTTACATTTGATTGAGGAGATGAGGCTTAAACCTAAGAACCTGTATGTCGATGTTATACACTCTCCTAACCATGAAAAAAGACCCATATGGGTCTATTATTTTCATCTGGTTGCGGAGGGAGGATTTGAACCTCCAACCCCCAGGTTATGGGCCTGATGAGCTACCGGATTGCTCTACCCCGCGATATGTTTACCGGCATAACTTACACTTACTAAAGTAAGAAATCAAGAATTTTCTTCATTTTCTTCATTATTTATTTTTCGTGGAATAGAAGGTTCTTCGTTAATAGGAAATACAGTTATATCATCGATAATTTTATTAGGTTTCTTCTTAGAAGATAAATTCTTAGAGATCTTAACTTCAAATACAATCGTCGTAAGAAGCGACATAAATATAAATATATAGAAAGTAAATATCCTATAAATAATACCGAGAGAGGTTCCTTTTTCAAAGGAAGTTGCCGCTACTGAAGCTATAACAACAGAAATAGCTAATTCTCCAGCACCAATATTTCCTGGAGTAGGAACCCAAGCAACAGAAACATTAGAATACGCGGTTCCTAATAGACTAAGCATGAAATTTTCTCCACTTACTTCTAATCCTGCAGAAAGAATTAAGAAGAAAGGTATAGCGAAAAGAATACCCCTAATAAAGAAATTAGTTACAACAGAAATAATAAAGGACTTATAGTTCTTCACTACTTCTTTTGCACCAGTTTGAGTATTTCTTAAATAGCGGTCTAGCTTAGGAACAAATTTTCTTAGCCATTTACCGATTAATTTCCATTTACAGATCCATAAAGTAAAAAAGATAATCCACTTCCTCATTCTCCTAGAGAAACCTAAAACGCAGAAGAAAGCGAGGTTTAAAGCATTACCGACAATACCAATAATACCGATTATTTGCCAGTTATATCCTGCTCCAGGAATTTGACCTAAAGCTTCAATATATTGAGGATAATAAATTAAAGAAATAAGACCATAGATATTAGAAACTAAAAGAATAGAAATATAATTCATAAGAATTATTGCACTACTTTTAGCTGCATTTACGCCGCAATTAGTAAATCCATAAGCTTGGAAAGGTTGTCCTCCAACAGCAGCTGGAGTACATCCGTTATAGAAATGTTCACTATTTCCAATTAACCACTGCTCGCTTTTAGTTGCTTCAGCTTTTGCATAATGAGAAAGAATCATTAAAGGAATTGGATAAATTAAGAAATAGGCTAAAGCTAAAACAATAACAATAACAAACCACTTTAAATGTGGACCTTCTAAAGAACTGAAATAAGTACCGATATTGACGGCAACATCTTTATTTAGTGTTGTAAGAAGGGTAATAACTAAAGCAACTAAGACGACAAAAAAGATTGTATAAGAAATTAATTTCCTTCTTCTTTTTTGCTTCTCAGTTAAGCAATCTGTTGACTTTACCTGTTTTTCAGTTGAGTTGTTAGCCATTGTTAATCTCTTTCTTAACCTCTAAAAATTCATCAAGAATTATATCATATTCGTGAGTTTTTAATACCTTATGAACTCTATCTACTTGCCAAGGCTTTACATTAAGGGTGTGGAAGAATGGAAGGAAGCGAATAGTCTTGGTGAAATGTCTTATAACTGTGTCTTCTTGCTTTTTATACTGTTCGTTATATCTCATAGGGAAGAATTTCTTTCTTCTGACAGTGAAATTTAAAGCGTCTTGATCAGCAAGAATTGGATGGTGATTTACTAAGAAAAACCTGCATTTCTCAAACAAGTTTGTAGATTTTGACTCTTTTACGTTGATTAATAAGACTCCAGAATTTTGGTAATCAATCCCTAACCAGTTGCGTCCTAAATAGTCTAATCCTCCAGCAAATTCATATCCGTTGATGTCTAAATCAAACAAAGGTTTTATATTTCCAAGGATCATAATGTCAGTATCTAAATACAAAACTTTTTCAGGTAAAGAATCAATTTTGTCTGTGTAAAGTCTTAATAAGGCGTAAGGAGAATAAGAAGACTTTCTAAATTTCTTCATCAAAATATCTTTTTTTACTTCTTCAGTCAGATCAACTTTGAAAATATCAGATTTCGGATTTTTCTTTTTTAAAATTTTCCTGATTTTCTCGATATATTCATCGTCAAGAGGAACAAAACGAGGGTTATATTCATGGAGATCCATGGTTAAGAAATAGATATTAACTGGTTCCTCGTTATAGCGTAAATAAGAAAGAACGATGATTAATAAACCATCCTTAACATTGTTATTTCCACTAACCATTATGTTAATCATATCTTAATTAGTTTATACAAGTTGTTTTTGCAAAACAACTGAATTTATTATTGGTAAATTTTTCTAAACAAATTTCTTTTACTAAAAATAAGGCAGTTTTTGCAAAAAGAGGCGACCCGTCTATCAATATTTGACTTTAAAACATCAATCTTTGAACATATCCTAGAGTATCTTCGACACTTACTTCAATATCGTTATGCTTAAAGGTTCCACTATAGATTCCGAGGACATAAACAAAAAATCCTTTTCGTAAAAATTTCTTTTTTGGTGAATAAAAATAAGCAATTGGTTTAAAAGTTACATTGACGTCATCTTTCACACTTCTAATCTCCCATTCAGATAAAAGGTTATCTTTATTCTTAGAAAAAGAAGGTAAATAGAATCTAATATCTGAAAGAAAGTATCCGATGTTATCAATATATAAATAACTTCTTGATCCGTAAGGAGAATAGCGATGATTATGATTAAAATAGAAAGACATGTTCTTTTCTTTGTTCACCCCAACTCCCTGAGTAAAGAATTTCTTATTTGAATAATTATTCTTCTCTAAGGATATAAAGCATTTACTAGATGGAGAAATGTTTATTAATTTATCCTCGAAAGATAAATAGCCAATTGATGAAGAATATAAAATGTTATTTAAGAAACTAAAATTTTTATTCTTCCCACAGCCATTTTGATACAGGCTTGAAGCGCCTTCAAAGATAAAATCAAAATGAAATTTTTTAGCGTTTTTCTCTAAGTAATATCCACTAAAAAAAAGCTTATTCGCCTCTTTTTTAATTGAAAAACCCCTCAAATCCCCGTTAAATTGAAAGTTTAGTTCATTTAAAGAATGAGGAAAAATCAAAGAAGAAATAAGTGAATCTTCTACCACAATACGCTCTTTATATTTATCTAAATAAACTAATGAAAGAAAGATATCCAGCTTCTTTTTTTCTAAGCTAAGTAAAAGAAGGCTTTCATCATTAAAAATAGAAAAACTCAAATAACATCCATATTTATTTTCTATGTCATTATCTGAAAGTTCTTTATCTATATTAAAGGACGAAAAAGGAACAACATAGTTACCTTTTTCATCAAATAAATCAGAATTAATCTTATCTTTCATCTTACTTGCTAGCAGCAATACGTTTAGAGTTCATATATGAAGAAACCCTACTAACTTCCTCTGAATTATAACTTCCAGTATAGAATTTATTGAGCTCTTTAAAAGAATTTATATTCAATATGTTATCAATCGTAGAGTTTATATCATCCATATATTGGTTCTGCATCTCTACTCTAGAATAAGAAATATTTCCATTGTTAGAAGACTTAAAGAAAGTTGAATAATATACAGCTGCTGGGAAATTTCCATCGATTGTATATTCATCAAAAGGAGTCTTATCAGATAAATTAAATCCAAAATAATCTCCCATACACCAATCCCAATCATAAGGAATATAGATGGCTTTCTTAGAAGAAGGAACAAAATATAAATAATAGTTATTATAGTTATATCTTTGATCATCAAATCCGCCTAAAAGATAAGAAATAGCGGAGAATTTGATAAATTCATCTATATCTAATATGGAATCTAGCATGCTTAAAGGAGCTCCAGCATAAGAAGTTGACCAAACAGCGTTGATATAATTAACCATATTAGAGAAATCAGAATCTTCTCCTTTTTTATCATTAGTTTTTAACTGATACGAAGGAATATAGTAATTAAATGGGTCTTCTACCCCTATTTTGCCTCTAGCTACTCTAGTTCCTATATTATATCCATTGCTATCAACTTCTTTACTAACAGCATTATTTCTAGTTAAATCAGCTTTTCCATCGCTTCCTTTATAAACACATTTATATAAATCGCCTTTGGAATCAGCTTTCGAGAAATATCTTTTTAACATCTGCTTATCTATAGGTTCAATTATTTCCATGGTTCCCTTCATATTTGAGGTATCGTTTGCTAGATTTATGCTACCTAAAGTTGCTCTCGGAGCAATTAATCCATTATTTCTAAAACTATCATAAGCATAAATTTCGCTAATAAAGCAGTTTCCATCGTTTCTAGGAGCGACTTTAATATCTAGTTTTTCTAGCCCAAAGAGATTTCTATCTTTTCTTTCATCTTTTAAATCTTTGTTGTCCCACTCTTTATAGAATCTAGCAAAATCAGGATTTTCAAGGTATTCCGCATCATCAAAAGTAGCTTTAAAAGAGATTTTAAAGTTAACAATATCTGTAATTTGGTCATTATAGACAAACTCTTTTCTTGAAGTATTGCCTTTCATTCTTACACCAACTTCTTTAAAAGTATGTGTAGTTCCGTTAATTGTTATAGAAAAATTACCTGGAAGATAAAGATCTTTCCACTTTAAATCATAGGGATCTCCTTGATAATGAGAAAGAGTATACATGGCTTCATTAGATAAATATAATTCCATGGATATCTTGCTAGAAGGATCAAATAATTCGTAATATTCTTCGCTAGAAACTAAAGCAACTTCAACTGGAGGTTTTTCAGAAGACTGTTCGCTAGAAAGAGATTCACTAGAAGATACTTCGCTTGAGTCTATAATTTCAGAAGATTCGATTACTTCTGAATTTTCTTCGGATGGCGAAACTATTTCGCTACTTTCAATTAGTTCACTTCCTTCACTAATTTTTTCGCTAGTTTCTATAGACTGAGTTTCTTCACTACTTTCTAAAAGCTCACTTTCTTCTTCACTTTCTATGATTTGACTTTCTTCAATAGATTGGGACTCTTCTTTTGAACTTATTTCAGAAGAAATAGTTGACTCCAAGGAAGAACTCTTGGATTCTTCGCTGCTTAAAGAAGCACTAGTTTCTATGCTATCTTGACTATTACTGCTAGAAATAACTTTCCCTTTTGAAACACTACATGAAGTTAATAATAAGGCTGCAAAATTTAATAATAAAACATTCTTTCTTTTCATGAGAATATTATAACATTTTTATAAAATAAAAAGTATCGTTTTTACGCGATACTGGATGAAATCTGCTGGTCGAGATGATCGGATTCGAACCGATGGTCTTCTGCTCCCAAAGCAGACGCGATAACCAAGCTACGCTACATCTCGATACCTATAAAGGTATTGGCGCGCTCGAAACGACTCGAACGTTCGACCCACAGCTTAGAAGGCTGTTGCTCTATCCAACTGAGCTACGAGCGCACGGGCATATTAAATCACAATATAAATCTAATTGCTACTCTTTTTTTATAGATTATTATGCAATTCTTTAAATAAGTTTTTAGCTACCTTTTCAGGCAAAATTTGAGCTAACTCATCAATAGAAGCTCCTATTAGAGATTCATAAGTTGGATAATGCTTTCTAATTTGCTCTTTTCTCTTATCTCCAATCCCATCAATCTTATCTAAAATATCATTTTTCATATTCTTATTTCTTTGTTGCTTATGAAAAGAAATTGCAAAGCGATGAACCTCATCCTGCATCCTCATTAATAAGAAAAATAACGGGGATTTGCGGTCAATTTCATAAATTTTGCTGTCAGAATCAATCAAACCGCTTGTTTGATGCTTATCGTTTTTAAATAAACCAAAAACCGGTATTGACAGATTTAAAGCACTTAAAGTCTCTAAAGTAGCATGAACCTGAGCGAGTCCACCATCAGTTAGAATCAAATCAGGCAAAACTTGATCTTCTTCCTTTAGTCTTTTATATCTTCGTCCAGTTATTTCGACCATTGAATGGTAGTCATCTCCACCATTTTCCTCATCCAAGTGATACTTCCTATATAACTTCTTGGCTGGTTCTCCGTTAATAAAGCAAACCATAGCTGCTACTGGAGAAGAACCATTCAGATGTGAATTATCAAAAAGCTCGATTCTAAGTGGGATTTTAATTCCTAATAGTGTACCTAATGAGTTTAATAATTCTAAATTATTGTCTTCGAGTTTAGCGCTTGCAAAATGTGCATCTAAAGCTTGTTTAGCGTTTAACTCAGCAAGAGAAATAATATCAACAAGTCTTCCTTCTTTAGGAATTAACACTTTTACATCTTCTAAATCTTCTTCTAAATCTTTAAGAGATTCTAATCTAGTTACAATCTCTTTTGGATAATCATGATTTGAATAATATTGTTCACTAAGATCTAATAATTGTTCACCTATGTCACCAAAAGAAGGGACTACGTGGGTCGATTTTCCTAATAATCTCCCTTTTCTATAAGTTAAAATTGCAATCGAAACATATGATTCCCTAGACGAAAAAGCTATGAAATCTTTATTACCAATTGAGGAATTCCTTTCAACGTTTTGATCAGAAATTACATAAGAAATTGAATCTAAAGTCTTCTTATATTCACTAGCAATCTCAAAATTAAGTTCTTCTATTGCTTTATCCATTTTAAATGTTAATTCTTTCTTTACTTCTCCAACATCGCCATTAAGGAATTTTTTAATTGAGTTATATATTTCTAAAGAAGTTATTTCATCAATTTTATTAATGCACTGTCCTAAACACTGACCTAATGAATAATATAGACATGGTTTATTAGGAATCTTGTTGCACTTCCTCGTTTTAAATATCCTATTTAATAAATTAATAGTTTCATAAGCCGAACTCGAAGATGGATAAGGTCCAAAATAGAAGAAATTCTTATTTTTTGTGTTTCTTGCTATCTTTAAAAGAGGATCATTTCCTTTTTTTAATGCTATATAAGGATAATGAGAATCATCCATAAGCATAATGTTGTATCTAGGATAATGAGTTTGGATCAAATTCATCTCTAATATAAAAGATTCCTTTTCATTATCAACAATGATAAAGTCGAAATGATCAACATTATTTACCATAGCAGCTACTTTTCCAGATTGTGGTCTTAAGAAATATTGTGAAACTCTATTTTTTAGATTTTTTGCCTTTCCAATATAAATTATGACGTCATCTTTGTCTTTCATTTGATAGACGCCTGGCTTATTAGGAAGCAATGAAATTTGATTTTTTAATTTGTCAGAAAGAATCATTTTAAATAAACAATAGTTGCTCCAGAACCGCCTTCATACTCGCCAGCATTTTCAAATTTCTCAACAAATGTGGCACTTTTGCAGTAATTTTGAGTTAAATTGCGTAAAACACCGCTACCAAATCCATGTATGATTCTAACTCTTTTGAAACCTTTTACTCGGCATTTATCTAGGTAATCTTCTAAAACATTCTTTGCTTCATCAAATCTCATTCCAATAATGTTGCACTCAAGTGATACTGAATCTTTACCTAAAGAATCAATATTTAATTTAAGATCATGAGAAGATTCATTTGAGACTGGCTCTTCTATTTTAACTAAGCGGTTCTTATTGACGGTTAAAACATAGCCTTCAGTTGAAGAAACTCTAACTTTATTACCTGAAATATCTAAAACTTTTCCAGATATTCCAATGTCGTAAACTTCAACATAATCTCCAATACTTATCTTTTCGTCAAAAGTTTTTCTTGGCTTTTCTTCTAATAAATCATCGAGTTTGTTCTTCATTGAAATAATTTCATGAACTTTGACGTCTTTTTTATTCATTATTTCCATGATTTGATTAATTTGCTCTTTTGTTTCCTCAATCAACTCGTTCTTTTCATTCTTCATGTCTTCCTCATAGGATTCCATTTTTTTCTTGAGGAACTTTTCTTTTTGATTTAGATCATTTTCTTTACGTTTAATTTCTTTTAACTTCTTATCAATTTCAACTTTTTGAATTTCGTATTCTTTACTAATTTTATTAATTTTATTAAGGGATTCAGTAATAGAAAAATCTTGTTTAGAATCTAAATAATCTTTTGCGCTAGAAATTATCTTTTCATCAATTCCGTAGTTTGTCGCTACTTTTAGAGCAAAAGAATTACCTGGAAGACCAATTTTTAATACAAATGAAGGGGTAAATGTTTCTTCATCAAATAGCATAGAAGCATTAACAACTCCTTTTTTAGCTAGTGCGTATTGCTTTAGTTCATCAAAATGAGAAGAAACGATTGCGAAAGAATGTTTCTCTCTTATATGTTCTACAATGGCTAATGCTAAAGCCTCTCCTTCTCTAGGAGAAGTTCCACTTCCAAGTTCATCTAATAATATAAGGTCTTTGCCTCCAATATTATTTATAAAAGAACTAATATTAGCCATATGGCCAGAGAAGGTAGAAAGATTATCTTGAATAGACTGGGAATCTCCTAGATCTATATAGATGTGCTTGAAATAAGGAATTTCAGCTCCGCTTTTACAAGGAACCATCAAGCCCATCTTAAACATGACAGCGCATAATCCAAGTGTTTTTATAGCAACAGACTTTCCTCCAGCATTAGGTCCAGAAAGAATGATAATCTTCTTATCTTCATCCATAGTAAATGAATTAGGAACTACTTTATTGCTATTTAAAAGAGGATGAACTGCATCAGGAATAAATAGTTTTCCTTCTTTATTTAGATAAGCTAAATGTCCATTAATTTTTCTTCCATAAATAAATTTTCCTTGGAGGAAATCTAATTCTCCGATGAGGTTATTTAAAGCAATAATATCTTCGCTTTCTTTTCCTATAAAAGAAGAAAGTTCAGCCAATAATCTAATAATTTCTTCTCTTTCAAGCGCTCTAAGTTCAGCAATCTTATTATTTAAAACTGTGATTTCTTCTGGCTCAATAAATGTTGTATTTCCACTAGAAGAAACATCGAAAACAAGTCCTTTAACAACGTTTTTAAAGCTATTTTGAACAGGGAGAACAAAATGTCCATTTCTTAAATTTAGTGTTTGTGAAGAAAGATATTTTTCGTATTTACTAACTAATCCTAGACATACTTTTTTTATATCTCTTTCACATTTCTTTATGTTATTTCTAATGCTTTTTAATGTTGGAGATGCGTTATCTTTTATTGAAAGATCTACGTCTATTACTCTAGAAATTTTCTCCGCTAAATATGAAACATCTTTTATTTTATCTACTTCATTTTTAATAAAGCATTCCGGTAAAGCTAAGCAATAATTTTTTAGTCCAATGAACGTGATGATATCATCGTAGACTCTAATTATTTCTTCTTCATTAAGACTTCCGGCTTTATTTGCTCTATCGACAAGTTTTTCTAGTTTAGATGAATTACCTAAATTTAATAAGCCATGTTCATCAACTACTCCATTAAAATTATTCATTAGTTCGAGTTCTTGAGCTAAAACTTTTTCTGGCAAAAAAGAAAGATTGTCAACTCTTTCCTTGCCTATTTGACTAGACATAGAAGTACGAAGATGATCTTTAATTAGGTCAAATTGAAGAACTTCAAATAAATTTTTCACTTTAAAATTATACATTCTTTTATTTTAAAGTTCTTTTAAAATATACTTAAATTGAAGTCTAGTAATAAATCAAAAAATCAATAAAATATTTGTATGCGTAAAAACAGTGAAATTATATCTTTGGAAGTTAACGTAAATGATGTAAACAAAATCATTTCTTTTTATGAACCTTACAAAGCTAATCCACCAACACCATATATTCAATTTTTCGCAAAATACGAAGATACATCATTCTCTTTGTATTCAAAAGAAAAGAACGGCAAAGTTAAATTTGTTATTGCTGGAAGCCAAGCAAAACACGACACTGACATTTGGCTTTCCATGGGCGCTCAACTATCAGAAAAAAAGCCAAAAACACCGCAAAACTCCCCTAAAGTTGAGAAAAAGCCTACAAAAACTACTAAAAAATCTATTCCAACTGCAAAGTCAAACAACTATATTTTCCCCCAAATAGGTTCTGATGAAGTTGGAACTGGTGACTACTTTGGACCAGTATGTGTTTGTGCTGCTTATGTAACTGAAGAAGATTATGAAAAGCTTCAAACACTAGGAATAACTGATTCGAAACTGATGACTGATGAATATATAATGCAAGTAGGAAAGACTCTTATTTCCTCTTTTAAATACTCTCAGTTATCTCTAGATAATCAAAAATATAATGAATTGATTGAGAAAGGAGAAAATCTCAATACTATCAAAGCAAAAATGCACAATAGATGTTTGCTTAATCTTAAAAAGAAATATCCAAACTCTTTCTTCTGCCAAGATCAATTTGTTAATCCTCAGACTTATTACAAATATCTTAAAAACGAGGATGAAATCGTCAAATCAATCCACTTTTCTCCAAAAGGTGAATTAGCATTTCCTTCAGTTGCCTTGGCAAGCGTAATTGCTAGATATTCCTTCTTAACAAAGTTAGATAAGATTAGTAAAAAATACGAAATGGAATTCCCTAAAGGTGCAGCATCTAAAGTAGATACTTTTGCAAAAAAACTAATAAAAAGATACGGCCAAGATGTTCTTCTTGAAACCGCTAAAATAAACTTTGCCAACACGAAAAAAATATTAGGTTCTTAATTTAAACTATCCAAAACATTCTGAAAATATTCAGGAAGAGGAGCCTCGAAAGAGACTTCTTTTTTTGTGGTTGGGTGAATTAAGGTCAATCTATATGCATGAAGGAGTTGTCCTTTATCATAAATAGATTTATTGCCTGATCCATAAACTGGGTCCCCTATTACTGGATGCTTAATATATTCCATATGAACTCTAATTTGGTGAGTTCTCCCAGTTAAAAGACGACAAGAAATAAAGGTAGCATCGGACTTTTTATAACGCTTTATTACCTTGAAATATGTGATTGATTCTTTACCTTTTTTCAAATCAACTTTGTTTTTAGTTGGGTGAGAAGGATCTCTGCCTATAGGAGCTATTATTTTTCCCTCATCTTCAAAAATAATACCTTTAACTAAAGCATAATATTCTCTATGCATAGTATGGGTTGATAATTGTTCCGAAATACAAGCAAGAGCTTTCTCGTTTTTTGCAATAACAAGCAAGCCAGAAGTATCTTTATCAATTCTATGGACTATACCAGGTCTAGAAACTTCGCTAGTCTTAGCAAGAGAAAATTCTCTATATATTAAAGCATTAACTAAAGTATGTTCTTCGTTTCCATTTCCTGGATGAACAACTAAACCTGCTGGTTTATTAATAACAATAATATCGTCATCTTCATAGACAATATCTAAAGGAATGTCTTCTCCTTGAATAGAGTCTACTACTTTCTCTTTATACTTTTCATATGAGATTTCATCCCCATTTCGTACCAAATAAGAAGGTTTTGCAGGCTTTTCATTAACTAAGACCTTTTCAGATTTAATCATCTCTAAAGCCTTGCCACGGCTATTAACAATGCCAAAATCCCTGCAAAACTCATCTAATCTTTTGTTTTTTGAATTTTCATCAACGATGATTTTCTTCATCGCTTTCTTCCTCTTCTTCAACTTCGACTATTTCTTCTATGATTTCAACTTCTTCTTGTTCTTCTTCAGATAAAGAAGGATCTTTTTCTAAAGCATCTTTATGTGGGCGTTTAACACATAAAACAATAATATCAATAATTAATAAGATACATCCAACAACTAAGAAAGCATCAGCAACGTTAAATGTCGCAAATGGGTTAACAAATGACTCTTTTGCTCCTGGTCCACCGCCTAGATAAAATCTAAGGAAGTCAATAACACCATTAAAGCCGACAATTTCTGGAAAAAATAAGATTCTATCGATTAAATTTCCTATAGCACCAGCTGCCATTAAAAGAGCTATGACTCTCTCAAACATGCTAAATTCTTTATTGTTTTTAATCCAATATGCCAAGATAACACCTGACATAATTAAGGAAATAAGGATAAATACAACTCTACTAGCAACTGTTCCTTGACCTAAGCCAAAAGCACTTCCTGTATTATGAACAAGGGTTATATAAAAGAAATTAGGTATAACTTCTACAGTATTTCCTTCAATTTTTAAATTTATTTGAACTAACCACTTACTAAGTTGATCTAAACCAACTAAAACAGCTACTCCAATAAGGAAAATCACTAATACTTTAAAATAATATTTCTTTTCAGAAGGTGAATATGCTTTTTTATTATTCATCTAGTGCCTCCTTACATCTATGGCAGACATGTCCTTCGCCAACTTCAAGTACTTCATCGACATAATTTCTACATCTATCACATAAAGGTTTGTCAGATAATGTAACTTTACATTGTTCATCATGCCCAAATTCAATAGAAACTTCAGAAACCATCAAGAAACTGCTCAAATTGACAGTTTTTAACAATTTAACCAATCCTTCATTTGAACAAACAAGTTCCAACTTGGCTTGATTTGTTGTACCTATTTTACCTTCAGCCCTTAATTCCTCAAGTGCTTTTAAAACGACAGATCTAAGATCTTTAAATCTTTCATAAGTATCTAATAACGAACTATCAAACTCATTTGATCTAACAACCATTTGTTCTAATTGAAGAGATTCTTTTCTTTCAATTGGGAGATATCCATAAATTTCTTCCATAGTAAATGGGAGAATCGGATTAAGTAATTTACAAAGAGTAAATGCACATTCAAAGATGACTTTGACAATAGCTTTTCTTCTTGATGATTTTAAGCCGTCGCAATAAAGAATATCTTTAGAATAATCTAAGTAGAAGCTAGATAAATCTCCCGTCATGAATGACATAATATTTGTTATAATACTAGCAAATTCATATCTATCATAAGCATCTAAGCATTTATTTTTTAGGTTTTCTAATGTAGCTAAAATAAACTTATCTAATAGAGAGAATTCATAACTTTCTTCAGCAGAATATGTATCAATAACACCAAGCATAAACTTAAATGTATTTCTAATTTTTCTATAATTATCACTAACTGTAGCAATAATCTTTTCTGATAGTTTAGCATCGGCTTTATAATCAACACTAGCAGCCCAAAGTCTTAAAATATCAGCACCAAATTCATTAGCAATTTTATTTGGATCAATACCGTTTCCAGCTGATTTAGACATCTTGTTCCAGTTTTCATCCATAACAAATCCGTGGGTTAAACATTCTTTAAAGGAAGATTCTCCTGTAGTTGCTAAAGACAAAATTAATGAAGAGTTAAACCAACCTCTATATTGGTCATTACCTTCTAAATATAGATCTGCTGGATACTTTTCGCCTCTTTCTCTTAGAGTTCCATTCCAAGATGAACCAGAATCAAACCAGACATCCATGATATCTTTTTCTTTAGTGAATAATCCATTTGGTGATTTAGGATTGCTATATCCAGCTGGTAAAAGATCTTTTGCTTCAAGTTCAAACCAAATAGATGAACCATGTTTAGCAATTAATTCTCTAATATGATTAAAGACTTTTTCATCAATAATTGGGCTTCCATCTTCATTATATATAATAGGAAGAGGAACTCCCCAAACTCTTTGTCTAGATATACACCAGTCCGCTCTATCTTTTATCATGTTGACCATCTTGGTTTCTCCCCAAGCTGGAACCCATTTAATCTTAGAAATTTCTTTTAATAAGTCTTCTCTAATTGGGTCAATTGAGCAGAACCATTGAGGGGTTGCTCTAAATATAACAGGTTTATGAGTTCTCCAGTCATGAGGATAAGAGTGAACGATTTCTTCTTTTTTAAGTAAAACACCTTTTTCTTCGAGTTCTAAAATAACTTCATCATTGGCTTCTTCATAGAACATTCCATCAATTCTAGGGTCTTCTTCAATATGCATGAAGCCTTTTTCATCTACTGTATTAAATGGTTTAATTCCATATTTTGCACATGTATTGAAGTCATCAACACCGTGGTCAGGGTCAGTATGAACGCATCCAGTTCCGCTTTCTTCGCTGACAAAAGAAGCATTCATAATAATTGATTTTCTTTCATATAAAGGATGCTTAGCTAAAGCATTTTCGATTTCTTGCCCTTTAAAAGTTTTAATTAATTTAACATCTTTAAGTCCTAATTCTTCAACGAGTTTATCTTTTAAAGCAACAAGGAAAACTAATTTTCCTTTAGAAGTTTCATATTGTCCATATTCAAATTTAGGATTTACTGTAACGCCTCTATTAGAAGGAATTGTCCAAGGAGTTGTAGTCCAAATAACTATTGAAGCATCGTTATCTATAATTCCTTTTCCATCTAAAATTGGGAAAGCAATATAACAAGTTTTAGCTGTGACATTTTCATATTCAACTTCAGCTTCAGCTAAAGCAGATTCACTAGACCATGACCAATAAACAGGCTTACTTCCTTTGAAAATTAATCCTTTTAGAGCCATGGTAGCAAAAACATCTATTTGTCTTGCTTCATATTCATGATTAAGAGTTAGATAAGGATGTTCATAATCTCCTAAACAGCCCATTCTCTTAATTTGTGCTTTTTGTCTTTCAACTTGAGTTAAGGCGTATTCTTCACATTTCTTTCTAAATTCTGGAATTGGAGTAGTTTTTCTATTAACACCAGATTTAGTTACTTTGGTTTCGATTGGAAGACCATGAGTGTCCCAACCAAATATAAAAGGGGTTTTAAATCCGCACATATTTTTATAGCGGATAATAAAATCTTTTAAACATCTATTCAAGCAGTGTCCACAGTGCATATCTCCATTTGCATATGGAGGACCATCATGAAGCATAAAAGTAGGAGCATTTATCTTATCTTCATTCATCTTTGTATATAAATGCATTTCTTCCCATTTCTTAACTAAAACAGGTTCTTTCATTGCGAGTCCCGCTCTCATTGGGAACTCTGTAACTGGCATATGTAAACTTTCTTTAAAGCCCATAACTTCCTCCTAGAAAAATAAAAAACGCCTCACATAAGGGCGAATTACCGTGGTACCACCTTATTTTCTAAAAAATAATTTAGACACTCATTATCTATTAACGCTAGATTCACGTGGTTCTTACTTATTTTCAGATCCAATGCTCAAGAAGTGATACCTTTTTCGCGTGCCTTTTCTCAGCTTCAGCAAGACTCTCTCTATTTGCTACTTCAGGCGTGTCTTCTCTATTAACGCTGCATTATCATAGACAAGAAAAACATATTTATCAAGATATCTTTTTCTTTATAAAGAAAACCTGGCTAATTTACGGCCAGGTTAGTTATCTAGAATTCTAAGTCTTTTAAGAATTCAGGAAGAATATTTTCACTAATTGAAGTTTCTTCTTCCTCTTTCTTTTCTTCTTTAGTTTCTTCTATAGCTGTAGGAGCAATTTCTTCTTTAGGTAGTATTTGTTTGTTAGGTTTATAAGTTGGGACTGAGGTGAAGTCATATTCTTCAGTAAAGTCTGACGCGATAACTGAAACAAATAAATTATCATCAAGAGCATCATTAATAGAGACACCAAACTTAATATCAATATTTTGGCCAGCTTGTTCAATAATTCTATTTACACATTCTTCTGCTTCATATAAAGAAACGCTTGGTCCACAGGTAACAGCACAAATTGCTCTTCTTGCTCCAGAAATAGAAGCTTCTAAAAGAGGAGAATTAATCGCATCTTCTGCAGCTTCAACTGCTTTATTTGGTCCATTAGCACTTCCAAATCCAATTAAAGCAATTCCTGAATTAGCTAGCGTTGCTTTTACATCAGCAAAATCAAGATTGATAACTGCTGGATAAAGAATTAATTCAGTTACAGTTCTAACTGATTTAGATAAAACCATATCGGAATTAGAGAAAGCTTCTGAAATTGGAGAATTTCCATTTGCCATAAGAAGCTTATCGTTAGAAACAATAATTATAGAATCTACGGCATCTTTAAGTTCAGAAAGTCCTTTTACGGAATTTGTAATTCTTGTTTTTCCTTCAAAAGTAAATGGTCTAGTTACAATAGCGATAGTTAAAGCGCCTTCTTCTTTAGCAATTGAAGCAACTATTGGAGCAGCGCCAGTTCCGGTTCCTCCTCCCATACCTGCAGCAATAAATACCATATTGGCACCTTTAACAATTTCTCTAATTTCTTTTTCACTAGCTAAAGCGGCTGCTCTACCTACTTCAGGATTTCCTCCTGCACCAAGTCCGGCTGTAACTTCTTCTCCAATAGCTATTCTTTTAGGAGCTTTTGAAGTTGCTAAAGCTTGTTTATCTGTATTTAAAACATAGAAAGAAACATTTTCTATATTGTCATCTATCATTCTGTTGACGGCATTATTTCCTGCTCCGCCAACACCAATTACAACTATCTTTGCAACGGGTTCAAAATTATCTAAATCCATATTTGACATCGAGGGCCTCCTTACATTTTATCATCTAAAGAGGAAGATTTTTCTTTAGCAGCTTTCACTGGTTTTTCTTCTCTTCTAATAGATGAGTAGCCTTCTTCATGGTCTGTTAATGAACCCTGGAAGGAAGATGAAATTAAAGTCATTCCTAATAAAGGAGTGAATGAAGGATCTCTTCCACCTACAACTTTAGAGAATCCTAAGAAGATTTCTCTATTTAAATAATGAGAGGTGAAGAAAGAAGAAATGTTATTTAATTGAGCCATTCCTCCTGTAATGATAATAGGCATGGAATCTAAAGAAGTTGAAGAATTCTTTGCTAAAGTAGAAATAGCTGCATCTAATCTAGGAAGGAAATCTTCATCAAAGAAAGAAGTAATAATTAAATTAAGATCTTTTTGGAAATAAGCTTCACTATTAGATGATTCTTCTTTCTTTACTAAAGGAGGATCATAAGAAATTTCTCTAGGATCAAATCCTCTATCGACCATTAATCTAAATGCAGTTCTAGAAGGAATTCCCATCTCTTCAGAAATAGCTTTAGCTAAATGTTCTCCTCCAATATAGAAAGAAGTTGAGGCATAAGGCATGCCTTTTCCGATGAGAGAAACGTTTGCATTATTATCTCCAAAATCTAAAAGAATATAAGATTCTGGAAGGAATTGATTTGTTTTGAATAAGCTTGCTTCAGCATAAGGTTGAACGGAGTTACGTAAAACTCTAAATCCTGCTTCAGTAAGCATAGAGTCATAGTCAGCTTTAGTTCCTTTTGGTAAACAATGAAGAAAAGCATTGACTGTAAGATTTCTACTTGATTTAGCTCCAATTAAAGCAAAAGCTGAGGAATATTTAGTTCCATCTTCAAGGAAGAACATACTTGGAGCAACTTCAACAACTTCTAAATTTTCAGGAATGTTTTCATTTTTAACTTGATTAATTACATTCTCTATATCTATTTGAGCAATGCTTCCTCCAGCATTAGCTGAAACAGTTGTTGTAGTTTTTGTAGTTTGGAAAATAGTTAAACCATAGCAAGGAAGAACTAAATTAACTTCATTAATGTTTAATTTAATTCTAGCGGAATCATCTACGATAGTTTTTAGTGACATAAGAGCTTTGACAATAATGGATTTATCAGCAATTTTTCCATCAACAAAAGCTCCAGTGATATCTCTAGTTGTTCGGTAAACGATTATAGGTTCGTTATTTATAACACTGGAAACGAGTAATTTTATCTTAGATGAAGATATTTCAATAATAGCTAATGGTTTTTTCATATTTTATATTTTAATATAACAAAGTTAGTTTTTAAATCTTTTCTTGGATGAATTTTAGTAGATTTTTAGGGTCTTTTGGGGAGAAAAACCCCCTATAAAAGCCTATATAGAGGGTAGTCTAAGATGATATATAAGGAGAGAAACTCTTAGATTTCATTATAAGAAAGGATTGTTATTTCCTCTTCACTAGTTTCTTCACTAGCTTTTTCTTCTTCGACATTTTCTTCTTCTGTTACTTCAAGTTTAACCCCTGAAGCTCCAACTGCTTTTGCAGAATTAAATTCATTTATATAGGAGATAGCGACAGGAATAGAAAGAGAAGAGATTGCGCCTAAAGTACATAATCCGAAAATTAAGCTAAGTCTGATTTTATAAAATGATTTTTTTCTGTTTGTAAAATTTAATTTGTCTTTCATATTCTTTACCTCCTCTCTATTACTCTAAGTTTTGCGCTAGCTGCGCGATGATTTCTAGAAAGTTCTTCTTCACTTGGAGTAATTACTTTTTTATTAACAAGAACAAACTCTTTTTGTGTTTGCTCAATTAGAAATGGTCCATGACGACTTCCGATCTCTTTAGAGAGTTCATTAAATCTACTTTTAACTAATCTATCGTCGCTAGACATGAATGTTATAACTGCCATTCTGCCTTTACTTTTAAGTAAAGTTGGAGCATCCAGAAGCATTTGTTCTAGAGTTTGCTTTTCTTTATTTACTTCCATTCTAATTGCTTGGAAAGTTTGCTTTGCTGGGTGACCTTTCTTTTCAAGGTCTTTACTAGATTTACTTTTTTTGACTATGTCAACGAGTTCAAATGTAGTATTTATCGGATGAATTTCTCTTTGTTTTACGATATTCCTAGCTATTTTTTTAGCATCACTTTCTTCTCCATAAAGATAGAGAATTCTAACTAAATCTTCATAAGAATATGTGTTAACTACTGTTTTTGCAGTAAGACTTTGAGAAAGATCCATTCGCATATCTAGAGGAGAATCAAATCTATATGAGAAACCTCTAGAAACATCATCTAATTGAGGAGAAGAAACTCCTAAATCTGCTAAGATTCCATCAACTTTTTCGATATGGAGTTCTTCTAACACTTCTTTAACTTTAGAATAATTAGAATGAACGAGAGTAAATCTATCCGAAATAGTTTCGAGAATCTTTCTAGATTCTTCTAAAGCTACTTCATCTTGATCTAAACAAATAAGTCTTCCACTAGTTAATTTAGAAAGAATTTCTCTAGAATGGCCTGCTCTACCAAGAGTTAAGTCAAGGTAAATCCCATCTTCCTTAATTGAAAGTAATTCTATTACTTCATTAAGCAATACTGGGATGTGTTCCATACTAGTTTCCTTTCATAAATTCCGTAAATGCCCTATTGCTGAGTTTGTAGTTAGATAATGCAAGTGTATCCCAGATTTCGAAGTGATCTAAGACACCAATTATCGTAACTTCTTTATTTATCGAGTAATCTTTTAGGATTGCTTTGGATAAACTAATTCTTCCGTGTGCATCGACACTTAATTCGTTGGTTGAAGACAAAAGTATTCTGATTTTGGCTCTATTTTGTGCATCTTCATAGTCCAAAGATTCTAATCTTGCAATGTATTTAAGAAAAGACTCCTCAGGATAGATACTTATGCAACCATCAAATCCTCTTAACATGTAGAAGATTTTTTCGTTAGATCTATTTAATCGTGAGGGTATTTGAAGTCTACCTTTATCATCGAGAGTACGGCTATATTCTCCGAAATAAATGTTTCCCACTTTTTCCCACCTACCCAAATTTTAAGGGCAAGTTTCATTTATTGCAAATAAAAAAATATCATTTTTTATAATTTTTTATACATTGTCTAAATTTTTATATCTCGCGACTTTTCTTTAAACAAATCTAGAAAATTAAAATGATATTTTTACTTAAAATTTTTATAAGAAATATTCTTTAATTTCTCCCCCATTTTCAGATAAATATGGAGAGATTTTTGAAAGAACTAAAGTCAATAAAACTTCGCCTAAATCAATACAATTATCTTTAAAGATAAATTGGTCAACTTCTTGAGAAGAATCTTCTGCAGCCGAAGAAAGAAGTATAAATTCAACTTCAGAATCGAATTTATATTCAAAAACATGATTGTCTAAAGCATCTTTAATTTTAGCAACAAAAGATAATTCTCCTTCAAAGTGGGCAAAATCTTCTTCATCTAAAAACGCTTCTCCATTAAAACAAGCAGAAGAAATAGAAACAACATTATTCTTGTTTAATTCTAAAGAAGTTAATTCTTCCTTAACTTGTTTAGGAAAATCATTTAATAAAGAACGATAAACTTTCATTATCTCCTTATCTCCGCAGAGAATTTCTTCTCTAAATGATCCATAACTTTCTCAAATACAGCATTAATTTCATCTTCTTTTAAAGTTCCTTCTTCTTTACCTAAAGAAAGTCTAATCGCCATAGATTTATAGTTTTCTAAGATATGTTCTCCTTCATAAATATCGAATACATCGACATTTTTGATTAAAGAATCTAACTTAGAAACATCTTTTTTGATTTCTTCAAAAGAAACATTTTTGGATATTAAGAAAGCTACATCTCTATAAACTAGAGGGAATTTAGGGGGAATATTAGCTTTAATTTGTCCAACTTGAATGTTGAAAATCTTATCTAAAGCTAATTCCATAACGAATACATTCTCTAGATCTAATTCTTTTTCTTTACTAGGATGAAGCTTAGCTAAATAGCCAACCAAATCTTTTCCAATAAATACTTTAGCTGCAATATAAGGATGAAGTTCTTCTTTTTCATCTTTAAAAGCAGAGATTGTATAACGATTATTTTTGATTCCTAAAAGAGAAAGAATTCCTACTAAATATCCTTTTAAATCAAAGAAATCATAAGGAACTTCTTTTAAGATTCCTTGGATGGAATTCTTTCCAAATAAGACTACTCCCAATCTTTTTCCTTCTAAAGAGACAGCATCTACATCACTAACTTCAAATATTGCTCCGCTGCTAACTTGGTGATTAACGTTATATCTAGCAACTTCAAGAAGAGAAGGAACTAAGTTCTTTCTTAATTCACTTCTTTCTACGCTCATTGGATTAGATAACTTAATTGTAGAAGCATTAGAAGAAAGAATATCTAAAGAAGCATTAGTCTTAGGATCAACTAAAGTATAAGTAATTAGCTCATTAAGCCCGTTACTACGTAAATAATTCTTAATCTTTCTTTCTTTTTCTTGTTTAGGAGAAAGTCCCCCAACATTTAATTTAGTTTCAGGAAGAATAGAAACTACATTTTCATATCCTAGAAGCCTAATGACTTCTTCAGATAAAGAAGCTGGGCCATCTATATCTAACCTATATAGAGGAACTTTAACTAAGAATTTATCGTTTTCTTCTTTAAGTTCGAAATAATCTCTTTCTAAAGTTTCCTTAATTAATTCGTTAGAGAAAGAAGTTCCTAAACGATTATTTATATAATTTTTATCTAACTCAATAACTAAAGGATCATGAGTTAAGGAGTCATAATAAACTACTTCTTCAAACTCTTTAGCTTCAGCTAATTCTTTAAGTAAATAGGCTGTAAATTCTTGAACTTCTTTTTGATTATGTGGATTAATTCCTTTAGCAAATCTTAAAGAAGAATCTGAAGATAATCCAATTCTATTTGATGTTCTTCTTATACTTGCATAATCAAAATAAGCAGCTTCAACGATAATATTTTTTGTTGATTCATCAACTCTAGCACTATCGGCAGTCATAATTCCAGCTAGACAGGAAAGAGAATCGTGATTCATAACACATAAATCATTTTTATGTATTTCATATTCTTGCCCATCCATAGCAAGAAATTTAGTCTCGATGCTATCTTTTACGATTAAAGATGCATCTTCTAACTTATCCAAGTCATACATATTTAAAGGTTGACCTGTGACAAGCATCACATAATTTCCTATGTCTACAACATTATTAATTGATCTAATTCCTGAAGCGGTAAGAAGAGATTTTAACCAAGCTGGAGATTCTTTAGTAACTACATTTCTAACTATTCTTCCTGAGAAACTTGGACATTTAACAGTTTCGGATCCAACTACCAATTTAGTAGGAAGGACGCTAACTTTTTCATATTCTAAAGGTTTAATTGGAAGAGAAAATAAACAAGCTACTTCTCTAGCAACGTTATATAAAGAATATAAATCTGGTCTATTTGGTAAGATTGAAATATCTAAAATTACATCATCTAATCCTAAATAGCCTAAAACATTTTCTTCCCCAACTTTCGCATCTTCTGGAAGTTCTTCGATTCCATTAACTTGCTTCTCGCTCAAGAACTTTTTATCTACTCCAAGTTCAAGGAGTGAACAGCACATTCCATCGCTTTCAACTCCTCTAATCTTGCTTGGCTTAATTTCAACTTCAGCAAGTTCAGCTCCAGTTCTAGCGACTATAACTTTAAGACCTTTTCTAGCATTAGGAGCTCCGCAAACAATTTGATGAACTCCTTCTTTGCTTCCTTCATCTACTTGAAGAATGTGAAGATGGTCTGAATCTGGATGAGGAATACAAGAAATAATTTCTCCAATAATTAAATTGGTTCCTACTGCAGTAGCAGAAATTTCTTCTACTTCTGCTCCAGCAAAAGTTAATTTATCAGCAATTTCTTTAGGAGAAATATTACTTAAATCAACATATTGAGATAAAAATTTATACGATACTTTCATAATTTTCCTCCTTATCTGTCCTTAAAATTGTCTAAGAAACGTAGATCATTACTATAGATTCTACGAATATCATCGATTCCATATCTAAGCATGGCGACTCTTTCAACGCCAACTCCAAAAGCAAATCCGCTCCACTCTTTAGAATCATATCCACAAGCATCGAGAACTTTAGGATTAACCATTCCAGCTCCTAAAATCTCAATCCAACCTGTGCCTTTACACATAGAGCAGCCTTTTCCTTGGCAGTTAAAACAAGAAACATCTACTTCAACAGAAGGTTCTGTAAATGGAAAATAAGAAGATCTCATTCTGATTTCTCGTTTTTCCCCAAACATCTTTTTAGCAAATAGTTCTAAAGTAGCTTTTAAATTTCCAATATTGATATTTTTATCTACTACTAAACCTTCAATTTGAGCAAATTGATGTGAATGAGTCATGTCATCATCATCTCTTCTATAGGCTTTTCCTGGACAAATCATCTTAATAGGAGTTTTTCCCATTCTCTCTTTCATAGCGTGAGCTTGGGCTGCGCTAGTTTGAGTTCTTAAAAGAAGTCCGTTATCTAAATAGAAAGTATCTTGCATATCTCTAGAAGGATGATCAGCAGGAACATTAAGAAGTTCAAAGTTAAATAAATCACTTTCAACATCTCTTCCTTCGTAAACTTCATATCCCATAGATAAGAAAATATCGGTAACTTCATAGATAATTTCGTGATATGGGTTTGTTGAACCAGTTAACTTTGTCTTTGGAGGAAGTGTGACATCGATTTTTTCTTTAGCAAGTTTTGCTTCTAAAGTAGCTTTTTCTTCTTCATGTTTTCTTTCTTCATAAGCCTTTGTTACAGTTTCTCTAAGTTCATTAACTTGTGAACCAAAAGCAGCCCTTTCAGATGGGTCAATATTTTTCATATTTCCCATTAAAGTAGGGATTTTTCCTCTTTTAGACAAATACTCATTAAAAAATGAGGTTAAAGGTTTAGAAATATCTTTTAAGGTAGCTAAAGCTTCTTTTTTAATCTCATCGAAATCCATAAAAAGCCCTCCATAAAAATAAAAGACACCAAGATAGGGAACGAAAGTTTCCGTGGTGCCATCCCAATTCAATTATTATTAAATTGCACTAATAGTTATAACGCACAACCGACAAAGTTTCCTTTGTTCTCTCCTAGGCGAATTCATTAGGCTTAGACTAAGATGGTTCCACTATCCATCTCTCCCTATCGAATAAGTGATCTAATTACTACTCCTATTCATCGAGCAGTGTAAGTTTAGTCTTTTCTTAGAAGAAAAGAAATAGGTTAATTGTTAATTTTATAATCTTTTTAATATTTTTATCTTTAAATGTTATAACTCACAGTTACTGAAGTCTTAGTCGTTGTGGTAGTTCCGTGAGAGAAAACATCAAGATTACTAACTGGGGAGCGAAGCAAGAAATCAGAATACGAATAAACAAATCCGTTAAAAACTTCTTTTGAATCGTTATCAAAACTAATGACTAAGTTTTCCTTCAGCCCTATTTTATATGATCCCTGATCTATATTTCCTGAAAGCACTAAAGCATCAGTAAATGTTTTTGAAACATCAGGATTTTCAACATTTGTTCCGTTGAAAGAATTTATAAAGTTCCATGAAAACGGGAGATTTGGATATTCAATAAACATTCTTTTTATTGCTTCATCAGCTCCATCAAGATATTTACCATAAATAGTTTCACCGTTATAAGTATATTCATCTGTTTCTACTTTATATTCGTCATTAGTTTTTCTGATTAAAAAATGTATAGAAGTGGCAGGAAGGTTATTGACTGTTTCATTCACAATTTCTTTTTGTGAATAAGACGCTCTAACTTCTAAGTAAGAACTTTCAAAACTAACAAAGATTGAATTTGAACCCTGGTTTTGAGAAATTTTAGATGGCTTCTCACTACTAGAATTATAAAAAACGGTTTGGGTTTCAAAAGTAGAAGCATATAAGAAATTCTTAACTGTAAATTTAACCTCTTCTTTTTTAGTTTCAGATATATTTTCGATTGAGTTGATATTTACTTTCTGCCCATCTTTTATAAAAGATTCGATAGCTTGGGAAGAAGCTGAACAAGCCGTTAAAAATAATGAACAGACCAATAATTTCTTAATTCTCATATTTATTTCCTATTTAATTCATACATTAAAATTCCACCAGCAACTGAGACATTAAGTGAATCGATTTCTAGAATCTCAATTTTTAAGTTTATATCCATCTTCTCTAAGAGATCTTTAGACATCCCCTGTCCTTCATTTCCTAAAAATAAAGCAAATTTGTCTTTATTTAATTTAAAAGAAGAAAGATCTTTGCTGTTATGTAGCGCTGAGCCAATAAGTTGGTAGTCTTTTAAAAGAATTAAACATTCATCTTTAGTACATCTTAGAATATTGAGTTTGTAGATTGCTCCTTGAGATGCGGAAATAGTTTTGTCGTTATAAATAGACGCGCATCCTTCTAAAAGCAAAATATCTTTATACCCAAAGCTCAAAGCACTTCTACACAAAGTTCCTACATTCCCTGGATCTTGAACTGTATCAAGAACTAAAACTTTATTTCCTAAATTTTCTTTATCTTCTTTTTTCTTTCTAACTACTCCAATTATATCTGTTGGGGTTACATTAGAAGAAAGCTTCTCAATTATCTCCTTGCTGACTAAAGTTTGTTTAAAAGAAGAATAATTTTCTTTAAATGAAGTAGAGATAATTTCTTCAAGCAAAGAAGCTTCTTTAGCCATCTCTACTTGATGATAACCAGAGACTAAATATAGGTCACTTTTGCTTTTTTTTAACTCTAAAAATTCTTTTACTTTTTGATTTGATTTACTTGTAATAATCATAATAATTTTAATTCTTATATGTTTTCTTGTATCTATTTATAAATATGGTTAATCAGCTTTTTTCTAAGTTCTTTATACATTGGACAATATTTATATACAATGTCATAAAAATCTTTGGAATGATTATACACAAAACAGTGGGCTAACTCATGAATAATTACCGAATCAATAATCTCTACCGAGTACTGAATAAGCTCTAATTGGAGGGTTATTGTCATCGTTCTTTTGCTATTAACTCCGTATCGACTTTTCATGGATCTGATACGCAAAGTGTACTTATCTTTAACTTTCATCAAAGACTTATAATATTCAAATTCTTTTAGGAAAACTTCTTTTGCTTTTTCTATGTATAGGGCAGTGATTTCTTTCTTAGTCATATCTCCTACAAAGATTTGATTTCCTAATAAATATAAATATCCATCTTTATAAGCAGGTTTAATTTTTTTCTCTACTTTATCAATAAGTTTAGGTCCGCTAGAGTTAAGAACTTTTCTTATTTTTCTCTCCGTAGTAAAAATAGGACAAGAAATCTTAATCATCTCAGCTTTCTCATCATATCTTAAGATGATGTTCTTCATTCTTTTTTTAGTTACTTCAACCCTATAGGTTTTATTTTTATAAATGAAATCGTAAATCATCTTTCTTATTATAAATAAAAATCTTTTTTAATTAAATTAATTAAAAGGGTTGAGTAAATTTCTTATAGAAAAATCTTTAATAAGGTAGCAAAAACTAGTATATTTTCCGTATGGAAAAAATCTTAGTTTCTGCCTGTTTACTCGGAAATAATTGCAAGTATGACGGAAGTAATAATAAAGTAGCGATTCTAGATGAAATAAATAAATATTTTGACTTAGTTCCTTTTTGCCCTGAAGTTGAAGGTGGACTTGGAACTCCTAGAATACCTAGCGAGATAATTGCTTCTGGTAGAGTTATAAATAAAAACAAAGTTGATGTCTCTGCTGCTTTTGATGAAGGAGCAAGAAAAGCTCTTAGAGTATGCTCTTTCTTAGGTATCACTCTTGCTATTTTAAAAGAAAGATCCCCTTCTTGTGGAGTCCATGAAGTTTATAACGGATACTTCAACAACATTCTAGTTAAAGGCCAAGGAATTACTACCAAGTATCTTCAAGAACATGGAATTAGAGTAATTAACGAAACTGAAGCAGAAGAATTCCTTAAAAACTATTTAGAGGAAGAAGAAAAGGCTAAGAAAATTAAAGAGGAAAAAAGAGAAAGAAATGAGGATCCACTAACACCAGAAAAACACTCCTCAAGGCCTTCAAAATCCTTCGCTCAAAAATCTTCCAAGCCTTACCCAAAGAAAAATTTTAAACAGAATAAATCTTCATTCAAAACTTCTAAGGAAAAGAAAGCTCCTTTCAAGAAAAAGAAATTTGATAAAAAGAAATAATCAACTTCTAGAAGCCCTCATCGTGGGCTTTTTCTTTTGAGATGCATTCTTCATACTCAACCATAAATTTAGAGAAGATTACATAACCAAATGAGGCAATTGTTATTCCTATAATAGAGTAAAGTCCGAAAGCTAAAGTATCTCCCCCACCTGTAGTGCCCTCTTTTACAAAGAACATCTTCAGGATTCCTAAAACAATCAAGACAAAACCTAAAACAAGAGAAACAACTCTCATTGATTTAAAATATCCTAATAATTTTTCTTTTGTCATTTTTTACCTCCTTTATATATAGTTGGTTAAAAAATGAGAAAAGTTTAAAAAATATTTAATTATCTATAAATAAGATATAGTCCAACAGCTAATCCAGCTAATAAAACCGCATAAATAGAAATCCAAACTATAAGAATGACTTTCTTTCTTTTCTTATCAGCCTTAATTCTTTCTTGTCCTTCTTCAGAGTAAGCTGAAACTATAGTAGTTTCATTTGCTTTACTAACTTTAGAAATCTCTTTCTGATGTTTGGCTTTTTCTTTAGCTTTATTTTTTCCTAGTTCTGGCATGCGATAATTATAAAAAAAGATTCGACCTTTTAAAAGTCGAATCATTTTTAAATTGTTATTAAGATTAGTAAATTCTATTCTCACTGTAAGCATCAAAGATATGGGCTTTATCTAAGTTGAAGTGAACCTTCATTTGATCACCAATCTTGATTTCTCTTGTAAGAGGAATCTTGGCAACGAGGTCAACTCCACCAAAGTCAGTGTGGATATAGTATTCGTGACCGAGTAATTCGGCGACAGCAACTTTGATTTGGAAGGTATCTGCTGCTCTAAGATCGGATGCTTCATGGATATCTTCTGGTCTAATACCGAAGACGACATCGTGTTCTTCTTTTAAGGCTGCTTTGTCTTTTTCGATTTGGACCTTTAAGGCTTCAACTTTTGCGCCTAATTCTTCTTTACCAGCACCTTTTTGTTCAGCTTCGAGTTCTGCTAATTCAGCTTCTTCTTTAGCAACTTTGTCTTTAAAGAATTCGTCATGTGCTTTAGCAACCTTTGGATCTAATTTAATCTTTTCACCAGTGGCAAGGATGATTTCACCACCAGCATATCTAGCTTTCATAACGTTCATAGCTGGGGAGCCAATGAATGTAGCAACGAATAAGTTGGCTGGGTTATTATAGATATCAATTGGGGAACCGATTTGTTGGATTCTACCTAACTTCATAACGACGATTCTACTAGCCATTGTCATAGCTTCTGTTTGGTCGTGGGTAACATAGATTGTTGTTGCACCAAGAGCTTCATGAAGTTTGATGATTTCAGATCTCATTTGGACTCTTAATTTAGCATCAAGGTTGGATAAAGGTTCGTCCATTAAGAAGACTTTTGCGTTTCTAACAATGGCTCTACCTAAAGCGACTCTTTGTCTTTGACCACCGGAAAGAGCTTTTGGTTTTCTATCAAGGTATTCTTCAATTTGAAGAATCTTTGCAGCTTCTCTAACTCTTCTATCGATTTCTTCTTTTGGTAAATGTCTGATCTTTAATCCAAATGCCATATTGTTATAAACTGTCATATGTGGATAAAGAGCATAGGACTGGAAGACCATGGCGATATCTCTGTCTTTTGGTGTTCTATCGTTAGAATATTCACCATCGATCCAAAGTTCACCTCTAGAGATGTCTTCAAGACCAGCGATCATTCTTAATGTTGTAGATTTACCACAGCCAGAAGGACCGACGAATACGATGAATTCGTGTTTTGCAATATCAAGGTTGAAATCAAAAACGGCTTGAACATTGTTGTCGTAGATTTTATCTACATGACGAAGGGAAACGTAATCGAGTTGTTTTGCGACGTCTTTTTCTTTTGCATCAGCAACTTCTTCGACTTTAACTTCTTCGACTTTAACTTCTTTTTCCATTATTTTCCTCCAAAAAGTTGCTCATATTTTAATATGAACTAAAAATATTATCTTGTGCAACATGCACAAAGTAAATACTTATTTTATAAAATTTTTATAATTTGGTAACGCAGAAATGGAAATATAGCTCTAATAAAAGAGCATTATGATAATCTCTAATATCCAATTTAGAAATATCAATAAATTGATTAATTCGATAATTAAATGTATTTCGATGAATAAATAAAGCCTTTGATGCCAATAATCCATCAAGTCCACATCTAAGATATTCCCCTGCTGTAAGCATTAAAATGGAAGGAACATCCTTAAACATATTTTTAAGTTCGCCTAAAGAAGAATAATCTCCAAAAGACATTTGTTTCATGATTACATCAGAAGGATATAAACATTGATTTGGGAAATATTCTGTAGCTTCTTTAAGAAGCTTCATCATAAATGGAGTTTTATCATGACACACTAAAATAGAGAAAGACACTCCAATATCTTCTCTCATTGCAATAATTAAAGATTCAATAAAAGGAAATAAAGTTTCATCAAAAATAATTTCTCCTGAAGAAGGAGAATAAAAAACTACTGATTCTTCATCAACTCCAAACCCTTCTAAAGCAGCTAAAAAGATAGCTTTCTTAATAGGTTTATTAGAGAGAAATAAATAATATTTTTCCATTATTATCCAATCTTAATTAAATAAGTTTCAAAAGGTCTAAGTGTAAATGTATAGGAGTCTAAAAGAACATCCTCGTAATTATGTAAAATTATATCTCTAATTCTATGATAGAAGGAGAAATATGTTGTATATGGTCTAAAAGATGTGATTACAACTAACTTTTCATTTCCTTCATGAACATAAGCAAAGACATCAGGATGATTTTCATCTAATAAAGTAAGTTCTCCATTATTTATAATGTCTTTAATTTCATCGTCTTTTCTTTTTTCTAATGCGTAACGATAGAATCCTAAAATAGAATAGATATTTTGAGATTCTTCGTTAACATTAATTCCTTCTAGATAATCTTGATTAACTTTTCTTCTAGGTAGAACTTTAGAGAATCCTGCGTATTCTTCTTTATTCCACTGGAAAGGAGAACGAGAATTTACTCTTGATGCTCTTTGAAGATAAGTAAGAATATCTTTCATCTTATATCCACTATGGATAAGATCATTAACTTCATTTCTAGTAAATACATCATCTAAATAATCATCGACATTGTCATATTTAGAGTTGCTCATTCCTATTTCTTCTCCCATATAAAGGACTGGAGTTTTAAATAAGAAAAGGAATGTTGTAAATAAAGCTGTTGCAGATTGAGTTCTATAGTTAAGATCGCCATACATAGATAAAACTCTTGGGAAATCATAATTTCCCCAAAGTAAAGGCATATTAGTTAAATCATGATTTTCTCTATACCACTTATAAATATTTTGTTTCAAATCTAAAACATTAGTATGGATATCTTCTTGCTGCTTAGTAATTTGTTTATAAGAATCATTGTTCCAGAAGATATCGTAATTAAATCCCAAGTCTAGGACATTATTATCTCTAGAAGTAAATTCTCTAGCAGCATAAGGGGTCATCCTTGAAGGAAGAGTAGATAAAAGACAAATATCATCTCTTTTCTCTAATACTTTCTCTCTAAATTCTTGTACAAAACGTTTAGAAATTTCATTCAAAGAATGCTTACCTTCATCATAAATTAAGTGAGTTCCATCATCGGGGAGTATTGAGTCGGAAAAAGATAAATCTTTTCCTGTACTTTCTAAATTTGCAAAATAGAATCCATCGACCCCTAGCTTAAGATAATATCTACCTACATTAAATAATTCTTCTTTTAATTCAGCATTATCAAGGTTTAAATCCGCAGTTGAAGAAGAAAATAAACTTAAATAGAAAAGATCATCTTTTAATTTAGTCCAAGCAGATTCATAGAAATAGCCCTTCCAATTATTTGGAGGTAAAAGTTTTCCTTCTTCTTTCTTTCCTTGCTTAAAGAAATAATAAGAAGCTTCTTTAGAAGAAGGATCCGCTTTAGCTTTTTTAAACCAAGGATGTTCTATAGAAGTATGATTAACTTCAAAAGTAAGTATAATCTTAAGACCTTTTTGATGAGCTTCTTTAATTAAAGAGGCTAGATCTTCTTTACTTCCTAAATATTTATTAATTTCATAATAAGAAGAAACATCAAATCCTCCATCTTCTTCAGGAGAATCAAATATCGGTCCTAAACAAATTGTGTTAACTCCTAGATAAACAAAATAATCTAGTTTTTCTTTTATACCTTGAAGATCTCCAATTCCATCTCCATTAGCATCATAAAAAGAGGAAGGATAAACGACATAAATGATCATATTGTTCAAATAATCGGCTCTCACATTCCCCTCCTAACTTTTTATTCAGGACATTATAAAGCAATAATTTTCCTTTCCAAGATAAAAAAACGAGAAAAAAACTTATTTTTTTATGTTTTTATCGGATTTTTTCGTTAAGACTATTTATTTATAATAAAAATAAATTTAAAATAAGACAAATTTAGAACTTGGAGGTTCAAAAATAAATGTTAGTCAACGCAACAAGAATGTTGAAAGAAGCTCACGATAATCACTACGCAGTTGGTCATTTCAACATTAACAATCTTGAATGGACAAAAGCCATTCTTTTAGAAGCTGAAAAGCAAAAATCACCTGTTATTCTCGGTGTCAGTGAAGGCGCAGCAAAATACATGGGCGGATTCAAAGTTGTAGCCGCTATGGTTAAGGCTCTAGACGAAGCTTTAAATATTACTGTTCCAGTCGCTTTACATCTTGATCACGGAAGCTATGAAGGTTGCAAAGCCTGTATCGAAGCCGGATTTACATCAATCATGTTTGATGGCTCCCACTTCCCAATCGAAGAAAACATCGAAAAGACAAAAGAATTAGTTAGAATTGCTCATGACAAAGGCTTATCAATCGAAGCTGAAGTTGGTGCAATCGGCGGAACTGAAGACGGAATCACTGCTGATGGTGAAGTCGCAGATCCAAAAGAATGTAAATTAATCACTGATTTAGGTGTTGATTTCTTAGCTGCTGGTATCGGAAATATCCATGGTATCTATCCAGAAGATTGGACCGGATTACATATTGATGCTCTTGAAGCTATCCAAGAAGCAACTGGTGGCATTCCACTAGTTCTCCATGGTGGAACTGGAATTCCTGATGAACAAATCAAAGAAGCTATCGCTCATGGTATGTCCAAAATCAATGTTAACACTGATTGCCAATTAGTCTTCGCCGAAGCAACAATTAAATATTGTGCTGAAGGTAAAGCTGATCCAACCGGTGAAAACAAAGAAAAAGGCTATGATCCAAGAAAGCTTCTCAAACCTGGATTCGTTGCTATTCAAGAAAAAGTTAAAGAAAAGATGATTCTCTTCGGATCAGTCAACAAAGCTTAATTAACAAATAAATAAATAAAATGCTGAGTTCTTCATCACTACTCAGCTTTTATTATAAAAAAGACTCTTAGAATTTCCTAAGAGCCTTTATTGTTGGTTAATTTAATTATTTAACGTATGCAACGCTTTGATTTCCGGTAATAGAACCAGTTTGTCCATTAACTTCGATAGTAACGGATAAACTTAAGTTTGATAATAAGAAATCAACATAATCGAATCTCATTTGTGTAAATTTAACTTTTGCTTGTCCATCTTGGATTTCTTTGGCTTCAGCTAAACCACAAGAGAATGTTCCGTTTTCCTTGTTTCCAGAAACGACGAAGCTGCTTTGGAATACTTGCTCACTATATGCAGAAATATTTGCTCCTAAAGCTTGGAATCTATTAGCAGTAAGTTGAATTAAATTGTTAATGTTCCATGAATATAAGCATTCTCTATAACCTTCAAATGATCTATATGCGCTTTCAATTGAATCAAATAAGATGCTTTCGGAAGAATAACCTGCAGCAGTAGTAACCTTTTTGTTTTGATTAAATGCCCAGTTTTGGCCTTCTTTCTTAATGGAAGCATTGCTTGCGATTTGATAAGCAACACCAGAAACTGCAGAATTGTCGGTACTAGACATAGAATAGACGCCATTTTCTACATCAAAAGTAACACTTTCATTGCTGTTAACAGAGACCATTCCGGAATAGGATGGAGAAGTTCCACTTGCTGATACAGTCGATACAGCTTTCTTATAAGAACCTTTAACTTCGGATTTCTTTTCAGATTCGACGGAGACATCTTGAGGTTTCATGGATTCAACACTACCAGTGACTAATCCGCCTCCTCCACCATTAGATCCACCGCCACCGCAAGCAGCAAGTAAGGCGATTGATGATAAAACGACTAAAACTTTGCTTTTTAACATTTTTTTATAAATTCCCTTTCATATGTACTTGAATTTTACTCTTGGACAAATCTCGTCTTTGGTAAATAGCACCATAATTTTTTGGTAAGTTAATGACAGAATTTCTTAGTAATATCGCTATGCGATATTTTTTATTTTTTGCCTCTTTTATAAAATATTTTTTTATGTTATTATAATGGTGCTTTGTGGTGCTTTGCATCTAGGAGGATAATGTAGTGGCGTACTTTCTTAAAAAAACAGTAACTAAAAAAGGTGTTTATTTACAAATATACGAATCATATCGAAACAAAGAAAAGAAACAAACTGCCCATAAAGCATTCAAATCAATTGGATATGTTGACGATTTAAGAAGTGATAAAATTCCAGATCCAATATCTTATTATCAAAATTTCGTTAAAAAGATGAATGAGAAAAGAAAAAAGGAAATTGAGGAATCTAAAATCAAACAAATTGAAGATGAACCTACTAAGAATCTTGGTTATTTTCTCGTTAAAAGCGTCTTCAATACCCTTAGAGTTGAATCCCATCTCAACTTATTAGCTAGAATTGCAGATAAACCATATGATTTAAATGAAGCCATCACCTCTTTAGTGTCAGCGAGAGTGGTTTCTCCTTGTAGCAAAATCAAAACCATGGAAGAAGTCATCCCTTCTTTTTTAGAGCCAACTCATTTTTCTAGCGATCAATTATATGATTCAATCCTTCCGTTTATTGGTGATGAATACGAAAGGATATTAGAAATCATTAATCATGCATTTAACAAAAAATATGGTAGAAAAACAGATAATGTATTTTTCGATGGAACAAATTATTACTTTGAAATTGATAGGGAAAAGGATGATAAAAGAAAAGGGCCTTCTAAAGAAAATAGAGCCGATCCAATTATTTCAATGGGTCTACTTTTAGATGAAGAACAAATCCCTTTGGCGATGAAAATGTTCCCTGGTAACGAATCTGAAAAACCAGTGATGAGAAATATTATTAGTACAATGAAAGAGCAAAACAATATCAATGGTCGAACTATCCAAGTTGCTGATAAAGGCTTAAATTGTACCAAGAATATATGTGAGGCCTTAAAAAATGGAGATGGATATATCTTTTCTCAATCAATAAAGCGTTTGTCGGATCAGGAAAAGAAATGGGCTCTTTTAGAAAACGACGAAAACAAATGGTTAGAAGTCAAAGACAAAGATGGAACATTATTATATAAATACAAATCATGCATCGATAAATTTTCATATAAAGTAGATGATGGAACCAATAGGCCAACTATTATTAATCTAACTCAAAAAAGAGTAGTTACTTTTAATCCAAAATTAGCAGAAAAGAAGAGATACGAGATTGACAAAATGATTGAAAAGGCTAGGGAGCTCAATAATTCGCAAGCTAAAAGAAAAGAATATGGTGATGCAGCAAAATATGTCACCTTTAAAGCTATATCCAATGAAGGAGAAGTGCTTGATGATACAGCGGTCAAAGCAACAATTAATCAAGATAAAGTCAACGAAGATTTAAAGCTAGCTGGATATAATTTACTCGTTACTTCAGAAACCAAAATGAGGGCAGAAGAAATTTACAAAGTCTATCATCGTCTATGGAGAATTGAAGAAACATTTAGAACTTTGAAATCTGAATTAGATGCTAGACCTGTTTATCTTCAAAGACAGGATTCAATTTATGGACATTTCTTAATATGTTATCTTGCAGTTTTTGCATTAAGAGTTCTTCAAATCAAAGAATTTAAGGACGAAATACACACGAATGAAATCATATCGTTTGTGAGAAACTTAAAGGTTTTAAAAAACGGTGAAACATATATAAACCTCGGTTCCAAGGACAAAATTAAAAAGATTAATGATAGGTTGGGATTAAACCTAACAAACTATTTCTTGACCGATAAAAATATCAAAAAGGTGCTTAGCTTAAAGCTTTAGCACCATATTTTTTATTTATTTACCAAAGTCAGGTTTCATATGTACTTGAATTTTACTCTTGGACAAATCTATAAACAAGATTTGACACATAAAATTATATAAACAACGCTGATTTCTCAGCGTTAATTTAAAATGAAATTAATTTTTTGTAATGATAATAAATCGCTCCAAATCCCCCTGCTGCAGCAACTAACCCAATCGCCATAGGAATATAGTGATAATTAGTTAAACAATATAGAGCTATTGTGGCCATCCCCGCCATGTTCATTACAGTGCTATAAACAAAGAATTTATCTTCTTTATCATTATTGTTTTTGTAATTAGACAAGGATTTAATCGCAAAAAATAATCCAACCACTAGAAATAAAAGAGTTAATCCTAAAACAACAGATCCACTAATGACGAATTTACTTTCTCTAGAAAAAAGGAAATCAAAGTAAGTCTTATTATGAATATAGGTAGTTGTATCCGGAATCTTAATATCGTAGAAAGGAACTCCAAGAATTACTCCTAAAGCAAGGAGGTAAAAAGCTTCAACTCCAAGAATAAACCATTCTTTAATTTCAAATTTTTTCTGCATTAGTAATTATTCTCCTGTCTAGAATGATTAACATTTAACTTTTTTAAATAGGAAGACTCTAGATCTTCTGCACTATATTTAAGTATTCCTAATATATTAATATAGGATATAAGAGCAGTTTCATAATTCTCTTTAGTAAATTCTTTATGAAGTCTAGAGCATAACGAATAGGTATCTAGAAGATGCTCAGTTAGATCTTTTTTCTTAAATTCATAGGAATATTCAAAATGTTTGTATCCTAGAATAATTCCTAAAGATAAAAGGAAATGAAGACCGTCAGCATATTCATCTAAAATTACTTCTTTTGGGGAAGGTCCTTTAAAAGACCAAAATTTAAAGCAACGTGTTTCATTAGCAAACTCTCCTAGTTCTACTAAAAGAGCCATGACTCTTTTATTTTTAGTAGTTTCATAAGAGATGCCATGATTTAAAGCAATCTGAGCATCGAGCTCAGATTGCAATAAGAATAGTTTGTCTAAAACGACTTTCTGCATTATCTAACGTTAAGTTTCTTTAAATGCCAGATATCTCTATTATAATCTTCGATTGTTCTATCAGAAGTAAAGAATCCGGAAGCAGCGATATTTTTAATAGCAGCTTCAGCCCATTTTGCTTTATTCTTATAGAGTTTTTCTGCGTCTTCGCAAGCTTTGTTATAAGCAGCAAAGTCAGCTAAAACGTAGAATTGATCATTTCTATTCATGATTTCATCAAAGATCATTCTGAAACGGTTTTGATCGCCGTTGCACCAAGGACCAGTGAATAAGGAATCCATGATTTCTTTAACTCTGACATCAGAATTATAGACATCCCATGGGTTATATGAACCTTCGTCGGTCATCTTTTGGATTTCATTAGCTTTATAACCAAAGATGATTTCGTTTTCTTCTCCAGCTAAAGCAGCAATTTCAACGTTAGCTCCATCAAGAGTTCCTAAGGTAATAGCGCCGTTCATCATTAATTTCATATTAGATGTACCGGAAGCTTCTTTACCTGCTGTAGAAATTTGTTCAGAAATATCAGCAGCTGGAATAATCTTTTCAGCCAAGGAAACACCATAGTTTTCAACGAAGACAATCTTGATATATTTAGAAATCTCCGGATCGTTATTAACAACTTTAGCGACTGCAAGGATTAATTCAATAATCTTCTTTGCATATGTATAACTTGGAGCAGCTTTTGCACCAAAGATATATGTATGAGGAACCATTGTGAATGAAGGATCCTCTTTAAATTTATGATAAAGATGGATGATATGGAAAATGTTTAATAATTGTCTCTTATAAGCATGTAAACGTTTAATTTGAACATCAAAGATTGATTTTGGATCAATTTCAATTCCATAGGCTTTTTCTACAAAATTGGCGAAAGCTACTTTATTCTTTTGCTTAACAGCCATGACTTCTTCTTGAGTCTTCTTATCTTTAGCAAAGTCGGCGAATTTGGAAATTTCTTTTTCGTAATTGAATTTCCACTCTTCACCTATTTTAGAAGAAATTACTTTAGATAATTCTGGGTTAGAATAGATTAACCATCTTCTGTGAGTTACACCATTTGTTTTATTGTTGAATTTTTCTGGATATAACTTATAGAAATCAGCGAATGTATATTCTTTAAGAATATCAGTATGGATTTTAGCAACACCGTTAATTGAGAAAGCAGTAACAATAGCCATATTTGTCATATGGATTTGTCCATCTTTTATAATTTGCATTGCATATCTTGCACTTCCATCGATTCCTTGTTCATTTAAGGAAACATTAAATCTACGATTAATTTCTTCAATAATCATATAGACACGTGGAACAAGGTTTCTTACATATTGGACTGGCCATTTCTCAAGAGCTTCAGGCATAACTGTGTGGTTTGTATAAGCAAACATCTTGGTTACAATAGCCCAAGCTTCATCCCAACCATAGCCGTATTCATCCATTAATAACCGCATAGCTTCAGGAATTGCTAAGATTGGATGAGTATCGTTGAGTTGGAAAATATAATGATCAGCAAAATGTTCAAATCCGCCATATCTTCTCTTATAAGATCTCATAGCAGATTGAAGTCCAGCAGAAACAAGGAAGTATTGTTGTCTTAAACGTAACATTCTTCCGCGTTCAGTAGAATCATCTGGATATAAACCGTGGCAGAGTTCTTTAAGAGTATTCAAATATTCTTCAAAGTCCTTATCTGCAGGTAAATTGTGTTCACTTGGTTCAGCAGACCAAAGTCTTAATGAGTTAGCGACACCATTTTTATATCCAGGAATAGAAACATCGTAAGGAACTGCTCTAACACAAGTTGCTCCAACTGTTCTAAGTCCATACTCACCATTTGGTTTTAAATATGTCTCAGCATTACCATAGAATTTAACTTCAACAGCATGTTTTAGTTTTCTAACTTCGAAAACAAATCCGTTTGTCAACCATTGATCTGGTAATTCAACTTGTTGTCCATTAAGGAATTTTTGTCTAAAGAATCCGTATTCATAACGGATTGTATTTCCATGTCCTGGGTAACCTAGGGATGCGATGGAATCAAGGAAACAAGCGGCTAATCTTCCTAGACCACCATTTCCAAGTCCAGCATCGGCTTCAATATCTTCAAGTTCTCCAATATCAATTCCGAGTTCTTCTAATCCATCTCTAGCGACTTCATAGATACCAAGGTTTTGCATATTGGAAGTTAAAAGTCTACCCATTAAGAATTCCATAGAGAAGTAAACTAGTTGCTTAGCATTGGTGTTAAGCATTTCTTCTCTAGAAACTCTCCAGTTTTTACCGGCATAGTCTCTTACCATTTCGCCTAGAATATCAAATCTTTCGAGAATGTGTGCATCGACAACACTTCTACCATATTTTTCCTCTAAACGACGAGCAAAAGTCTCTTTAAAATCTTTTTTATTATCAAACATAGTTTTACCTCAGTTATTTAGCTTTTTTTGCAGCTGGTTTCTTGGCTGCTTTCTTTGGGGCTTCTACAGGTTCTTCTTTAACTTCGACTGGTTTTTCTTCTACAGGTTTTTCGATTCTTCTCTTAAGGATGACTGCAGCAAAGCCACCGAGCTTAATTTCCATATGACATGGTCTTCCTTCAGGTCCACCGCCTGGATAGGAAACACATGGTAAACCATTATATTGGTTCCATCCACCATAGACATCTTTATCAGAGTTAAAGATTTCATCATATGTACCTTCTCTAAGTGTTCCAATTGTATATCTTTCATACCAATTTGGAGTCATGTTGTAGACGAAGATTAAATCACTATCGCCAACTGTTCTTTCGAAAGCAAAGACACTGTCGGAAGAATTATCAACCATTAACCAGGAGAAGCGAGCAGGATTATATTCCTCAACCTTCATTGCATCTTCAGCATTATAGATTAGGTTAAGGTCTCTAATCATTCTCTTAACTGAATCATGTTTTGGGAATGAGAGAAGATTCCATGGAAGTGATTTTTGTTCATTCCATTCATCAAAGCTACCTAATTCATTACCCATGAAGTTAAGCTTTTTGCCTGGATGGCCATATTGATATGCATATAAGTTACGAATAAGTGCGAACTTATTGTCGTAATCTCCCCACATCTTATTGATGATTGTTCCTTTTCCGTGAACAACTTCATCATGAGAAAGTGGTAATAAGAAGTTTTCTGAATAGAAATATGCCATAGAGAATGTAAGTTTGTTATGTTCATATTTCTTGTAGACAGGATCTTTTGAATAATACTTTAATGTATCGTTCATCCATCCTAAGTCCCATTTATAGTCAAAACCTAATCCACCATACTCGATTGGATGAGTAACTTTTGTGAAATCGGTTGAGTCTTCAGCAATCATCATTACACTTGGATGCATATAATGAATCTTGCCGTTTAATCTACGAATAAATTCGGTTGCTCCAGAGTTTTCACCGTTAGCTTTATTTCCATCCCAGTAAACAATATTAGAAACAGCATCACATCTAATACCGTCAAAGTGGAAATAAGAAAGGAAGTAGTTCATTGCAGACATAAGGAAGGATCTAACTGGATCTTTTCCTAAATCAAATTGAGCAGAACCCCAAGGTGAAATAGTATGAGCTGGATCACTATATTCATAAAGGTTGGTTCCATCGAACTCTCTTAATGAATAAGCATCAGTAGCAAAATGAACAGGAGCAAAATCAAGAATAACACCAAGTCCAGCACGATGCATTCTATCAACAAATGACATCAACTGTTTTGGATTTCCGTATCTAGAATCTACAGAGTAGAATCCAGTGGCTTGGTAACCCCAAGATCCATCAAATGGATATTGAGTAATAGGCATAATTTCTGCATGAGTGAATCCACATTCTTTCATGTAAGGAATTAAATAGTCAGCAATTTCTTCATAAGAAGGATATCTGCCATCAATTCTTCCTTTCCAAGAACCTAAATGAATTTCATAGATAGATAATGCTTTATCGAAGTTTCTAGTTCTAGAATACATCCAATCTCCATCCATCCATGGGAAGTTTTCAATATCGTAAATTCTTGAACAGGTTTGTGGTCTAAACTCAGAATAGAACGCGAATGGGTCAGCTTTATCTACATATTCCCCTCTCGCATTTTTGAAGTGGAATTTATAAGATTGATAGTCATGAAGACCAGGAATAAATGTTTCCCAGACACCACTTGGATCAATTTTATTTAACTTATTAGCTCTAGCATCCCACCCGTTAAATTCACCGATTACTGAAACATCAGAAGCCATAGGTGCATATAATCTAAACCAGACACCATAGCATGTAACGGTTTCTTTAACTTTTACTTTCTTTGGAGGGATACCAGGTTGTTTTGCTGGAACAAATACTTCTTTTGGTAAATCGCATGTTCCAAAATGAGCTCCAAAATATTTATAGGCCTCAATTGATTGGCCCATTAAATAGTCATAGAGAATTCCATATGCCATATTTATATAATCTCCTAATTTATTTGAATAAATTATAGCGAACTTCACCAAGTTTAGAAAGAAAAAAACACTATTTCTGAATATTTAAATCATTATTAGTGAAAATCTTTCAATTTTTTGTCAATTAAACACCTTATTCATGTAAAAACCTCCACAAAGAATGTTAATGAATTGATAATTTATACAAGTAACCATACAAGAAGCGAGATTTATAAGATGTAATCGAAGCTTTTCATAAACTTATTTAATGTAAATGTTTGTTAATTTATTTCAGTGTTTTTGAGTCATTTTTTCAGAAAAAATACCGTTCTTTTTGAAAATTTACTGAAACAATTTTACATTGATTAAAAAATAATCAACTTTCATTATCTTTGTGCTAAAATTTAATCATATTAAGGAGATTTTTTATATGTATAAAGTAATGGCAGTTAACGCCGGAAGCTCTTCGCTTAAATTTAAGTTATATGAAATGCCAGAAGAGAAGGTTTTATGTTCCGGTCAAGCCGAAAAAATTGGCCACGAAGATGGTATTTTTACAATTAAATATGATGGTAAGGTAGATAAAAAGATTTTACCTATTTTAGATCACATAAAGGCTGTTGAACTTCTTTTTGAAGCATTAAAAAGTTCAGGAATTATCGCATCTTTAGATGAAATTAAGTGCGTTGGCCACAGAGTTGTTCAAGGTGGAAAATATTTCTCTAAATCTGTAGATTTTGATGATTATGCAATTGAAAAAATTACTGAATTAATTCCTTTAGATCCTCTACACGCTCCTGCCCATTTAATGGGCTTCAGAGCCTTCGAAAAAGCTCTTCCAGGTGTCCCTGAAATTGCTGTTTTCGATACAGCTTTCCATCAAACAATGGAAGAAGAAGATTACTTATTCCCAATCCCATATGAATTAAGTGAAAAATATGATTGCAGAAGATATGGTGCTCACGGAACAAGTCACGACTATTTAGCTCATAAAGGAAATGAAGATTTCTTAGATAATAAGAAAGGTACAAGAATTATATCTTGCCATGTTGGTTCAGGATCCTCTCTTGCTGCTATTAAAGATTTAAAGTGCGTTGCAACTTCCATGGGTCTTACTCCATTAGGCGGAGTTATGATGGGAACTAGAACTGGTGATTTAGATCCATCTGTTATGGATTATCTTTGTAACTGCACAGGAAAAAGTGTCGATGAAATGTACGATATTTTCAACAAAAAGAGTGGATTCCTTGGCGTAAGCGGAGTCAGCAACGATACTAGAGACATCGAAAATGGTGCCAATAAAGGTGACCGTAGATGTATTACTGCTGCTAAATTATTTGCAAGAAGAATCGCCGACTATATTGGAAGCTACTATGTAAGATTAGGTAAAGTTGATTTAATCATCTTCTCTGCAGGTATTGGAGAAAACTCTGGATACTTTAGAGAACTTATCTTAAAAGACGTCGAAGAAGCTCTTGGATTAGAAATCGATTACGAATTAAATAAAACGATTAGAGGTAAAGAAGTTCTTATTTCAAAACCTGGTTCAAAAGTTAAAGTCGCTATCATTCCAACCGATGAGGAAGTTATGATTGCTAGAGATTGCATGAAAAGGATAAACAATGAGCTCTAAAAAGCTAGATGAAGTACTTCTATTAGACGCAAAGAAAAACAAATCTATTTATAAAGAAATCTTTGCTCAAATAAAAAAATACGATGATATCGTAGTTTTTAGACACATCAAACCAGACTTTGATGCTTTAGGAAGCCAAATTGGTTTAGCAACCTTCATTAAAGATAATTTCCCTAATAAAAATGTCTATGTTGTTGGAGATAATCACGTCTCCTTTACTCCTAGACTTTTTAGAGAAATGGATACTCTCCCAGACTCTTTCTATGAGAAAAAGTTCTTAGCTATTGTAGTTGATGTTGGAGATAAAGACAGAATTGCTAATCCTAGATACGAGGAAGCTGACTACATTATCAAAATTGATCATCATCCTTATAAAGAACAAATTGCAAACATTTCTATAGATAATACTGAAGCTGCTGCAGCTGCTGAACTAGTTACTGCAATGCTTTTAAACTTTAAAGGAACCAAAATTTCTCCTGAAGCAGCAAAAAATCTTTACATTGCTTTAGTTGGAGATTCAGGAAGATTCCTTTATTCTTCCACCACTCCTTTTACTTTCTCTATAGCAAACGCTTTACTAGCTACAGGATTTGATATGAGAAAAACTTATCTAGATATGTATGAAAAGACAATTAATTCATTACATAATCAAGCATACGTGCTAACTCATTTCTCTGTTTCTCCTCATGGAGTTGCTTATTATTGTCTAGATACTAAGACTCAAGAAGAGCTAAAAATTACTCCTGAACTAGGAAAAGAAAATGTTAATTTATTCGCTAACATCGAAGGAATTAACGCATGGTGTTCAATCACTGAGGATCCTAATCCTAAAGATTATTGCTGGAGAATCTCTATCCGTTCAAAAGAGAAAGATATCTCTGGAGTTGCTAGAGCCTATGGCGGAGGCGGACATGCTCAAGCTAGCGGAGCTAGAATTGACAGCTTAAAAGATTTAGATAAATTTATTGGAGATTTAGATAAATTATTTGAGTAGGGTGAGCCCCTACTTTTTTTATATGAAAGTATTAAGTGATTCTTTTATTGAAAGATTCATCTCACTAGTCTGATCTTTATTTATTAAAGAAAGGAAATAATTTCTAACTTCTTCACCAACTTTTTCTATTCCTCCATAAGGAGCAATATTTTGATTATAAAAATTCCTTATTTTTAGTTGCTTTTCTAAAGCATTATCGGAGAAAAATAGGTTGTGATGATCTCTTTTACTTAAAAAAACTTTTTTTGCATTTATTTCATTTTCACTTAATTTTCCATAAGTTGAAGCAGAAAGAGGAACTACAGAATCATATTCATCTTGAAATACTAGATAAGAAATCGAGTCTTTTTTATTTCTAATTGCATTAATGCAGCTAAGATAAATATCATTTTTCTCTCTATTTAAAAGTGCCCATTTAACTGTAAATAATCCTAGATTAGCAATCCAGCCAGCTTTAAATAGGGAACTTTCTTTTACTTCTTCATAAGAAGAATTAAATCCAGCAAAAGAAATTACTTTATTTACATTTACATTAAAATTTGTCACTGCAGTTACAGCATAAGCTCCAAGAGAATACCCCAATAAATTTATATTGGAATTCGGAATTTTTATATTTGTATTAGCGTAATTTATAACTGTATTTAAAGCATAGACTGAATTAGAAAAACCTAAGATGTCACCGGAACTTTTCCCATGTCCAGGCAAGTCAAAAGTTAAAACTGAATAATTCTTCTCTAATAAATAAGAAGTAAACATAGAAAACTCGCTTTTAGAAGAAGAATTCAGTCCATGAACTAAAATAAATAATCCTTTAGAATTCTCTTTTTCATATAAAGATGAAGATAACTTAAAGCCATTTTGTTCTATATAAAATTCTTTAGGATTAGATAAAGAAGGGTAATCATCTGCTATTTTATATAAATATTTATATTCAAATTTTACTTTATCTAAATCAGCGGCATGTTTATCAAACATTGTGTGAAAAACAATATGCCCTGCCGCATATCCTCCTAAAACATAAATAATAGAAAAAATAGATATGACACAAAGAAGTTTTGTAAATAACTTTCTTTTTTTCATTAACATGATATTACTATGAAAATAACTAAATTATTAGATGTTTTTATCTTATAATATTCTTATCTGTTTAACAAATAAGTTAATCTAGCCATGTACTTGGTTAGATTTTCTTTTATATCTAACTAGTATAATCAATATATGCCGTTATCCTGCTAAATATCAATACAGCTTTGACTGTCAAACTTCATGCTCAGGCATACGGCTTTTCTTTTAATCGCTAATAGGTTGATTAACGCTTTGACGTTCCAGTAACAGATGATTCGAAAAGATAAGCTGATATGGTTAAAACGGCTAGAAAGGAAGGTCTTATGGACTTTTATGTTGGAATCGATGTTAGTAAGTTTAAACACACTGTTGCTATCATCGATCAAAAT
>JAXFZD010000010.1:0-30011 GCA_034185265.1 Bacilli bacterium | reverse complement strand
TTTTTTTCTTTTAGGTTACAATAAAACTAACAAACCTAACAAAAAATAAAAACTAACAAACCTAACAAAAAAAGAGACCGATATGGATAATAAATTTACAGTGACCTTTGGTCAATTACCATCAAGTTATATTAATAGAGAGCGTATTTCTGAAAATATATGCAATGATTTTTGTTTGGATTTTCCATTGTCTCATATTTATATCATAAGTGGTGTTAGAGGATCTGGGAAAACCGTTTTATTGACTAACGTTTCTAAAAACATTGAAAAGAAAAAAGACTGGGTGCTGGTTGATGTTAACCCTAATAGAGAAATATTAGAACAAATTGCGTCTGGCATTTATGAGAACTCACATGTCAAGCACCTATTCCTTTCTAAATCTTTTTCATTCTCTTTCCATGGGTTTGGATTCTCAATCGAGGGAGATACACCGGTTTCTAATATAAAAAAATTTTAGAGAAAATGTTGAATGTTTTAAAAAAGCATGGTCAGAAATTATTGATTACGATTGATGAAGCTTCTAACAATATTCATATGCGTTCTTTTGTACATGATTTTCAAAGTTTATTGAGGAAAGATTATCCAGTTTTCACATTAATGACTGGTTTATATGAGAATGTGAATTCTTTGCAAAACAATAAAAACCTCACATTCTTGTATCGCGCTCCTAAAATTGAATTAGGCCCGCTTAACAAAGAATTAATAGAAAAAGAGTATTCTTCAATTTTTAAAGAAGAAAAACATGAAACAATTGTTTCTTTGGCAGAACTAACAAAAGGTTACGCTTTTGCCTATCAAGTAGTAGGGTATTTATTTTCAAAATATAGAAAAATTAATAAGATATATGAGGAGTTGGATCAATATTTATCAATATATGTTTACGATAAAATATGGTCTGTTTTGCCGAAAAATGAAAAAGAATTATTAATGTGTTTTGATAAAGATGAAATGTCAACTGAAGAGTTGCTCAACAAGATACCATACGACAATAAATCATATTCGGTTTATCGTGAACGTTTGATAAAACGTGGCCTTCTCGTCAGCAGCGGGCATGGCAAGATTTCGTTTACTCTTCCAAGATTTCTTGAGTTTGTCTTAAAACAATAGCAAAACGTAATAAAGGATTTAGTTATGGTTTCTGATTATTATAAACCTTGTTCTGAGCTCGATAGGTGTAAAGAACTTAATAAATAATGGGGAATAAACGACAAAATGTGGTTTGATGGTTATTTTCAAATTGCTAACGAAACCCATTATCCTCTTGCAGAATGTCAATTAGGTTATTGTTACCATAAAGGTATTGGGACTAAAATTGACATATCAAAGGCAATTTATTGGACAGAACTAGCCGCAAGCCACGGAGATAGAGACGCTCAATATAATATAGCGTTATTAATTGAAGAAGGAAAAGTTAAAGGCAAAAATATTGATGACGCTATTCTTTGGTATAAAAAAGCTGCTGTTCAAGGACAAGATTTAGCAATACAAAAATATAAGGAGCTAGTGACTTTTGATTATTTGTTTTGACGGTTATTGAGGATTACTTTCGTTAAATCGAAACTGTCCGGTTTTCAAAGCAAGTGTCCGGTATGTATCAAAATTGGTTAACTAATACAGTTGAAAAAACACTCTGACTACGTCAGAGTTTTTTTAATCTTATTAATATATTTATTTTATTGCGTTTAGAGCCTTTTCAATTAGTTCAACTTTTTCTTCATCGGAATGAGAGTCAAATGCTTTTAAAAGTTCCTCATATTTCTCCCTAGCTTCTTCAACTCCATCAGGAACAAATCCAACTAGAGTATCAACGGAGACGTGATAAAGTCTTGCAAGTTTTATTAATATAGCAATCTTAGGTTCGCTTCTTCCCTTTTCATAATCAGAGATAAGATAAAAAGGAAGACCAAGTTTATTTGCTACATCAGTTTGGCTTAAATTGTTTATTTTACGATAATGTCTTAAACGTTCATTAAATTTCATATTCATATTTTAGCATGATTTTACGTGTAGAAAAGATTTTATCTAGGTAAGTGCATATATCTTTCGTTAGTAGAAAATACGATTAATTAACTAAATAAAAATTGCCTGTTGTTAGGTTTTCAATTTACTTGAGTAAATTAGGTTTTATAATTATGCTCATGAGCAGAGCAGATGAAATATTCATAAATAATATGAAAGAAATTCTTACAAATGGGTTTTCCGATGAAAACCTTCCTGTAAGACCAAGATGGGATGATGGAACTCCAGCCCATACAATAAAAAAGTTTGGAATTGTTAATCGCTATAATCTAGCTGAAGAATTTCCAATCATGACTCTAAGGAGAACAGCTTTTAAGTCTTGCATCGATGAGATTTTATGGATTTATCAAAAGAAATCTAACAATATTCATGATCTAAAATCTCATATTTGGGATTCTTGGGCAGATGAAAATGGATCTATAGGAAAAGCTTACGGATATCAAATTGGTAAAAAAGCTATTTATAAAGAAGGGGAATTTGACCAAATTGATAGAGTTCTTTTTGATTTAAAAAATAATCCTTCCTCTAGAAGAATTATGACTAATCTATACAATTTTGAAGATCTTCACGAGATGAATTTATATCCGTGTGCTTATTCTTTAACATTAAATGTAAGTGGAAATAAGCTAAATGCTATCTTAAATCAACGAAGTAATGACATGTTAACCGCAAACAACTGGAATGTTACTCAATATGCCATTTTAGTTCATATGCTAGCTCAAGTTTCTAATCTTGAAGTAGGAGAACTAATCCACGTAATTGCCGATGCACATATCTATGATAGACATGTTGATTTAGTTAAAGAATTAATCTCTCGTACTCCTCATAAAGCCCCTAAACTTATAATAGATAAATCAATTAAGAACTTCTACGACTTTACAGTTGATTCATTTAAGTTAGAAGATTACGAATACGAAGAATTTAAGGATAAAATCCCTGTTGCTGTTTAATATGAAATTAATTGAGATACTAAATTGTGATTCTTGTTTTGGAATAGGTAAGAAAAATGACCTTCTTTTTAGGCTGCCTAAAGACATGGAATATTTTAGAAAAACCACTTTAAACCATGTAGTTGCTTTAGGAGAAAATACTCTTCTTTCTTTTCCTAATTCAAAGCCTTTAAAAAATAGGAAACATATCGTTATCTCCGCAAATCCCGCTCATAATTATGAAAATGTTGTAAATGTTCATACCTTTGATGACTTTAAAAATGAGATTAAAAAAGCTTTAGAAGTAGATGATGTTTATATAATTGGAGGAGCTTCGATTTATAACGCGATGATTCCTTACGTTGACGAAGTTCTATTAAATAAAGTTAAAGAAGATGGTGGAGCAGAAGTTTTTTATACTAATCTAGATGAGCATCCTTCTTTTAAACTAGTAGAGGTGAAAGAAGAAATTGAAGATAACGGACACATTACACAATTACATATATATAAAAATATAAATAAGGAGTCTTTATGAAGGAAGAAATAGTCGTAGATAAGTCAAAGCAAATGACTTTAAAAGATATTCAAAACTCTGAACTTGAAATTCTTATTTATATTCATGATTTCTGTGAGAAACATGGTATCAAATATACTTTAGGAGAAGGATCTTTAATTGGAATAGTTAGACATCAAGACTTCATTCCTTGGGATGATGACACTGATATTTTGATGACAAGAGAAAACTATAATAAGTTTGTTGAACTTTTCGCTAAAGAAACAGGTAAATTTAGACTTTTCAATTACAACACTAATCCAAAATATGATAAGCAAATGTTCCAGAAAGTTGTTAATACTGAAACTATTGCACTTGAGCCAAATCAAAAGACGAATAAAGGCTTAGGAGTGTTTTGCGATATTATTCCTGTTGACTATATTCCAGATGATAAAGAAAAAGCATTGAAGACATGTAATCGTTTTTGGCTATATAGACGTATTTTAATTTCAAAAACAGATAAAAAGATTTCGAAGTCCGACATGATTTTAAGAATATTGTTCTGCTGTTTCTCTAAGAAACATTTTGCAAGAAAATTAGATAAATATGCTGCTAAAACTAAGCCAACTAAGCATATGAACAACCTTGCTTTTATTACACATTCAACAAGATTCTTACATTTTGATGCTTCTATTTTCGATGAGTATATTCTTCTCCCTTTCAGAGACAGGAAATTCTATGTAATCAAAGATTACGATACATATTTAAAAGGATTATTTGGAAATTATATGGAACTTCCTCCTGAAGAAGAAAGATTCTCACATAATTTAGATGCTTTTAATAAATAATTAAATTTCTTTATAAATTTGTTTAACGTTTTTATCAAAAGACTCTTTAGTGAATAACTTTAGAGCTCTTTTTTTAGCATTTTTTGATAATTCTTCTCTAAGTTTTTCGTCATTAACTAGACTATTTATGTTATTTGCTAGAGCTTTAGCGTCTTGATTAGGAGCTTCTAAACCAGTTTCATCTTTAATAGAAACAAAATTAACTCCGCTTCCTGGAATCGTGAAGGTTATAGCAGGTTTTCCAAAGTAAAGTCCTTCAGCTAAAGAGATCCCAAAAGCTTCATTTCTAGTAATAGATGGGAAAGCAAAAATATCACACGCCATGAGGTAAGCATTGATTTCATCATCACTTTGTCTGCCTAAGAAGTGGATATTCTTATATTCTTTAGCTTGTTCTTTTAACTGTTCTGTTAGTGGACCTGTTCCGCATAAATAAATTTCAACTTTATCCTTATCCAAATATTGGTTAGCTTCAATTAAGTAAGTTAATCCTTTATATTTAACATGTCTTCCGAAGAAGTAGATAACGACTTTTCCTTCGTTATCTTTTTTAATCTTTTCTGCTAGGCTTTTAGCTTCATTAGATAAAGTTAATCTAGAGTCTCCAACTCTTAAAGGTAGTATTTTTATATTAAGTTTATCTTTATATTTAGGAAGATAAGAAGTGTTCTCTAAATAGTTAGGAGAAGTGACTATTACTTGATCAGCGAGCTTTATAAGCTTCTTTATTTGAGGTTTAAATAAGGGCTCAATTATTTTTTGTTTGATAATGTCCATGTGCCAGAATAATTGGAATTTACCGGCAAATTTGAACTTTTTCATGTATTTTATAAGATAATGAGCTGCGTAAGGATTTGGATAATCGAAATGAATTACGTCAGGTTTAAATTCTCCAATAGCTTCTTTCATTAATTTTCCATAGTCTTTAGAAAGAGGTTGAGATGCTATAACTTTATAAACGCTAGCACGGATTATTTTATAATTTTTTCTAGTTTCTCTTACCGTTTCATTTTTATCGTTAAAACACAGAACTAACTGTTCATACTTTTCTTCATCTAATGCATCTGCGATATTTTCACAAACTGTTTCAATACCTCCAATATAAGGAGGGAATCTTTTTGTAACGTGAAGAATTTTCATATTTATTTACCTTCTTTCTTTAGTTTAGCTAAATTTGAACTTTTCTTTATTTGTTTAAGAATTAGATAATTATTGATTAATGATTTTTCATAAGTTGAAAGCTTATTTGGATCATATTTTATAAATTGTTTGTCCTTATAAGAGTCTGGAAGATATTGGATTTTAGGCCATAAATCAGGTCTATCATAGGGATATTTATCTTCTTCTTTTAAAGAGACGGGAGTTAATTTAAGGTAATCTTTAACTTCAAAACGATTATTTTCAGAGAATGCCATCGTGCTTTCTATTGAATCTGCTCCAATTCTAGAATGAGGAGATAAAGCTAAATCTATTACAGCATCTCCTAGAGGAATCGCAGCTTCAGGAAGTCCTACTTTTAAGGCTGCATCAATAGCAAGTTGAGCTCTAAAAACCGCATTAGGATTTGCTAAACCTATGTCTTCATATGCAATAACAAGTAATCTTCTTGCAATCGATTCAAGATCGTTAGCTTGAAGAAGTCTTGCTAGATAATACAAGGCAGCATCAACATCTTGTCCTCGGATAGATTTTTGCAACGCAGAAACAGAATCATAATGTTCTTCTTCATCTTTATCACTTTCTAAGTTAGGAACATTATTTATTGAAAGGATATCTTCTTTTGTTATTTCCTTTTTATCTAAGAAAGAAACATAAGCAATTTCTAAAATATTTAAAGCAAAGCGCATGTCTCCCCTAGATAGTTTAGCTATTCTAATTAAGGCTTTTTCATCAAAAATAACAGCGTTTTGCAGCCCTTTTTCTGAAATTGCAGCGTTTTGCAGTCCTTTCACTATATCAGAAATAGGCAAAGGTTTAACTTCAATTATTTTGCATCTACTTCTGATAGCTCTAGATAAGGAGATGTAAGGATTAGAAGTAGTTGTTCCAATTAAAAAGATGATTCCTTCTTCTACAAAAGGAAGAAGATAATCTTGTTTAATTTTATCTAAACGATGAATTTCATCTAAAATTAAAATAGTTGGAGTAAATAGTTTTGCTTCGTTAGTTATGCTCTCAAGTTCTTTTTTTGAGGTCGTAACAGCATTTGCTAAAACAAAGTGGACATCCATGGATTTAGCGTAAGCTGCAGCAATTGTAGTTTTTCCAGTTCCAGGAGAACCAAAAAGAATAAAAGAAAATAAAGAGTTTGTTCTAACAGATCTCGATAAAAAAGAATTAGGCCCAACTATTTCTTCATGGCCAATAATATCTTCTAATTTTTCTGGTCTAACTCTAAAAGCGAGAGGAGATTTCATAAGAATATTTTACATTCTTTTTCTTTTAGAAAACATATCGATAAATAGAAAACATAAAAAAAGATTGATTTATGCAAATCAATCAGAATTATAGGGATATTTTCGTTTGATGGTGCGGGCAAGAGGAGTCGAACCTCCACGGTCTCCCGGCAGATTCTAAGTCTGCTGCGTCTACCATTCCGCCATGCCCGCGAGCGCTATAAATATTATTTATAAAGAGGAGATTTATCAAGTTAAATTTAATTATTTAAAACCGATTATTAAAAAATTGTTATAATTACTTGATGCATAGATTTTTAAGAATATTGGCTTATATATCTTGCCTTGTTGGTATTTTGTTAGTTATTGCTAGACTTCAAAACACTGACAACCTTTCAATTACCTATTATGAATATGTTTCCGAGAAAGTCGATTCTACATATTCAGGGTTTAAGATTTTACAGATTAGCGATGTACATAATCACGGAGTCAAATATGCTAACGCTGACATAGTTGAAGAGATAAAAAAGATTGAACCTGATATGGTAGTTTTCACTGGAGATTTAGTAGATTCTCATACAGATAATCTTGAAAATATTAAACAAATATCGGCGATTTGCAGTGATTTTACTGATAAATTATATTTTGTAACAGGAAATCATGAAGCTAAATGTGGTGAAAATATTCGTTCAAATTTATATGAAGTTTTAGATTCTTATAACATTAAAAGATATGAAAAAACAGAAAATGCCTACTGTGAAGTTCTTCCTGGAATCAATTTAATGAGTGTTCAAGATCCTTCCTTTACTGGAAACGATTTTTGGTATTTAGCAAGAAATGAAGGAGATGTTAAACAGCAATTAGAAAATGTTAAAGATAAAGTGAAAGCAGATAATCTAAATATTTTAATTGGTCACCGACCAGAATTATTTGATATTTATGCCAATTACGGCTTTGATTTATGCTTTAGCGGACATACACACGGCAATCAAATAGGATTTCCAAACTTTAAACTTGCTCTTAGCCAGCTAGATTTTAGAGGATACGTCTATGGGAATTATTCTTTAGGAAGCTCAACTTTATTTGTTAGTGCTGGGCTAGGATATTCTTGGTCAATGCCTTTTAGAATTAATAGAAACGCTGAATTAGTTGTTGTTACCTTAAGAAGCAAATAAATTTGCTTAGCTGCATTTTTGTATAAACATTTTGCTTATATACGAGTAGAATTAATAGGCAATGAAAGCCTTAGAAGTACTTAAAAAAGGAAGAGTTAAATATCTAATCTACATAGGGATTGTTTTAATTGCGACCGGAATTTCTCTTGGCTTTGCTCTTTGGGGAGATAAGTTTTCTGAGACTGTAAACGCATTTAAAAACGTCGATCCACTTTATATTTGTTTAATTATTTTGATTGTCTTTGTTTCGTATGCTTTTGATGGTCTGATAATTTATATTTTCTGCCGGCTTTATACTAGAAAATATAGATGGCATCAGGGCTGCGCAACGACTCTTATTGGTCAATTCTATAGTGATATCACTCCAGGAGCAACTGGTGGACAAATAATGGAAGTTTTTACTTTAAGAAAACAAGGAATAAAAGTTGCAAATGCCGCTTCCATTATGGTTATGTGGTTCATCATGTACCAGACTTCTTTGATTATCTTTGACATAATAGCTCTTTGTGTTGAGTGGCAAACAATAATTACCTCTAAACCTTTATTTATTGGAGGATTAAATTGGGAGATTCCTTTACTTCCTCTAATAATTATTGGTTTTGCACTTAATTTATCTGTTATTGCTATTCTTTATATGATGAGCTTCTCCTCTAGATTTCATAATTGGATAATTAAATATGGATTAGGATTTTTAGCTAAAATCAAACTTGTTAAAAACTTAGAAGAACAACGTGAAAAGGTTAGAATTCACGCTCTGAATTTTAAAAATGAGTTGAAAAGACTTCAGACGAATTTCCCTGTAATTATCGTTACATTTATTGTTTTTATGGTAATGCTGTTTGCTAGGTTCTCTATTCCTTATTTTGCAGGATTATCTTTAAATGCCTGGGGAGATAAGAGTTTTAGTGCTGTTTTACTTTTTAGATCGGCATTCTTGTCCGCAACTCATCAAATGGTAACAGGATTAATTCCTCTCCCTGGATCTGCAGGTGTTTCTGAAATGTGTTTTGAATATTTATTCTATAACTATTTCTATTATGGCCCAGATGGAGTTACTCCTTCAGCACTAGTTTCTTCCTTAGAACCTTCAAAAGTAGGAGGGGTAATGGAAGGAATTATGTCATCTACACAGATTTTATGGAGAACAGCGACTTTCCATATCGTATTACTTGTTACTGGCATTGTCGCGGCCTTTTATCATGGAAGACCATCTAAATCTATGGAATATGCGAATAGAAAGACGTTTGTCGACTTACAATATGAAACTTATCAGCATGATGATCTTAACAAGACTGAGTTAGATTTAGTTGAAAATACACAAATTTTGCAGAATCCTGTTAAAATTAAAAGGCGTAAAAAGGTGGAAAAAGTAGAAAAACCAAAAGAAGTTAAGAAAGAAAAGATTGAAGATAATACAAAGTGGGACGATTTTAATATTTGATTATGAACATTGCTATATTTACTGATACTTACTATCCAGAGATTAACGGGGTCGCTACCTCATCTGTCAATTTGGCTAAAATTCTTAGAAAACATGGTCATAAAGTTTTAGTCGTCACAACAAATCCTTTCTCAAAAGAACTTACTTTCGAAGAAGATACAATTAGAATTCCTGGATTTGAACTTAAAGCCTTATATGGATATAGAGCAACTAATATTTATAGCTCTAAAGCAATGAAGATTATCAAAGAATTTAGACCTGAAGTTGTTCACTGTCAAACTGATGTAGGAGTTGGTATTTTTGGCAAGATTGTTGCAAATTATCTTCATATTGGCTCAGTTTATACCTTCCACACAATGATCGAAGACTATGCTTATTATGTCACCAAAGGGCATTTTGATAGAGCTTCTAGGAAAATTGTTCAAAGATTCTATAGACATAAATCTCATAAATTTGATGAAATTGTTTCTCCTTCATTAAAGATTAAAGAATATTTAAGAGGAATAGGGGTAGACGAAAATATTTCTATTATTCCTACTGGAATTGAGTTAGAAAGATTTTCTATAACTTTAGATCCTAAAGAAGAAGTTTTAAAAAGAAGAGAGAAATACGGAATTAAAAAAGATGATATAGTTCTTCTTTTCTTAGGAAGAATTGCTTCAGAAAAGAGCATTGATATCGTTATTAGAGGCATGAAGAAATTCATGGATAAATATAAAAAGACCGTGAAATTAATTATCACTGGTCTAGGTCCAGCAGAGAAAGAATTGAAAGATTTAGCTGCATCATTAGGAATTTCTGATTTCGTAATTTTTACGGGAAAATGTTTAAATACAGAAACGCCTCTTTATTACCATTTAGCTGATATTTTTGTTTGCGCATCTACTACAGAAACTCAAGGGTTAACTTATATTGAGGCGATGGCTTCTTCAGATATTGTTTTGGCAAGATTTGATACAAACTTAGAAGACTTAATTAAAGAAGGAAATACTGGATTCTTCTTCTTTAATGAAGATGACTTTGGACATAAATTAAATAAGATATTAAAACTTGATCAAGCTAAGAGAGAAAAAATAATTTCAAATGCTTTAAATTTGATAGACCTCTATTCGATGGAAAACTTCTATAATAATATCATTGGGGTATATAAACGAGTTGCACGAAAGCGTTGGTAAGAAAGGATAATTAATGAAAATAATAAATGTACTTAACGAAAGAAAATGTATTCGCATTATCTTTGATAACGATCAACGTCTTTTAGTTCATAGTTTACTCATTGAAGAATCAATATATAAAGGTAAATCTATTACCGATAAGCGATATGAAGAATTAGTCTATTTAGCATCTATTACTAGACCATTTACTGATATTCTTCATTTCGTAAATAGAGGAGCGTATTCTGCTGAATTTATTTATAAAAGGCTGCAAAAGTCTGTTAAAAAGATAGATGATATACGTTTCATCATAACTAAATTAAAAGAATTAAACTATATAAATGACAGACTTCATGCAGTTACTTATTATGAAGATGTTTCTGATATAAGAATGTATGGTTATGAGTTAGTTAAAAGAAATCTAGCTCATATGCTTTATCCTTCTAAAGTTATTGAATCAATTGAATTTAATGAAGAATTCGAAAGAGCTAAAGCAATTAACTATATTAAAAAGATTTCCAAGAAATTAGATAAGATTCCTAATGAAAGGAAAAAAGATAAAGCTATCAAGCATTTAATTGCTCGAGGATTCTATCCTGATCTTTCTACTGAAGTAGTAAACGAGTTCCTTTTAATGAATAATCCAGAAAAAGAATTTGCTCTTTTAGTAGAAAAATATAGAGCTGGAATAAAGAAATATAGTGCTACTATGGAATATAAAGATGCAAAAACTAAAGTTTGCGCTTTATTATTAAGAGAAGGTTATTATTACTTTGATATTTTGAAAGTAATTAAATTGGAGGAAGAAAAGAATGCTAATTGAAGATCTTAGAGATGGCGATTCCATATACAATATGGATTTACTTATTTTTGATGTTTCAAAAAGAGTAGCTACTTCAGGAAAAGATTATCTTCATTTTGTTTTTCAAGACTCCACAGGAAATATCGAGGCAAATAAATGGGAAATTGTTCCTGATGATGTAAATAAATTTAAAAAAGGAGCAATAGTAAAAGTTACAGGAGAAGTTCTTTTATACAGAACCGCATACCAAATTAAGATTAAAAGCATGGAATTAAATAGGGATTCTAGTGCTTTATCTTCGCTTCTTCAACAGGCACCATTTAGCGAGGATTTTCTTAAAAAGAAGCTAGACGTATATCTAAATTCGATAAAAGATGAAGATATTTATACTCTTACAAAAGCTCTCATAGATGAATATTATTCCGCCTATGTTAGCTATCCTGCCGCAACTAAAAATCATCACGCATATATGAGAGGATTATTACATCATTCTCTTACAATGGCTGATACAGCGCTTTATTTGTGTTCTATATATAAATCACTAAATAGAGATCTTCTTTTAGCAGGAGCTCTAATCCATGATTTAGGAAAAACACAGGAATTTTCTTCTGTTAGTGCGCCTGAATACACTTTAGAAGGCAAATTATGTGGACATATATCCATCGGATTTGCTGAACTTAGAAGAATTGCTAGAGAATTAGGTTATTTTGATATAGATAAACCTGATTTAGACGTTGATAAAGAAGAAATAAAAAGATTAGAAGTTAAGAAAGAAAAAGCTATTATTTTAGGTCATATGATTCTTTCTCATCATGATTTACCTGAGTATGGTTCTCCAGTAAGACCTTTAACTAGAGAAGCCTACGCTTTATCTTGTATAGATGACTTTGATGCAAAGATGCAAATTTTAGATAAAGCATTTAAAACAGTTACTCCTGGAGATATGACTGAAAAACTTTTCTCCATGGATGATAGAAGATTTTATCTTCCTTCATTTGAAGAAAGTGAAAAAGATCCTGCTGGTTTAGATGACCTAAAAATATCCTAAATCTCCGCAAAACCCAAATTAATTATTTAAATTTACTTAATATTATCGCTAATTTGACGAGCTAAACGAGGTAGATCTATAGAAGAGATATCTTGTGATTTCATTTCGATTTGAAAGCCTTCTAAAGAATGATAACGAGGAATTACGTGAACGTGGAAGTGCATGACTGATTGTCCGGCAACCTCATTAATATTAGTAAGGATATTGACTCCTTCTGCCCCAATTTCTCCTATCATGGCTTGTCCGATTCTTTGAGCAACATCCATAACTTTATGCATTTCATCAGAAGGAGTAGCTAAAAAGTTAGGATAGTGCTTTTTACTTATAACTAATGTATGACCTTTAGTTACTTGAGAAATATCTAGAATTGCTAAAACATCATCGTCTTCATAGACTTTAGTGCAAGGGATTTCTCCGTCAATAATTTTACAAAATACATCTTTCATATTTATAAAACTCCTTATAAAAAATGGCAGCATTTTCAACTGCCATTATTAAATCATATTTTTTCTCTAATTAGAATAAATCAGGGAATTGTTCTACAAAATAGTTGTAGAGAGTTGTATCGTGGAACTCAAGAACAGCTTTTTGTAAGTAGAACTTATAAGCTGCTTTTTCATTCGATGAAGAATCAGATTTTAATTTGGTAACTTCAGCAATGATTTCGTGTTGAGTTGGTGCACCAGCTTTTCTTCTTCCTTGAGCAGCCATGGATTTGTAGTTATTTGTACCATCTTTGGCTAACTTTTGGGAGTTAACAGCTTCATTAACTTTAACCATGAATGTAGAAGTTCCTTCATGGATAACGAATGGATAAGCTTGAGCTTCTGGGAATTTTGCAGGGACCATATAGTAGTCACCTTCAACATACCAGCCGAAGTTTCCTTTAACATTCTTCTTTTCAACGTAGCTTCCGTCATCTTGCTTTTCGTAGTTGATTGTATCGACTTCGTTAGCAACTTGAATCTTGAATAAACGTGTACGGATGTCACTAGAAAGTGAGGATAATCCAGAAGAATCAAACCAACCTTCGGTAACGTTATTTCCAGCGATAATGCTTCTTGTTTTGACTTCTAATCCAACTTCTTTAACGTGCTTTCCAGAATCTGTGAAATCTGTTCCAGCATCTTTCCATCTTGAATCAGAGACGTCGTTATAATCTTTAGCTAAGATACCATATTTAGACTCAGAATAGGCTTTTCTAAGTGGTGAACCAAGTGCTCCGCCAAAGTCATTAAGTGTCCATCCTGCTTCTTTATAAACGTCTTTTGCCCATTTATTTTCTTCAGCATCGATATCCTCGAAATAACCTTTAAAGAGTAAATCGAGATATCTGAAGTCTTTATATTTAGCTAAATTGACATCTGTAGAAGTAAGAATCTTCTTTGCATAAGCATTGACTAAATCTTGAGTTGCAGATGGTTTTCCATCGATATCTGGAAGAGAGATGAATTCAACTCTTCTAGCATAGGATCTTCCTAAATCAGAATAGTTTCTTTCGTAGATATATTCTTCAACTAAAGCTTTTCTATAGATTCCTGGAAGAATTGCACGCTCTATATAATCCTTATATGTATTAAGATAATCAGAGAAATATTTTGGTGCATCTTCTTTCTTATCAAATCCATCAACAGGTTGTGGTTCTTTGAATGTAGCAGGAGCAGTTAACTTATAAAGTTCATTTGCTTTTGCTTCAAAGAATTTTTCTTCAAGGAAGGCACCTCTTTTTTGATAAGAAGTGTTTGTAATTTCTCCAAAGAAGCTTTCGTTAATTCTATTAATAACGGATTCATAGAAATCTTTTACATATCTGACAACGTTTTCTTCGCCATCAACTTTGTATGGTTCTCTATTCTTTCCCCAATCAAAGATTTCTTGATCAGTTTTCTTAACGATTGAGAGTAATCCGACTTTCTTAACGGAAGAATCCTCGTTAAGAACATCGTAGAATGAACCGAAATGTCCTTCAGCTAAAGCGACTAAGACATTGTTTTTGACTTTTTCAGAGTTAGCAGAGGAAGAAGAAACTAAGGCATCATAGATTTCTTCTAAGTCATTGTTGACTACAGTTCCAATGTTTTGGATTAAAGGAGCCTTTGCATCTTCAGCTCTTAATGTAGCAGTGACGTTTTGACTACAAGCACCGAGAAGTGTAGCAGATGCTAATACTAATAATAATTTACTATAAATTTTCTTATGCAACATGGTAACAAGCACCTCCAATATCCCATTCAGTAGCTGTTCCGTTACCTTTAACGTTATCAGCGGACTTTAATCCGATAGCGCAAGTTTCAGAGATGAGTTTAGAATCTCTATCAGTGACTCTTCTTGCGTAATCTTGTTGTTGAAGCATTTCAATGTAATCTGTCCAAGCATCATCTAATGAATCTTTTGTATCTTCAATTGATTTTGCTCTAGCATTCTTAATCCAAGAGATAAGTAATGCTTTTGCTTGTTTGACAGAAGAATTGTCTGTGTTGTCATTAAATTGAATTTGGTTGTTAGCGATTAAGGATTGGAACATATAGGAATCTAAGTTTGGATTATATGAACCGATGTAATCTTCTAACTTTGTATATTTAGATGTATATGTAGCTCTATCTTCATGAAGGATAGCGTTGACATATGTTGTCTTATCGTGAATACCAGATTCATCTGTATAAGTTAAGTTTTGCTTAAATTCAAGTTCACTTGGTTCAGTGAACGCATAGTAATCAGATAAATCAGTGATGTTGTTGTGCATATATTGTTCAGCAGTAACATCTTTGATTAATTCGATCTTTCCTTGTTCAGTCTCGGTTGGTTTTGTAACCTTTGTTCCGTATTGTTCAAGAGAAGAACGATTAACTACGATGAAGTGGATACCATGGTAATTAGAGGAGTCAACTCTAGCAACGAGGATTACTTGACCTTTTTCGGTTGTTAAGACATTTGAACCAATTCCTGGAAGGAGAGTGGTTGTGTCATATTGGAATCCTGGGAGTTTTGCATAATCTGCATCTAATTTACCAGCTGTCTTCATTTGAGCGGTGGTGGTATCTGTTTCTTTTGCTAAAGAGTAGGTATCAATTTCAGAAGGAATTCCTTCAAGATAATCGTTATAAGGAATTCTATTTGGAGTGATAACTGCGATTTGATGTTTGTTCAAATATTTATTGAATAGGACATTACGCGCGTAATAAGAGGAATTGTTGTTCTTTAATTCGTAGGTGAATTTTGGATCATCAGCAACTTTTTGCTTTGTTCCATCAATAATGTCGTATCCACCTAAAGCAGCGAATACACCATAAGGAATTGTTCCAATGGACATATTGTTAAGATAGGTCATATCTTTTCTCATTGTAATTCCATCATCATATTTTGCATCATCAGATGGTAATAATGTTGGTTTTAATTCTTTTGCAAATTCATTATTTGCATCTGTGTTATGTTTATTGAATAAAGCTTCATAGGCATAAAGACCTAACTTAAATTCTGGAACATAATTTGTTGTGATATCTAATGGAGTATTGTCTTTATCGGTTAATTCACCGTAGTTAGCTTTACTTCCATCATCTTGAGAATAGGTGTGAGCAACAATTTCAAATGAACTTCTTTCACTTGCTGCCGTCTTTCTATCTTCTCCAGCACCTGCTAAATCTCTAACTGTATCAGCTAAGTTAATTGCTTCAGATGAAGAAATCTTATCCTCAGTATAGTTTCCTGAAGTAGCAGATTCAGTTTTGATAAGAATATGAGATACGTGGAATGGAAGTCTATCACGTAAGTAGCCTTTGTATAAAGGACCTGTAGTTCCGTCTGGATCAAATAGATCAGAATGGGCAAAGAAGTCTTCACCTTCTGCATCTACACCATCTCTCATAGCGACTTTGTTGTTTTTAGATTTGTAATTGTTTTCAAAGTCTTTTTCTTCTTCTTCATAGAGTTTTTTATCATAAAGTTGATCAATGTTCTCAACATTATTATTTTGATAAATTTTCTCCATTTCCTTTAAGTATTGATTGGAATCTCCACCTGCGGCACTAGAAGCTTGATTCTTTAATGTTTCAACTGCATTTCTTGCTTTTCTTGTTAAATCCTCGAGTTTAGACTTCATTGCGTCAGATGCATAATATTTTCTAATCAAAACCTCTTTGAATTTATCAAAGTTAGTTCCTGCAGCGCTTGAAGTTCTGTCGTAGTCATCTAGTAACTCTTTTGCAGTGTAATCGATACGAGTTCCATTTTCATCGGTGTATGTAAGCAACACGCCATCTTTTGCTGTAATTGAATTACAGGATGCTAATCCCATTAATGTAACAATTCCAACAGCAAGAGTGAGTGTAAGTTTCTTTTTTCTCATACAACTCGTTCCTCCTTCATAAAAATTTGCTTTATAATCATAGACTTTCGAAATAATCTATACAACAACAAAATTATAATTTTGTATATAGAAATTCAAAAATCGCGCAATTCTCGTTTAAAAATCGTCCAAAGATTTATCTTTGAAACAAAAATTTATCACATTTCTTGTCGAATTATTGTCCGCTAGTTAAAATATTTCGGCTTTCATAGGAGTAAGTATGTCGAAGTTAGTTGTTAAAAATCTTCATTCTAGAGTTAAAGAAAAGAAAATCTTAAAAGGCGTAAATCTTGAAGTAGAAACAGGTGATATCTACGCTCTTTTGGGTCCAAACGGCCACGGAAAATCTACTTTGCTAGGTTCAATTATGGGAAATCCTAATTTTGAAGTTACAGAAGGTAGCGTTTTTCTTGATGACAAAGACATCCTTAGCCTCGCAGTAAATGAGAGAAACAAAGCGGGTCTTTTCCTTGGAATGCAATATCCAGCAGAAATTTCTGGGTTAAATTCAGCAGATTTCTTAAAAGCAGCGATGAATGCGCATAGAGAAAAACCCATGAATTTATTTGAATTCTACAATTCATTACAAACTTCTTACGCAAAAGTGGGAATTCCTTTTGAGATGAGCAATAGAAATCTTAATGAAGGCTTTTCTGGAGGAGAAAAGAAGAGAAATGAAATTCTTCAAATGCTTTTACTTAGTCCAAAGTTTGCAATGCTTGATGAAATTGACTCTGGTTTAGATGTAGATGCTATGAATCAAGTTGCTGAGATAATTAACGAAGAAAGAAAAAAAGGAATGTCTTTCCTAGTTATTTCTCATTACGCTAGACTTTTTGACTTAATCAAGCCAAATAAAGCCGGAATTATGATTAATGGAAAAATTGTTCTTGAGGGTGATGAAAAACTTATCAAAAGAGTCGACAGGGAAGGTTACGAGTGGATAAAAACTGAGCTTGGCATCGAAATTAAGAAAGAAAGCGAAGAAAAAGAAAATGTCTCAATTGGAGTCTGCGCTACAAAAGAAATGATAAAATAATATGGAGATATTATTAGAAGGAAAACAAATTAAAGATTCATATTTTGTCGTTGAACAAAATGAGTTTTTATCACTGAATTTGATTTCTTTTGACGAACTTTTTCCTGTGACAATTAACATAGATGTTGAAGAAAACGGTAAATTACAGCTAGCTTTTGCGGATTTTTCAAAGTCTACATTCAAAATTGTTGTGAATGTAAATCTTAAAGGTCGCAACTCCTCAGTTAACTCTTATCTAGTTTCTAATTGTTCTAAAGGACTTCAAAAAAAGTTTGATGTTAATGTAAATCATCTTAACGAAGAAACTTTTGCTTTAGTAAAAAATAGAGGATGTGTTCAAGAAGATGGAACTCTTCTTTTTGATGGGTGTAACTTTATTCAAAAAGGGGCTGTTAAATCTTCTACAAGGCAGGATTCTAAAATTGTTGTTTTCGACGAGAATATAAAAAGTCGTTGCATGCCTACTTTAAAGATCGATGAAAATGATATTCAAGCCTCCCATGCCGCTACTTTAGGAAGAGTAAATGAGAATGATTTATTCTATCTAGAAAGTAGGGGTTTGGATAAAAAAGAGGCGAGACGTATATTAATATTCGCTATGTTTAAGCCAATTAAAGACATGTTTTTCAATGAAGAAATGAAAGCAAAAATTGGTAGATATATTGAGGAGGAACTTTAATGTTTGATCCTTACTCACTAAGAAAAGATTTTCCAATGCTAAATGGCAAAACCATGCAAGGTCATCCTTTAGTTTTCCTTGATAATTCTTCTACAACTTTAAAACCATACAAAGTTATTGAGGCAATAGACGATTATTACAATAATTCAACCTCTAATTCTCATAGAGGAGACTATGATCTATGCGCTGCAATGGATAAAAAGATCGAAGAAACCAGAAAAGCAGTTGCTTCTTTTATCAATAGTGAACAAAAAGAAATTGTCTTTACTACTGGAACTACCGAATCTTTAAATATGATTGCTAAGTCTTTTGCTGGTAAATATTTACATGAAGGTGATGAGATAATATTGTCTGAAGCTGAACACGCTTCAAACCTTTTGCCTTGGTTTGAAGTAGCAAAAGAAAAGAATCTATCGATTATTTTTGCTCCGTTAGAAAACGGAAGAGTTACTGTTGAATCTGTTTTAAAAATAATTTCTCCAAAAACAAAATTAATCTCTTTAGCACATGTTACTAATGTTTTAGGTTATGAACTTGATGTAAAGCGTTTATGCAAAGAAGCTCATCAAAGAAATATTTTAGTTTCTATTGATGGAGCTCAATCTGTTCCGCACCTTAAAACTGATGTTAAAGATCTAGACTGCGATTTCCTATCGTTCTCTGCTCATAAAATGTGTGGACCTACTGGAGTTGGAGTTCTATATGCAAAATATGATTTATTGCAGAAGATGGATGTCTTTAAAACTGGTGGCGGAATGAACGTAAAATTCTATAAAGATACAACAGCGATTTATCTGGATGCTCCAATGAAATTTGAAGCAGGAACGCTAAATTTAGCTGGGATTTGTGGTCTTTTAGCAACAATAAACTACTTAAATTCAGTTGGAATGGAGAATATTCATAAATACGAAATTGAGCTCAGAAAGTACGCTATTTCCGAGTTAATGAAGCTTGATAACATCATTATATATAACAAAGATGCTACTTCAGGAATAATTGCTTTTAATATTAAAGATGTTTTTGCTCAAGATGCTGCAACCTATCTTAATTCAAAAGGTGTTGCATGTCGCTCTGGCCAGCATTGTGCAAAGATCCTTAATCCAGTTATAAATACAATTGCAACGATTAGAGCTTCATTCTATTTCTATAACACAAAAGAAGATATAGATGCTTTAGTTAAAGCAGTAAAAGAAGGAGGAAATTACCTAGATGCCTACTTTATTTGAATTAAATCCTTTAATGATGAGAGAAATTATAATGGATCATTATTCTTCTCCTAGATATAAGAAAACTCCCGAAGGAGAAGGCTTTGAGAAGGTACATTCCTCATCCGTAAACTGCATTGATGATATTGATTTCTTTTTAAAGTTAGATGAAAAGGAAACAATTTTAGAAGCTTATTGGAATGGAGTTGCTTGTGCCATTTCTACTGCTTCAACCGATATTCTTTGCGACTTACTTATTGGAAAAAGTAAAAAAGAAGCTTTCTATATAATAGATCAATATGAAAAAATGATTCATGAAGAAACTTATGATAATTCAGTTTTAGGAGAAGCTTTAGCTTTTATGAATACTTCTAAACAAGCTGCTAGAATTCACTGTGCTTTGATTGGCTGGGAAAGCGCAAAAGATATTTTAAATAGGGATAAATAATGAGTAAGAAATTTGAATTTGAAGAAGAGTATAAATACGGATTCAAAGATGAAGACGTCTCTATTTTTGATACTGGAATTGGATTAAATGAAGATGTTATCAAAGAAATTTCAGCTTTAAAAAACGAGCCTGAGTGGATGACTGAATTTAGACTAGACGCTTTTAGAAAGTTTATGAAAATGCCTATGCCTAAATTTGGGCCTTCTTTAAAGGATATTGATTTTTCTACTTATACATATTTCACGAGAGTTTCGGGAAAAGAAACAAATAAATGGGAAGAAGTTCCTGAAACGGTTAAAAATACATTCACAAAATTAGGTATTCCTGAAGCTGAAGCTAAATTTTTAGCGGGGGCGTCTACTCAATATGAGTCTGAAGTTGTTTATCATAACATGTTAAAAGAAGTAGAAGAAAAAGGTGTAATTTTCCTTTCTTCTGATATGGGTTTAAGGATGTTCCCTGACTTATTTAAAAAATATTTTGGAACAGTAATTCCAGTTGCCGACTCTAAATTTTCTGCCCTTAACGGAGCTTGTTGGTCTGGAGGATCATTTATTTATGTTCCAAAAGGAGTTAAGTTAGAGAAGCCACTACAGAGCTATTTTAGAATAAATAATGAAAAAACAGGGCAGTTTGAACGCACTTTAATAGTTGCTGATGATGGAGCTGATATTCATTATGTTGAAGGATGTACCGCTCCTTCTTATTCAAAAGATTCTCTTCATGTTGGCGTAGTAGAAATTGTTGTTGGCAAAGGAGCTCATGTTCGTTATACAACTATTCAAAACTGGTCAAATAACATTTTAAATTTAGTTACTCAAAGAGCATTAGTTGAAGAAGATGGCTTTATGGAGTGGGTTGATGGAAATATTGGTTCAATGACTACAATGAAATATCCTGCTTGTGTTCTAAAAGGAGATAGAAGTAAAGGGGCCACGGTAACTATTGCTGTAGGGAAGAAGAATCAAATTCAGGATTCTGGAGCTAGAATGATTCATATTGGTAAGAATACATCTTCGACTATTATTTCCAAATCCGTTGTTTATGATGGAGGAGAAGCTAACTTTAGAGGGACTGTAAGATTTGAAAAAGATGCGGCTAATTCAAAATCTCATGTAGAGTGTGATACTTTGATTCTTGATAATGTTTCAAAATCTGATACTTATCCTAAAAATGAAGTTAAAAACGCTACTTCTTATATTGAACACGAAGCTACAGTTTCTAAACTTAGCGAGGAGCAACTTTTCTATTTAATGTCGAGAGGATTATCTAAACAAGCCGCAACTCAAATGATTGTTATGGGATTCCTTGATCCTTTTGCAAAAGAATTACCTATGGAATACGCTGTTGAACTTAATCAACTAATTAAGATGGATATGGAAGGATCTGTTGGATAATGGATTTTGACATCATTGTAGTTGGTGGCGGACACGCTGGGGTAGAAGCTTCATATATCTCATCTAAGATGGGAATGAAGGTTCTTTTAGTTACACTAAATAAGAAAATGATTGCAAATATGCCATGTAATCCTCATATTGGTGGATCTGCAAAAGGTGTCGTAGTTAGAGAAATCGATGCTTTAGGCGGCTTAATGGGAATCGCTGCTGATCATCATCCTTTACAAATGAAGTTACTTAACACAGGAAAAGGCCCAGGAGTTCAATGTTTGCGTTCTCAGCAGGATAAAGTTGGTTATCCTGCTTATGTCCAAGAAGTTTTAGATAAGCAACCTAACTTAACAATTTTAGAAAATGAAGTTGTTTCCTTGCTTTATAAAGATAAGAAAGTTTATGGAGTCAAACTTAAAAACGGTCAAGTAATCACCTCAAAAGCAGTAATAATTACAACAGGAACTTATTTAAATGGTCAAAGAATTAGAGGAGAAGAAGTAGTTTCTGGAGGACCAGATGGAGAAAAAGCTTCTATTGGTTTATCTGAAGCTCTTCAAGAAATGGGTATTGATATTTTTAGATTAAAAACCGGTACTCCTCCAAGATTAGCTAAAGAGACAATTGATTTTTCTAATGCAATAATTCAAGAAGGAAGCGATGAAAAATTATGTTTCTCCTATAGACAATTTTCTTATACTCCTTTAAAAGATCAGCTCCCATGTTATCTAATTTATACAAGTCCAAAAACTCTGCAAATCATACAAGAAAACCTGCAAAAGTCCGCTCTTTTCAATGGAATTATAAATTCTGCTGGTCCTAGATATTGTCCATCAATTGAATCTAAAATTGTTAGATTTGCCGATAAAGAAAGACATCAGCTTTTTTTAGAACCTGAATTTGAACACGGAAATTCAATCTATCTCCAGGGGTTCTCTACTGGGATGCCAAAAGAGATTCAAGAAGAAATGGTTCATTCTCTTCCAGGATTAGAAAAAGCAAAAATTCTTAAATATGCATATCAAATTGAATATGATGCGATTAGACCTTTACAGTTTGATGAGACTTTAAGAATAAAGAAATTTGAAGGACTTTATGGTGCTGGACAAATTTGCGGAACTTCAGGCTATGAAGAAGCTGCTGGACTTGGATTAATGGCAGGTATAAATGCTTCTTTATGGATTCAAAATAAAGGTAAATTTGTTTTGAAAAGAAACGAAGCTTATATTGGAGTAATGATCGATGATTTAGTCACAAAAGGAACTGAAGAGCCTTATAGACTTCTTTCTTCTAGAGCTGAATTCAGGCTTCTTTTAAGAAACGACAATGCTGACTATAGACTTATGGATAAGGGTTATGAATTAGGTCTAATTAGTGAAGAAGAATATAAGGTATTTAAGAATAAATATTCTCAAATTGATGAAGTTAGAAAAATCTTAGAAACTACAATTATTGATGATAAAGAAGGATTAGCGCGTTATTTTGAGGAAAACGAGTATGTTCCAGCTGATAAAAATTATGGATTTAAAGGTTTAGATATCTTAAAAAGACCACATTTTGAATATAGAAGAATTCGTCCATTGATCAGGGCTTTAGATGATATTGAACTCAGAGATGAACAAATCATGTATTTAGAAACTTCTGTTAAATACGAAGGTTATATTAAAAACCAAGAAAAAGAAGCGTTATCTATCTTAAAGCAAGATGATATGCCAATCCCTGAGGATATTGATTATTTACATATGGATGGTTTAAGATTAGAGGCACGTAGTAAGTTAGATAGCATTAGGCCATCTAATATAGGATTAGCCTCAAGAATTTCAGGTGTTAATCCTGCTGATATCTCAGTTCTTATCTTAAACTTAAAGAAGATGAAAAATGGAAAAAAGTAAGTTTTTAGAATATTTCAAAGTATTTGAAAGCAAAGGGGTAAACCTAGAAGAGCTTTATCCTAAGCTTTTAACTTACGTAAAACTTCTTCAAGAATGGAATGAAAAAATTAATCTAACTTCTATTATTGAAGATGAAGATATTTTCATTAAACATTTCTACGATTCCTTATTACCAAGCTTATATTTTGATACAAATGATAGATTATTAGCGGATATTGGCTCCGGAGCAGGTTTTCCTGGGGCTGTTCTAGCTCTAGCTTATCCTTCTTTAAAAGTTACTTTAATTGATGCAACTCAAAAAAAATTTCTATTCTTAAACGAATTAAAAGATACACTACAAATTGAAAATTTATCTTTCTATGTAGGAAGAGTTGAATTAATTAAAGACTTAAGAACTCATTTTGATTATGTAATTTCTAGAGGATTTGCTTCAACTAGAATTCAAATTGAAGTAGGAACTCCTTTACTAAAAAGAAATGGGTTAAATATTGCGATGAAATCTCTTAAAGCTGAGCAAGAAGATACCGAAGCTAAGCCAACAATGAAGAAAATGTACGTTTCTTTTGTTGAAAAACACAAGGATTATTTGCCGGTAAGTGGCGATCTTAGAGCAACATATATTTATAAAAAAGATAAAGACACAGCAAATAAGTATCCGAGAGCTTGGCCTTTAATTATTTCTAAGTCACTTTAAAATTATATCTATGAAGATTATTTCTATAGCAAATCAAAAAGGTGGGGTCGGTAAAACTACAACAGCAATTAATTTATCGACTTCTTTAGCTATTCTTAAAAGAAAGGTTTTGCTTATAGATTTGGATCCTCAAGGAAATAGTGGCAGAGGATTTGGGATCGATATAAGTTTAGTAGAAAATACGATTTATTCTGCTTTGACAGGAGAGAAAAATATCAACGACTGTATTCTATCTACATCGATAGAAAATTTAGATATTGTTATTGCAAATCTTTCTTTAAGTAATTTAGAACCATCTTTGTATATAAATTATTCTCCAGCTCCTTTTAGTTTATTAAAAAAAGTTCTTGGAGACTTAGGAGAAAAATATGATTATGTTTTGATTGATTGTCCTCCTTCACTAGGGCTTTTGTCTTTAAATGCGTTAGTGGCATCGAATTCCGTAATTATTCCTGTCCAATGTGAATATTTTGCAATGGAAGGTGTTGCCCAAATTCTTTCTACAATATCTAATGTTCAAAAGAGCCAAAATTCAGAGCTAACAATCGAAGGTTTCCTTTTAACAATGTATGACTCTAGAACTGCTTTAGGAACTGAAATTTCATCGCAAGTTAGAAGATTATTTAAAGAAAATACTTTCCTAGCTTCAATTCCGAGATGTCAATCTGTGCAAATTTCTCAAGCAAAACAAATGCCTTTATATTTATTTAGACCTACAAGTTCTGGGTCAATTGCTTATTTATCCGTAGCCAAAGAGGTTATAGACCATGAGTGTGAAGAATAAGACTCTTTCTATAGATTTAGAGCAATTAATCGAGAAATTTTCGCAAGAGAATGTTGTTGACGAAATTGAAAAAGAATATCAAAGTTCCCCTTCGAAACTAGTTCCCTTATCATTATTAGAAGATACTCAATTTATCAAAAATGTGTTAATTTCTGCAAAAACAGTAGATTTTTACGCAAACGGAATTAAAGAAAGAGGGGTATTTAATCCCTTAGTTGTTCGTCCAAAGAATGATAAATTTGAGGTTGTTTTAGGAAGAAGAAGGCTTTATGGAGCAAAGAAAAATGGTCTTCTTACTGTTCCTTGTGTAATAGCAGATATTACTGATGAACAAGTTTTACTCATGCTTCTTGCTGACAATAGAGATGAGAAAGATAGAAATGTTATTGAAATGGCAACTGTTTATGAACACTTAATCAATGATTTTAATTACAGTAAAGAGACTTTAGCCCAACTTTCTCACTGCTCTAGAAGTCAAGTTGTTAATCAATTAAGAATTCTCTCTCTTTCTCCAAAAGTTCAAAAAGCTGTTAGCGATAAAAAATTATCTTATGGTCATGCGAGGGCTTTGATAGGCTTAGATGAGGAAAATGCAAATTTTGTTCTTAATAAAATATATGATGAAGATATTTCTGTTAGAGAGACGGAAGAATTAGTTAGGAATTTAAAAGGGCAACATGAAGATACTGATCCTAAAGTAAAAAGAATTAATAATAAAATTGTTATTTCTTATTCCTCGATAGAAGAAGCAGAAGATAAATTACTTAAAGTAAGAGATTTTATTGAATCGGATTATTGAAAATATATAATATAGTCATCTTCAGGGTGACGAGAATTACGTCAACTGGCGGTATAGCCCGCGAGCGAAAGCAGATCTAGTGAAATTCTAGAGCCAACGGTAAAGTCCGGATGTTAGAAGGCTTTTATTTTTTAAGAACCTCGTCCTCTGAAATGGAGGATTTTTTAATGAATAATGAGTCAATTATCAATATTCTTGCATTAACCTTCTTTTTCGTTCTTATCATTGTTACTATAAGTTTTTATTTCAAAAGCTTTCCTAAAAAAGATTTCAACATAGTTAGGTTTATTTCTAGAGTTGCTATTTTTGGGGCGATGGCGACTATCTTATATGTTGTCCCTTATTTCAAAATCAAAATTCCTATTTTCCCGTCATTTTTAGAATTTCATTTTGATGAAATACCTGCCTTTATTTGCGGGTTTGCTTATGGGCCGCTAAGTGGATTTTGCGTTCTTCTAATTAAGACATTACTTAAACTTCCTACTTCGATAACCTTTACAGTAGGAGAATTCTCAGATCTTCTTTTATCTACTATTTATGTGGTTACTGCTTCCTTTATTTATTCGAAAAAGAGAAATTTAAAAGGGGTTTTGTGGGGTTTTTTAATTGGAACTGTTGTTCAAATCGTTTCTGCTATGTTCTTTAACGTCTATTTATTAATTCCATTTTATTGCAAAGTTATGGGCTATAAACCCGAAGACTTATTATTCTTTATGAGACAAGCAATTCCAGCAATTAAAGACATCAAATGGAGTTATTCGACTTTGGCTGTATTGCCGTTTAATGCAATCAAAGACGTTCTTGTTGTTATTGTTACTTTTATAGTCTATAGGTCCATCCATTATTTCTTGAGGTTTGATGGTAGAGTTGGGACAAAAAAGAAAAAATAAAAGCAAGGTTATAAACCGCCTTGCTAATATTAAAAGATTAGATTATTCTTCAGAGATTGCAGCGACTGGGCAAGAAGCAACTGCGTCTTCAACTTCAGCTTCATCACCTTCGGCGATAGCAACTGCTTTTCCTTCGTCATTGAAATCAAAAATTGCTGGATGAGAACCAACACATAATCCACAGCCAATGCAAGCTTCTGCATCAACTTTTACTTTTTTAGCCATATTTTAACCTCCAAAAACATCGCTAGATTTATTATAGTAATTTTTTTATCTATGGCAATTAACTTCTTTCATCACTATCTATTTTTGTATAAAATAGAGCGGTGGAAACTCGTAAGGATTTATTTGCTAAATATCGTGCAGACATTCGAGTAATGAATGATGCAGATATTTTAAAATACCGAGTAAAAAAGACTTCTTCTTTTTACGAAGAAAAGGTTTCAAAAGATATTTTAACTAATGAAGAAGCTACTTATAGAGCTATTCAAGAAGCCAACTTTAAAATAAGTTCCACACCTTACAAATATTACATAAAAAACAAAAAAAGATACTACATGGTCCTCTCTTTTTGCTTTATTTTTGTTTTGCTTGGTTTACTAGCTTGGCTTATTACAATTATTTATAGAGGATAAATTATGAAGAACATTTCTGTTGCAATTGATGGTCCAGCCGCTGCTGGAAAATCTACAATCGCTAAAGCTGTAGCTAAGATTTTAAATTTTGTTTATATCGATACAGGAGCAATGTATAGAGCTTTTACGTATGCAGTTATTAAAAGAGGATTAGATCCAAAAAATGAAAAAGAATCTTGTTCAATTATTAAAGATGTAACCATTGATTTATTAGATAACGGAACAGTTTTATGCAACGATGAGGACGTAACTAGAGTTATTAGAGAAAAAGAAGTTTCTTCTAATGTTTCTTATATCGCTTCATATAAAAATATCCGTTTAGCTTTAGTTGAAATGCAAAGAGCTATGGCTAGAAGTAAAAATGTAATTATGGATGGAAGAGATATTGGAACGTATGTTCTTCCTGACGCTGACGTAAAGATTTATCAAATCGCAAGTGTTGAAAAACGTGCTGAACGCCGCTATCTTGAAGCAAAAGAAAAAGGAATCAACATGTCTTATGAGGATGTTTTAAAGGACGTCCAAACTAGAGATCACATTGATTCTTCTCGTGCTTTTGCTCCTTTAAAGCAAGCTGATGATGCAATTGCTTTAGATACATCAGAATTATCAATTGAAGAAGTTATTAATGAAGTTTTAAGAATAATTAAGGAAAAAGTTGGAGATATTAAATAATGCCTTTACCAGTTGTAGCTCTAGTAGGAACTCCTAACGTAGGAAAATCTACGCTTTTTAATCGTTTAGTTGGCTATAGAGCTTCGATTGTTGATGATGTTCCTGGAATTACCAGAGATAGAATCTACGGAAAAGTTACCTGGTTAACTAAAGAATTTAGATTAATTGATACTGGTGGAATTGAAGTAAATAAAGGTCCATTCCAAGACGACATTAGAGTTCAAGTTGAAATAGCTATTGAAGAAGCCGACTTAATTTTATTTGTTGTGGATGGCAAATCTGGATTAAAAAGCGACGATTATGAAGTTGCTAAAATGCTCTATAAATCAAATAAACGCATTCTTTTAGTTGTAAATAAAATTGATAACATTGATTTAGTTGGGGATGCAGTTGAATTTTATTCTTTAGGTTTAGGGGATCCATGGATTATTTCTTCTTCTCATGGTATTGGAGTAGGTGATTTACTTGATGAAATCGTTGCTAATTTAAAATTTCAAGAAGAGCAAGAATATCCTGAAGCTGTTACTTTCTGTCTAATTGGACGTCCTAATGTAGGAAAATCAAGTTTAACTAATTCCTTATTAGGTCAAGAAAGAGTAATTGTTAATTCTATTGCTGGAACTACTAGAGATTCAATCGATACTCCATTTGATGTAAACGACAAACATTTTGTTTGTATTGATACTGCGGGACTAGTTAAAAGAGGAAAAATTTACGAATCTATAGATAAATATGCAGCAATTAGGGCTCTTTCTGCGATTGAAAGAAGTCAAATTGCGTTAGTTGTATTAGATGCTTCAACAGGAATTTTAGACCAGGATAGGCACGTTGCTGGCTATGCTTTTGAAGAGAAAAAAGGTATGGTCATCGTTGTAAATAAGTGGGATTTAGCAAAAAAAGGCCTATCTCAAGAAGAATTCAGTGCAGAAATTAGAGATAGATTTAAATTCTTAGCATTCGCGGAAATTGTTTATGTTTCGGCTAAAACTGGAAAAGGAGTAAATAAAATAATTCCTGCAATTCTAAGAGCCTATGAATCTATAAATAAGAGAGTTCCAACTTCAATCTTAAATCAAATTATTTTGGATGCTCAAAATATGAATCCAACCCCCAACTTTAATCATGGTAGATTGAAGATAATGTTTTCCTCTCAAGTTAGTGTAAATCCACCAACTTTTGTCATGTTCTGCAACGATCCAAATTTTGCCCATTTTTCATACACTCGATATTTAGAGAATAGAATTAGAAATTCTTTCGATTTCACGGGCACGCCAATCAATATTATTTACCGTTTGGCGAAGTAAATATTCGAGCAAATTTAGAAAATCTTGTTAATTATATAAATTTTGTCAAAAAAGCCTAGAAAGTATCGAATTTTTATTGTTTTAAATGAATTTGAACGAATTTTCTTGCACTTTGATACTTTGTTTGCTAATTTTAAATTAACAATACAGCAAATAGGAGGAAATTATCTTTATGAATAAAGCTGAATTAGTACAAAAAGTCGCCCTTAAGGCTGAAGTCTCCCACGTTGACGCAGAAAGAGTCGTTGATGAATTATTGGGATTAATCGAAGAAGCCCTTGTTCGTGGTGAAGAAGTCAAACTCTCTGGCTTTGGAATCTTCGCAAAGAAAGAAAGAGCTGCAAGAAACGGAACAAATCCTGCCAATGGACAAAAGATCCTTATCCCAGCAGCAAAGAGCGTTGCTTTCAAACCTTCCAAAACTTTAAAAGAAAAATTAAACTAATTAATTTCTAATTTCTAATTTAAAATTTCGCACATCTTCGGATGTGCTTTTTATTTTCCCTTTAAGAATCTAAAATATTTGCATGCAAAAAGAGAAATTCGCAAAAGAGTGGGACTGGAAACAGGTCGAAGATGAACAAATTTGGCTAGAACCATCTCCAAGGTCTATTTACCTTTTAAATAGATGGAAAAAGCTAAATAAGGAGACTTTCCTTGATTTAGGATGCGGTTTAGGGCGACATTCATTACTTTTTGCATCTAATGGATTTAACGTCAAAGCTATGGATCTATCAGAAGAATCCGTTAGAAGAGTAAAAGAATTATTTAAAGAAAAAGGATTGAATATCGATGTTAAACAAGGTGATATGCATCACATTCCTTTTGAAGATAAATCAATAGATTGTCTTTTAGCTTACCATGTTCTAACTCACACAAACTTAGAAGGAATTAAAATTATTTCCAGTGAACTTTATAGAATATTAAGTAAA
>JAXFZD010000009.1:0-68573 GCA_034185265.1 Bacilli bacterium | reverse complement strand
GCGCCGGTCATTGTTAGATAAACAATCCCATCTCTAAAGCCAATAAGCTCAACGTCTCCTCCATCTCTTTGAAGAAATGGACGTACCTTATCTAAGGTTGCATTAATTAATTTAATAGTTTCAGTGTCATTCATAAACCCCAATATTTTATTTTTTTCTTTAGAAAATACAAACAATATTATTATTTATTTTTTGTCTTGATGAGTCTAAGATAACCTTATCGTAAAGGAGATAGCTATGGCAAAAGAATTAGAAGTATTCGAAAAGTGGCCTTATAAACTACCAAAAGTCGAATCTATAAATAAAAAATTAGATGAATTTATTGAGAAATTTAAAGAAGCTCCAACTCAAGAAGAAGCTTTAAAAGTAATCAAAAATTTAGGTAAATACATGGATGGAATTACAAACGAAATTACCCATGTACAAGTTCTATTCTCAATTGATACAACAAACAAAAAATATAAAAAAGGAATGGATTATTTAAATGAAAATCTTCCTTTGGTTCAAGTTAAAGAAATTGAACTTCAAAAATTAATTCTTGAATCAAAATTTAGACCTTATTTAGAAAGTAAATTAGGTTCTTTATACTTCACAATGATTGAATATTCTTTAAAAGGATTCTCTGAGGAAGTAGTTGAAGAATCTATCGAAGAAAACCGTCTTTCTATGGAATATTCTTCCTTAGTCGCTAGCGCTAAGATTGAATTTAGAGGCGAAACTTATAACCTTCCTCAAATGTCTAAATTCATGGAAGATAAAGATAGAAATACAAGAAAAGAAGCCGCTGAAGTCTACTATAGCTTCTTAGAAAAATTAGCTCCTTCTCTAGAAGAAATCTATGACAAACTCGTTCACGTAAGAGATAGAAAAGCTAAGAAATTAGGTTTTAAAGATTATGTTGAACTTGGTTATATCAATATGTCTAGATTTGATTACAATAGAGAAGATGTTGCTTCTTATAGAGATGAAATCCATGATGTAGTAACTCCTATATATAATAAGTTATTAGTAGAACAATTTAAGAGAGCTCAAATTAAAGACCCTCATATTTATGATATTGCAGTTAAATTTAATGACGGCAATCCAATGCCTTTAGGCGATACTGCTGAAAAGATTGAAAAAGCTAAGAAAATGTATGATGATCTTTCTCCAGAAACTTCATATTTCTTCAGGTTTATGGCCGATCACCATGTTTTAGATTTAGAAGCAAAACCAGGAAAACAATCTGGCGGATATATGACTTATTTCCCGAAATATAAGATTCCATTTATCTTCTCTAACTTTAATGGGACTAGTGGGGACGTAGATGTTTTAACTCATGAATTTGGACATTCGTTCCAAGCTTATATGTCTAGAAATATCAAAATTCCTGAATATAGATCTCCTACCGCAGAATCTTGTGAAATTCACTCTATGTCAATGGAATTCTTTGCACATCCTTGGATGAATTTATTCTTCGATGATCCAGAGAAGTATCGTTATTTACACCTTTCTGATTCAATTATGTTCCTTCCTTATGGAGTTACAGTTGATGAATTCCAACACTGGGTTTATGAAAATCCTAATGCCACAATAGAAGAAAGAAATCAAAAATGGCATGAACTTGAGCTTAAATACACTCCAGAAAAAGTTAAAGTTTATAAAGAATGTGAATATATGAATAGTGGAAGAAGATGGCTCTTACAAGCCCATATCTTTGAATGCCCATTCTATTATATTGACTACACATTAGCACAAGTAATGGCATTTGAATTCTTACTTTTGAACTTAAAGAACCACGATTTAGCTTGGAAACGTTACTTAAAGATTTGTGCAATGGGTGGAAAATATCCTTTCAGAACTTTAGTAACTAAGGACAAGATGAAAGATCCATTTGTTAAAGGTACTATTGCTAAAACGGTCAAACCTTTATTAAAAGTTCTAAAATCATATAATATCTAGTTTTTTATACGTTAATATAATTGCAACTTTAGCTAAGAAATCCGTGTATTTCTTCGACCAGATCTAAGGAAAATAAAAAAATAAAAAAGTATTTGCCTTATCAAGGTCATAATGAGATAATACATAGGCGCATTTAGTGCGACCGCGGATGCTTAGCTCAGCGGGAGAGCATCGCCTTTACACGGCGGGGGTCACAGGTTCAAACCCTGTAGCATCCACCAACTCTACTGGCGAAAAAGTTGCGCAAATTGGGTGAATAGCGAAGTGGCCAAACGCGGCTGACTGTAAATCAGCTCTTAATTGTTCGGTGGTTCGAATCCATCTTCACCCACCAGTTGGGGTGTAGCCAAGCGGTAAGGCAAGGGACTTTGACTCCCTGATGCGCTGGTCCGATTCCAGCCACCCCAGCCAATCCTTCGCTAGCTCAGTGGTAGAGCACTTGACTTTTAATCAAGGGGTCGCGAGTTCGAGCCTCGCGCGAGGGACCAAAAAATGCCCGGGTGGCGAAATGGTAGACGCAAAGGACTTAAAATCCTTCGAGGTCAAACTCATACCGGTTCGAGTCCGGTCTCGGGCACCAACATAAAAATTGGGATAATTGACTTTCGACAAACAGAAAGTCTTTTTTTATGGCTTTTTTCATAATTTTTAGCACTCAAGACTTGCAACTGCTAAAAAAAGTAGTATTGTATTTCATGAAAATAATGGAGGTAGTTTATGAGAGAAGAAAAAGAATTCCAAACTGAATCGAAACAGCTCCTGGATTTAATGATTAATTCTATTTATTCAAACCAAGAAATTTTCTTGAGAGAACTTATTTCAAATGCGTCAGATGCAATTGATAAATATCGTTATCTTTCTTTAACAAATTCTGAAAAATATCCGCAAAAGTCCCATGAAATTTTCATTTCTGTGGATAAAAAAGCGAAATCATTAACTATTAGAGATACCGGAATTGGTATGTCTAAAGTAGAAATTGAAAAGAATTTAGGCACTATTGCAAAATCAGGATCTAGTGAATTTATTAAGAAATATAAAGACTTTAAAGAAAATAACGACTTATCCATTATTGGTCAATTTGGCGTTGGCTTCTATTCAGCTTTTATAGTTGCTAAACGTGTTGAAGTTATTTCTAAACCAATCGATGGAAAAGCTCACTTATTTGTTTCTGTCGGTAAAGATAAATATACAATTGAAGACGTTGAATCTGATATGGATAGTGGAACAGAAATTACATTATTCTTAAAAGACGATACTAAGGAAACTAATTATTCAAGATTTTTAGAACAATATGAAATTGAGTCTTTAATTAAGAAATATTCCGATTACATCCGTTATCCTATTAGGATGTTAGTTAAAACTTCTAAACCTAAATTAGATAAAGAAGGAAAAGAAATCGAAGGTAAATATGAAGATGTAGAAGAAATTAAAACTCTTAATTCAATGATTCCTTTATGGAAAAAGAATCCAAAAGAGATTACTGAAGAAGAATTAAATAATTTCTATAAAGATAAATTTTCTGACTTTGAGAATCCTATGCTAAATGTAAATATTTCTCTTGAAGGATTTATTACATATAAAGCCTTATTATTTGTCCCAAGTCATCTTCCATATAACATTTATTCAGATGATTACGAGAAAGGTTTAACTCTTTATACTAAAGGTGTCTTTATTAAAGATCACTGCAAAGAGTTAATTCCCGATTATCTTAAATTTGTAAAAGGCGTGGTCGATAGTGAGGACTTCCCACTTAATATTTCTAGAGAAATGCTGCAAAACTCCTCTCTTTTGAATAGAGTTCAATCTTCTATTGAAAAGAAAGTGATAGATAAACTAGCTGAAACAAAGAAGAATAACTTTGATTTATATAAGAAATTCTTCAAGATTTATGGAAATTATCTTAAGGGCGGAATCTATGAAAGCTATGGACAAAAGAAAGACTTGCTCCAAGATCTATTAATTTTCTCCACAACTAAGGATGAAGATTTAATTGATTTAGATACTTATGTTTCATCTATGGAGAAGAAACAAAAATATATCTATTTCGCCTCAGGAAGAAGCCATGATGAAGTTGTTAATCTTCCTCAATTAGAGAAATTTAAAGAAAAAGGCATTAATGTATTACTTCTTTCTGAAGCTATTGATGAATTCGTCTTATCCATGATGAATACATATAAAGATAAAGAATTTAAGAATATTTCAATGGATTCAGAAGCTGATTTATCTGATGAAGAAAAAGCAGCGATAGAAGAAGCAACAAATTTACATAAACGCGCTTTAGATAACTTAAAAGAATCTCTTAATTCTAAAGTAGATGATGTTATATTCTCTTCTAAATTAATTGATTCTCCATGTTGTCTAACTTCTAAAGATTCAATGTCTTTAAACATGGAAAGAATCTTAAAAGATCAATCTAGATTATCTGAGGAAGAAGCTTCATTCCCAACTTCTAAAAAGGTCTTAGAGCTTAATCCAAAACATCCATTAGTTCAAAATATCATTTCTATTGAAGATGATGATTTAGTTAAAGAATATGGCTCACTACTTTATGATGAAGCTCTTATGTTAGAAGGAATTGAGATTGAAGATAAGATTGGATTTGTTAAAAAGATTAATTCTTTAATTGTAAAAAAGTAATAATTTAGGATTAAAAAAGGTTCGACAATCTCGAACCTTTTTGTTGTGTCTTTAGGTATTAATAGCCTGGCTTTCCTAGGAGATGAAACATGTTCTTTTTATAAATTTCAACTCCTGGTTGGTTAAATGGATTTATTTTATTTAAGTATGCTGACATAGCACATGTTCTCATGAAGAAGTAGAAGAGATATCCAAGAGCTTTTGGAGACATTTCTTCTAATCTAAGGACTAAGTTAGGAACTTTTCCGTCTTCTACGTGAGCTTTTAATGTACCTTCTTCAGCTTTTTTATTTACGTAATCTAGAGTTTTTCCGGCTAAATAGTTAAGTTTATCTAAATTATCTTCATCTAGAGGGATATTTACATCCATAGCTGGCTTTTCTATGTCAAGAATCGTTTCAAATAAGATTGGAGTTCCATCTTGGATAAATTGACCTAAGGAATGTAAATCAGTTGAGAATGTGGCGCTATCTGGAAGTAAACCTTTCTTTTCTTTTCCTTCACTTTCACCAAATAATTGTTTCCACCATTCACCTAATTGAACGAATCTTGGTTCATAAGAAACAAACATTTCTACTGGATATTTCTTATATAATTCGTGACGGATGATGGCATATTTATAAGCTTCATTAATTTCACCTTTGCTGAATTCTTCTCTAGCTAATTTAGCTCCGAGCATGAATTCATCAATATTGATGCCAGCAACAGCCATAGGAAGAAGACCAACAGCAGTGAATACACTATATCTTCCTCCAACATCAGCAGGAAGAACATATTTAGAATAACCATATTTCTTAGTTAGTTCTAAAAGTGCACCTTTTTCTTTATCTGTAGTAGCAAATATTGCTTTAGCGGCTTCTTCTTTGCCTACTTTAGCTTCAAGTTTTTCTTTTAATAATCTAAATGCGATTGCAGTTTCAGTAGTGGTACCAGATTTAGAAATTACATTAATAGCAAATTTTTTATTGTCTAAATATTTAAGAACTTGGGCAACATAACTAGGTGCAAAAGTTTGTCCAAAATAGATAATTTCAATATCTTTTTGTGGGAATAAGCCGTTTAATGCTTCAATTGCAGCTCTAGCTCCTAAATATGATCCGCCAATACCAGTAACAACAAGAACTTCAAAGTTCTTTCTAATATATTCAGCGTCTTTCTTAATTTTTTCAAATTCTTCCTTATCATAAGTTAAAGGATAATCTGCCCAGCCAAGGAAATCAGAACCAACTAAGGAACGTTTGTTTATTCCTTCGTTGATTTGCTTAACTTGGTCTAAGTAAGACGCATAGTCAATTTTGTTCAAAATAAATGAGTCATCAACTTTAATCATTTTTTTCTTCCTTCCCAATTTTTGAATCTATCCAACCACCGAGATGCGAACTCAATGATGTGAAATCAGTTTTTAGATGAGAAACATCGACAAATTTCTCATAATTCTTTCTTTCTTCAGCTGTAATTTTCTTAATGGAAACTTTAATATTTTGTCCATTTGGATCTAAAGAAATTACTTTGCAGTTATAAATTTTTCCTACTTTAACTAAAGAAGTAAAACTTCTTATATAGTTATCTGAAGTCTCTGAAATATGCAATAACCCCGTAAAACCCTCTTCAAATATTAAAATTGCGTAGTTTGAAAAGACTTTTGCAACAGTTCCTTCGTATATTTTTCCAACTTCAGGAATAAACATTTATTTTAGCCCCGCGATAAAGATTGCCGCATCGACTCTAGTGGTGATTTTAAAGTTATTTGGATCGCCTTCTACTATTTTAATTTTGTAGTGGTTTGCCTTTACTATTGATGCTTCATCAGTCATTTTGTAAATAGTCCCCTTCTTAAATGAAGATACCATTGAAGAATAAAGAATATCAAATCTAAATGTTTGGGGAGTTTGAATAAAATAAGTTAGGTTTCTATTTAAATAGGCATCCAAAATTAAACCTTCTCTAGAATAAGCAATGGAATCGGCTGGATTAACTGCTGTAACAGCAGTTCCAGTGTTATATGCCATTCTGAAATTATCTTTAATTATTTTATGAGTAACATTTGGTCTATCAGCATCATGAACCATGATAAGAGAAGAGAAATTTATTCCTTCTTTGTAGATAAAATCTAAAGCATGAAGAGTAGATTCTTCTCTAGTTGGTCCTCCAGGAAGAACGTAAGCAACTTTCTTTACATGATATTTCGCGATAAGTTCTTTAGTTTCTTCTAAATATTGTTTTGGAGCAACTACATAAATACGATCAACATCAATAGAGGTAGAAAATTTATAAAGAGTATGGATTAAAAGAGGTTTATCGCCCATCATAATAAATTGTTTTGGAGTTCTTTCGGAAAATCTACTTCCTATTCCTCCAGATAAAACAATAGCTATTTGCTTTCTAGTGCTCATATGTTGACCTCTTAATTTTCTTCGTTATTTAATGCTGTATTAATTTGAATTGATTGAATAATAAATTGAAGGATTTTTTCGAGTTTCTTTCCAGCAGAATAATCTGCTAAACAAGCATAGTTAACTCTTCCATCTTGCTTTAAACTTTTAATCTTTTCTTCTTTTCCTTTAGGATAAACAGCGATAGATTTTCCGCCGTTATTTTTAACAATAATCATTGAAGGAATATCTGTCATTCCATCTCCAATGTAAATCATATTTTGGTAAGGAACCCTTCTTTCAGGTTTCTTTTCATTTACACCAATATCGTCAGTTGCATCATAAACACCTTTAGAAATTCTAAAGAAGTATTGTGTCTTTTGTGTGTAATTTATAACTAATTTTGGCCAGTAAATCTCGCCTGTTTTCTTATCAAAGAGATATTCACAGGCGTACATAACCTTGAATTCTTTAGCAATAGAGCAGCCTTCTACAATTTCTTTGTTTCCAGAAGAAACTAGGTAATGTTCAACTCTAACCCCGTGCTCTTTTCCGTATTCGTTGATTCTATTAAACCAAGTAGTAACGCCAGGGAAAAATTGGATGTTTTTTCCACAAGCTCTAAGGAATTCTTTGTCAATTTTAATACCTTTTTCTTTAGCAAGTTTCTTCATTGTGTAGAGGTAGGAAAGAGTTCTTTCGCAACCTGTTTCTTCAGAAAATTTAGTTGTCTCATCCCAAAATTCTTTAGGTTCCATTCCTAAAGCAGGGATAAAATCAAAAGCTTGCATATCTGTGATTGCAAGCGTGCTATCGAAATCGTAAAGAATCGCACAAATTGGTTTTTTATTCATAGTTGTAGTAATTTTAGTTGTTTTTAATATATTTAACAATATTAAAAAAGGTGAAAAACAGCAAAAAACGATAAAAAATTCCAGTTTAATATTTATTTCTTTTACTTTAGTAATTAGAATTAACGTATGGAACCTTGGCAGATTATTTTACTTATTGTTGTCATTCTTGTATTTTTGTATTTGATCAACATTATTGTTGTTCTCTCTTATGCTGTAGAGATAAAGAAAAATTTAATAAATAGAGTCAGAACTCTTTCTGTCGTAATGCTTAACAAAATTGAGACATTACAAAAATTATCTGATCTTTTGCTTAAAAAAGGTTACTCATTCCAGGAAAACGAACTTCAAATTCTTGAAGAAATGAAGGAAATGCATTTTGATTCTACAAGCGTTACAAAGTTTAAAGAATGTGTTAAGAAAATTGGAAAAGTGGAACAAGCTGTCAATTATGGCGTTCTCGATAATGAAAATGATGAAGAAATCGAAAAGGAACTAGTTATCTTGAAAGAGATTAACAATCTATATTCCAAATCAATTATTGCTTATAACTATGATGTTAATGGATATAACTACTGGGTTAAAATTCCACACACTAAATATATTTGCATATTATTCAAACTTAAACCAAAACAATTAATTGCTTAAATATTAAATTCATAATCAACTAAGCCATCATAAAAATCTTTTTCATGGCAAATTAAAATTACTGTTCCTGGAAACTCTGCGATTGCTTGAAAAAGGGACATTTTTGCTTTTTGATCAAGATGGTTTGTAGGTTCGTCAAGGATTAAAAAGTTGCAAGGAGTTTTAGTAAGAATTGCTAATCTAGTCTTAGTAATTTCTCCTCCAGAAAGTTCACTCATTTTTCGTAATGCTGTCTCCTTTTTTACCCCGACATTACCTAAGGCAGTTCTAACTTCTGTATTGGAATAGTTAGGAAAGAATTGCTTGAAATAATCAAACGGAGTAAGGGAGAAAGGAATAGGCTCATCTTGATTGAAATAATTGATCTTTAAGTCTTTTATTAACGCAAAACTCCCTCCGATTTTAGGAATTTGTCCCAATATAGTTCTTACTAGAGTTGTTTTTCCTACTCCGTTTTCGCCAATAATTGCTATTTTTTCATTCTTTTTTAGTTCAAGAGAAATTGGATCTAAAAGTGGGAAGTCATAGCCAATTTCTAAGTCTTCTATTTTTACTGTAACATCCCCAACATATTTGGAAAATGGAAACGTAAAATTTACGAGTCCTTCTTCTTTAGCAGGAGGAGCTAATCTTGTCACGTGAGCTAGTCTAGCTCTTCGTGATTTAGCAGCTTTTGCTGATGTTGCTCTAACAATATGTTTTTGAATAAAATCTTCTTCTTTTTTAATGTAACGTTGTTGTGCGGCGTAGTTCTTTTTATAAAGTTCTTCATTTAATTTTTTAGCTTCTATAAATGTGTCGTAATCCCCTTTATATCTAGTGAGCGTCTTGTTTTCTAGTGAGAAAAAGATTTCTCCGACAGTTTTCATAAACGCCACATCGTGAGAGATTATGAGGAAAGCGTTTGGATAATTTTGCAAAAATTGAGACAACCACTTGATTTGATTAGCATCCAAAAAGTTTGTTGGTTCGTCCATCAATAAGAAATCGTTGTCTTCTAGGAGCATTTTAGCGAGATAGATTTTTTCTTTTTGTCCAGAAGAAAGAGTGGAAAGTTTTCTTTCCAAAAGAAAGTCGGAAATTCCTAATCCGTTTATCAATTTTCCAACTTTTTCCTGAAGAGCATAAAAACCCTGCTCGACTAGATATTCATTTAAATTGTTGGCTTTATTTAGTATTTTTTCGAAATTATCAAAGTCATATGAGGCTTTTTCATAAAGATCTTTCATTTCTTTTTCTTTATCAAAGAGATCTTTATAAACGCCGTAAAGATAGTCGATTACAGTTTGGTCTGTTTGAATTTTTAAATGCTGATCTAGGACAGAAAAAGTCAAATTATCTTGAAGAATTACTTCTCCTGAATCTGGTCTAAGTTCTTTTGAAATAAGAGAAAATAGTGTAGTTTTCCCTGAACCATTAACTCCAACAAGAAAACAGTGCTCTTTTGGATTAATCTTGAGATTAACATTATTATAGAGCTCTTTATCTCCATAATTGAAGTTTACATTTTTTAATTCAACTAGCGGCATTTCAATTTATCTAACAAGATTATTATATCATATTTAAATAATATAGATACTTGCATAAATAAGAAAAAAACTCGATTACATCGAGCTTTTAGACAAGTTGGTGCGGAGAATGGGACTTGAACCCACACGGCATAACCATACGCCCCTCAAACGTACGCGTCTACCATTCCGCCACCTCCGCAGCGAGAGAATTATACAAAGAGCAATATTCTTTTACAATAATTTTTCTTTATAAAAATTCTGTAAAGAATAGACAACTAATACCGAAATAAACTATAAGAGTAGTAACATCCATTATAGTTGTAAGCATAGGTTGAGAAATAAGGGCTGGGTCTTTTTTGATTGCAGCAGCAAACATTGGAAGAATTGTTCCGATAGATTTTGATAAAACAATCGCAAAGAACATTGTTATCGCGGTTAATCCGGCAGTCCTTATTGCTATACCGGCAAATTCAGGTGTCCAGCAGTTTCCATTCCAAATATTTACACCTGCAAAATCGTAGCCTTTTATTTGTCCTAGTGATACAACTCCGGTGTATTCTTCAATAATTATCCAAATAAAAGCAAAAGATCCTACAAATAATCCGACAATCAGAGCTGAACAAAGTTCCTTAAACAAAACTTTAATTATGTCTTTAGGTGTGACTTCTCCTAAAGCGAGAGATCTAATCATCATACCTGTAGTTTGCCCGCCAGCATTTCCGCTTGTGTCCATTAAAGTTGGAATAAAGGCGATGAGAAGTGGAATCATTAGGAAAATTGCTTGGTTTTCTAATCTATTTAAGACCATTGTGGTAAACGTTCCTAAAACGAGAAGAACAATTAACCAAGGGAAACATTTTTTAGCGTTTTGCCATGGAGAAACTTCTAAGTAAGGTTTATCAATAGCTTCCATCTTGGAAATACGAGCAAAGTCTTCTGTGTTTTCTTCTTCCATAACATCGACAGCGTCATCGATAGTGATGATACCAACGATTCTTTCATCGTTATTTAAAACAGCAAGAGCGTTTAAGTCATATCTACGGAAGGTTTTAGCAACTTCTTCCTGATCGGTATTTGTATTAACAGAGACAATGTCTCTATTCATTATTTCTTCTAGAGTTTGAGTAGGTTTAGCAAAAATTAAATCATCGAGGTTTACTGTTCCAACAAAATGTCTAGAAGCATTTCTAACAAAGATTGTGTAAACAGTTTCGGCGTCTTTTCCTTTTTCTCTAATAACATCAATTGTTTTTTCTACAGTAGTCGAATCAAGGAATTCTAGATACTCGGTGGTCATGATTGAGCCAGCTGTATCATCTTCGTATTTTAATAGTTTGTTTATGTCTGCACGCATCTCTTTATCAGCAGCTTTTAAAACTTTTGAGGCGAGATTTGCGGGCATTTCGACTAAAAAGTCTACAATGTCATCAGCATAAGAAGCATTGATAATTTCAACTAATTCTTTGTTAGTCATAGTGGAAATTAAAGCTTCTTTTGTTTCTATAGATAGGTCATCAAAGAAGTCAGCGGTATAAGAAGATTCAACCGTTCTAAAGATATAAATCAAGTCTTTTGGATCAAGATTATCTGCTGCATCAGCAATATCGATTGTAGGAACATTAATAAAAACTTCTCTTAAAGCAGAGGCGTTCTTTGCTTTAATCATTTCTTCTAGTTCTTGCTCAGTAATCTTTGCAACACTAGGCAATAAATCTTCTCTTTCCTCGTTTTCCATAAGTCCTATTTAAGAATATCGTATATTTTAATGCTTTTATAATAAAAAAATACTTTTTTATTTTTTTCTTTCTAAATTTGCAAATAAATAAGATAATTTATCCATGCGTTTTGCATTGCTCATTCCTATCTATCAACCTTCAGAATTAGTTCTTCCATTTTTGAAGTCTTTTTCTAAAGATGATTTTGACGAATTTATCTGCGTCAATGATGGATCTGAAGAGCAATATGATGATATTTGGAAAAAAGTAGAAGAAGAAACTTTATTCAAAGTCCTTTCTTATAAGGGAAATAAAGGAAAAGGGTTTGCTTTAAAAACAGGTTTTAGATACATAAAAGAAAATCTCGATGTCGACTATGTTATTACCGCTGATGGTGATGGACAACATTGTTACGAAGACATCATAAGAATTAGAGAAGCTGCTCAAGAACATGAAGGGGATTTAGTTATCGGAGTTAGAGATTTCACTAATATTCCTAAGAAATCTAAATCTGGAAATGTCTGGTCAGCTAGGTATTTTAAGCTTGCAACTGGAAAAAAATTAACTGACGTCCAGACTGGATTAAGAGCAATTCATAAAGACATGTTTGAGGCTTGTCTTTATTCGGTAGGAAGTCGCTATGAATATGAGATGAACTTTTTGATGGAAATCGCGAGAAATTTTCCAATTATTGAACTTCCAATCCAAACTATTTATCTCAACAATAATGCTGATAGTCACTTTAGACCTGTCGCTGACTCGTTAAGATTCTTAATTACTCCGATTTTATATTTATTTGTTTCTGTTTCTGCTTGGGGTATTGACTGCGCTGTTTTTGCAATTCTAGAACATACTGCCTTTATTGGTCCAGGCCTATTTGAACTGCTCTATATGGTCTTAATTGCAAGAAGTTTTTCTGCACCATATCAGTTCTTCCTTTTAAGGTATTTAGTATTCCATACACGCGGAAAACTCCGCGAAAATGCCTTCAAATATTTCATTTTGGCGTTTGTTAGTGCTTTTGGATCGTGGGGTTTGATATGGTTCTTTAACTATTATCTAAAGGGTATTGGACTTGGAATGCTTGTCTACGTAAAAATGTTAGTAGACTTCATCCTAGGAGTTATTAAGTATTTCATTAATTTGGCTATTATCTTTGCTAATAAGCATTTCCGTAGAAAAAACGTTAGCAAAGAGTAAAATATTGTTTGGAGGACACAAAATATGGATAAAGCAATATTAGTAGAAATTTCCGCCCGTCACATGCATTTAACTCAAGAAGCATTTGATTTCTTAATGGGCTTAGAAGAAGGACAACATGGTCAATTAAATGTTAAGAAAGAACTTTCCCAGCCAGGACAATTTGCCTCTGATTCAAAGTTTGATTTAGTCGGACCAGTCAATGAAAAAACAGGAAAGCCAAGAGTTATTAAAGGCGTTTCAGTTTTAGGACCTTTTAGACCTGAAAACCAAGTTGAAATTAGTTTAACTGATGCTCGTACTTTAGGAGTTAAGGCTCCTGTAAGACTTTCTGGAGATATCAAAGGAAGTGCTGGAATTAGCATTGTTAACCCAGCTAATGGAAGAGAACTCAAATTAGAAGAAGGAACAATCGCTGCAAAACGTCATATTCACATGACTCCAGCCGATGCAGAACACTATAAAGTTAAAGATGGTGATGTAGTTTTAGTTGGTGTTGCTAGTGAGGATAGAAGCTTAATTTTTGATGACGTAGTTATCAGGGTTTCTCCAAAATTCTCTCTTGCCATGCATTTAGATACTGATGAAGCTAATGCAGCTGGAATTTCTGGAAACGCAAAAGGTTACATCTTAAATGAAGAATGTTGCTGTGAAGACGAAGAATGCGGTTGTGAAGAAGGACATTGCTGCTGTGAAAATAAATAATGGATCAACACATTACATTTAAGCCATCGAATGTTTGCTGCACTCAGATAGATATAATATTCGATGAAAATAAGATAATTAAAGAAGTTACTTTCCTTCATGGATGCCAAGGAAATACAACAGGAGTTAGCAAACTGCTTGTCGGAATGACTTTAGAAGAAGCATATAAACGACTTCACGGAATCGCTTGTAGAGGAAGTAGAACAAAATTAACTTCTTGTCCTGACCAATTGTCTCTAGCAATTGAACCTTATTTATAGAAATAAATATGAAATAGTGTTTTCTTGAAAGGAAACACTTTTTTCTTACATTTATTTAATGTAGAATACGCTCACCACATCAAGAAGCATCTATTCTCGACTAACCAGGATGCTAGCAACTCTATCTAAATATAGATAGTAAGTGCTGTTGAGAGCCTTTTCCCACAAAAGGATCGATGTGCGAGGATGTTCTTAATACTTCCAATTTGTGTGGGGGTATTATTTTTTTAGGAGCAAGAGCATGGAAAACAAAATTTTATTTACTAGTGAATCTGTATCTGAAGGACATCCAGATAAACTTTGTGACCAAATTTCTGATGCTATTTTAGATAAATGTCTAGAGCTTGATAGCAAAGCTCACGTTGCTTGTGAAGTATTTGCCACTAAAGAATTTGTCCTTATTGGAGGAGAAATTACCTTAAAGCCAGGAGTTTCTATCGACTATGAAGAAATAGCAAGAAAAGTAATTAGAGAAATTGGATATACTGATAAAAAGCTTGGTATTGGGGCAGATTCTGCAGAGATTTTAGTTAAAGTTAATCAACAATCTAGGGATATTGCACAAGGCGTTGAAAGAGAAAACATTCTTGATATGGGTGCTGGAGACCAAGGAATTATGTTTGGTTATGCTACAGCAGAAAATGAAGGCTATATGCCATTGCCTATTGTAATGGCTCATAAGTTAGTAAGATATGCATCAAATTTAAGGAAGCAAGGTCTTCTTAAAGGTGCAAGACCTGATATGAAATCTCAAGTTACAATTGATTATACAGACCCAAACAATATAAAAGTTGATACAGTTTTAATGTCTGTTCAACACGATGAAGATGTCGACATTGATGCTTTCAAAAAGATGATTTACACTCAAATAATGATACCCGTTATCGCTTCTTTTGGCTTTAACACCGATTTTAAGTATTGGATTAACCCTACTGGAAGATTTGTAATTGGCGGACCTGAAGGAGATACTGGATTAACGGGAAGAAAGATCATTGTTGATACTTATGGCGGAAGTGCTAGACATGGCGGAGGAGCTTTTAGTGGAAAAGATCCTTCTAAAGTTGATAGAAGTGCTTCTTTATATGCAAGATATATTGCCAAAAATTTAGTCGCTGCTGGAGCTGCTTCTAAACTAGAAGTGCAGCTTTCTTACGCGATTGGAATTCCTCACCCAATTTCTATTGCCATAGAGACTTTTGGAACAGAAAAAGTAAAGAAAAACGATATTTTATCCGCGATTTACAAGGTTTTCGATGCTAGACCTGGTGCAATCATTGAAAATTTAAGTTTACGTAAACCACCTTTTAAATATAAAGATATATCTATTTATGGATGCTTTGGCAGACCTGATTTAAATCTACCATGGGAGAAGTTAGATAAGGTAGAAGAATTGAAGAAAATACTTTTCAAATAATTAAATAATTATTTATTTACCTCTTTAAGATTTGGCAAAAATATCTTAAAATTAAGATAACAAAAAAGCCTTGAAAGGAGGCAAAAATGAAATATCAAATAATCGGAAAGAATATTGAAGTCACCGACTCCATTCGTCATGAAGTTGAAAAGAAACTTTCTAGAATGGACAAATTCTTCGTCATCAATGATGATGTTCTTGCAAGAGTCGTTGTGCGTTCTTATACAGTTGGCGCAAAAGTTGAAATTACAATATTTACAAAAGAATTTACATTTAGAACAGAAGTAAGAAATAATGATCTTTATGCTGCTGTTGATTTAGCAATCGATAAATTAAGAGATCAAATGAGAAAATTAAAAACCAGAATGGATCGCTCAAATAAAGCCGATTCATTAGGAAAAGCAATTGTCCTAGAAGAAATTGAGGAAGAAGAAGCTGCTGAAGAACTTGAAGAAGTAGTTAGAACAAAATCTATCTATCTTGATCCAATGGATTTAGATAGTGCAATTACAAGAATGGAAGCCCTTGGACATTCATTCTTCATCTATCTTGATAGTGATGACAACCAAGTTTGTGTTGCTTATAAGAGATTAGATGGTGGATACGGAGTCATCGAAGTAGAGAACCAACTCAAATAGAAAATTCTTATTTATCTAAGCGCTAGGATTTAACTTCTAGCGTTTTTTATTTTATAAAAAACTTTTATATAGATGAAAATTGTGTAAAATATGGCGTATGCAAGGGAAAGTAATTGCAACTGATTTAGACGGAACTCTATTTTATCCTAAGAAAAAAATTAGGATGATTACTAAACAAACGAAGAGTTTTATGACCAAATTTATCGCCGATGGCGGTAAGTGGGTTTTAGTTTCTTCTAGAGGAAATTCTTTTTTAGATAAGGTCAAAGAAAAAATAGGTTTACCTTTAGACATGATTGGATCTAACGGAGCTTATATCACTTCTGGAGGAAAACAAATTCAAGATATTACTTTTTCTCCTGAGGAAGTAAAAATATTGATTAAGGATCTTTATAATCGTGTCCATTCTCCACTAATTATGCTTAATGCAAAGGGAATGCCTACTATTTTCCTTAAATACGGCTCTAGACCAATTCCAAAATTTCTTTATTTCTCCTACGAATTAACTCAGGGAGTATATAGAGAACCTTGGATTAGAGATGATGAAACTTTCTACACTCAAATAGAAAAACGTAACGCTCAACGTATGATGGTTTGGGTTTCTTGGTCCAAAAGAAGAACTAGAAGACTTAGAAGTATTCTTCAAGTTGCCTATCCGAATTTCAATTTTGTAGACTGTCAACAGTTTATAGAAATTACTCCTCGCGCATGCTCTAAAGCTTCAGCTTTATCTTTTTATCTTGATTATAATCGAATTAAGGAAGATAATTTGATAGTTGTAGGCGATTCGGGGAATGACGTCCCGATGTTTACACGTTTCTACGAGAACTCTTACTGCATGGAACACTCTAAAAGTTCTGTTAAGAAAAAAGCTAAGTATATAATTAAACAAGTATCTGACTTAGAAGGCTTGCTATACCCATCGGCGGATAGCCAACCAAAACAAAAGGGAGATAAAAATGAATCAAATTAGTGAAGTTATTACAACATTAATCCATTACGGAGTTGCAGTTAGAGACACTCTTGAATATTGTATCCGTAAAGACCATTATGAGGTTCCACTTTACAAAGAGAAGAAAAGATCTATTTTAGTCGAAGTTGATCAACATACCCCATTAAAAGATATTATCGATCATTCTGGCGAAAATGGTGAAAAGTTAGAAAAACTAATCCGTGATTTTCATGCTGAAGTTTATGGAGATTCTTCCACAATTCTTTCTTTAGCAACTGAAGCTGGTGACAATGGTGAAACTAAAGAAGTAGTTAGAGTTGACCACAATCAACATTTAGCTATTTATAAATATGTTTTACCAGTTTATGAAAACATCAACTCCATGCTCAAAGGCGTTATTAAAGATGGACACACAAAGAATTTAGACATTGCTGAAGCTGAAAAAGTTTATAAAACAGCCGATGCTATGTATAGAGCTGTTGCCTTCTTAACTTTAGTCGGTGACTTAAATCGTTTATTCAACGAATATAATCAAGCAAGAAACGAAGCAAAAGGTGAAGAAACTCCTGCTTCTAAGTTCATTGGAAATGACATTTCTTCAGTTATCCAAAACATCCGTTTTGTCGAACAAAACGCTGGACAAACCGATGCTATCTACAAAAATATGGAAGACAAGATCAATTCCTTAATGGAAATGATGACAGGTAGAAGAGATCTTCCAGCTGGAAAGAAATTCCCAGATGTCATGAAGGAAGCTGTTGAAACAATTAACTTATATGTTAGAGATGCCGAAGCTGCTTTCAGAGCAGGTTATGGACCTCTTATTCAAGCTTTATTAGCTCAAGTTAAAGAAGATGATGCAAAGCGTGCTGCAGGCGAAACTGCTTCCGCTGGCGGAACTGCAGATACTTCCAAATCTGCATAATAAAGAGGAATTACTATGGCAAAGAAAAAATCTAAATTAAAAATTTCAAAAGTTGAACTTGGATTCTATGTAGTCTGTGGAGCTTTAGGCTTAGTTGGTTTAATTTTTGTTATTTTTGGAATCATTGGAAATTATTTGCCAGTTCCTTTACATCAAAACTTCATCCTTGTATCTGAAGATGTTTGGCTAAATCCTTGGTCAAAACTTGGATATCGTTATTGGGGATTAATTCTTATTGCGGTTGCAGTTGTTGTCACTACTCTTGTTGGAACATTCTTCGCTAGAGCAGGTGATAGAGACTCTGAAAGAGCTCAAAGAAGAGCTCAAAGACTTGCAATTGAAGCTGAACCAATTGAAGTTGAAGTTAACGAAGAAAAAACAGAGGACTAGTCCTCTTTTTTGATACAAAAATATCGAATTTTAAAATTTTAAATGGGATTTGCAGGGTTTTTTCAAAATTTAACCTGCAAAATAAGGAGGGAATTATGAAGAGAAAAGTTCTTATTTTATCTATTTTGCCTATTGGACTTTCTTTATTTGGCTGTAATAAAAATTCTCAGCCCGAAAAGGATTATTTCCAAAATTGGAACAAAAGAGATAATTCAGCTTTAAACACCTTAGTTAATTATGTTAAAGATGTCACAAACGAAAAATCTTCTAACTTTATTCCAAAAGCAGATAGAATAGCCACTTTTGACATGGATGGAACTTTCGTTGGTGAACTATATCCTACATATTTTGAATACAACATGCTTGTCTATAGAGCTATCGTTGATCCAGGTTATAAAGATAAAGCTCCTGAATTTGTTGTTGATGCAGCAAAAGCAATTATCGACAAGGTTACTAAAGGAACATCCTTACCTTCAGATTTTGATCTTATTCACGCAGAAGCCGCTGCAGAAGCTTATTCTGGCATGACAGTCAAGCAATTTGCTGAATATACTAGGTCTTACGCACAAAATACTCCTTTTGGATTTACCGGAATGACATATGCAACTAGTTTCTATAAGCCAATGCTTGAAGTATTTGATTATTTACAAGATAATGGTTTCAAAACCTATGTTGTTTCTGGCTCAGATCGTTATCTTTGCAGAACATTAGTGGAGAATTTAAACATTCCATCTAATCAAATTATTGGAATGGATGTTGAATTAAAAGCTTCTAAACAAGGTGATGAAGACGGAAGAACTTACACCATGGGCAGTGATGAAACTTTAGTTAGAACAAATAATTTACTTATAAAGAATCTAAAAACTAATAAATGCAAAGCAATTGAAAAAGAAATTGGAAAAATCCCAGTTCTCTCATTTGGAAACTCTGATGGAGATTGTGCAATGCATAACTACTGTAAGAGCAATGAAAAATATAAAACTGAAGTATTCATGGTCTTAGCAGATGATTATGACGATGATTATCCATCAAGAAAGAAAACACGAGATCGTGAGATAGAATGGAGAGAGAACAATTACAACATCTTCTCAATGCACGATGACTTCAAAACAATTTATGGCGAAAATGTCCATAAAACTGAGATGACCTATTATTCTTACGAGTAAAACTATTAATAAAAAATTCCCTGTTTATTAATCAGGGATTTTTATTTTTCTTCTTTTTCGATTTCTATTGCTTTTTTTCTTTTCTTCTTAATAGCGATGATTATTTCATCTAATAGAACAACAAGAGGAGAGCATATTAATTCAATATTTAACAATATTATATGAAGTAAAGCATGATGACGACCCGGCTCTAATATCAACATAATTGAGAAGACAATAGCTGCGATTGATTCGAGTAAGCTTAGAATTCTAGGAGTATAACATTTAAAGTCACATACAATTTCTTTTAGTTCATACGACTCTCTAATAATCGACCAAGTTGCCCATATTATGCAAACACTTTCGAATGAGATATTAGAAGCAAGTAGTGTGACACCAAAAATTATTTCGACTATTCCAAGATAAGTCCTATTTTTCATCATGAAATTTAAGTGGTGCTCTAAGGATTCGTAGAAAATTCCTTCTACTCCGTAAATAAGCATTAATCCACCAATAAAGTATCTTAAATTTCCAACATGTGATTCCCTAAAAACAAGGATCATTATTCCTAGAAAAGTAAAAATAACGAACTTTATCGAAAAATACCTAATACGAGCCTTTTCTGACATAGCGCATATTTTAAAATATTTTCGCTAAATGTCTATATTTCTTAATAAAGATATATAAAGAAAAAATAAAAAATCTAATTTCATTTAAGTTTAATTTAAGGTTCATCTTTTACTATATTCTCGAAAAGGAGGAGAAATTAAATGAAAAAAGAAATCATATCCGTAATGAAAAGATACGAATTAAAGTATTGTTTAAATAAGGAACAAGTCCAATATTTCTTAAATGAAGTATCTTCTTACCTTAAGTTAGATAAATATGGTCTTACTTCCATTAGTTCCATTTATTTCGATACTCCTAACTATTTTTTGATTAGAAAATCTATTGAAAAACCATTCTTCAAAGAAAAAATTAGACTAAGAAGCTATGGCTTAGCAAAGATAGATTCTCCAGTCTTCTTAGAAATTAAAAGAAAGAATGACAAGATAGTGTATAAAAGAAGAATTATGACGAGTGAAGAAAAAGCATATTCATTCTTAGATAGTGGAGTAAATTTCGACCAAAGCCAAATCTCTAGAGAACTTGAAGGCTTTAGGGAAAAATACGGTGAATTAGAACCAAAAATCCTTATCATCTACGATAGAATGGCTTTCTATCAAGAAAATTCAGATATAAGAGTAACTCTAGATATGAATCCTCGTTATAGAGTTAACGATTTAAACCTCCATTCTTCTTTTGATGGAAATCCTTTATTAGAAGAAGGTGAAGCCATTTTAGAAATTAAGGTTAAACATTCTATTCCTCTCTGGCTAGTTGAAATATTAAATAAAGGTAAAATTGAAGTAGATAAAAATAGCAGTGTAAGCAATTTTGTAGTTAAATTTATTTGATTAAAATTTAAATTAGTTAAAAACATGCCAGAAAACGTAATATTCAACATAACAGTTTGTACAATAGGAATCGCAATATTCCTCATTCATATCGTTAATTTGCTACTCAAAAAAAATAAAAGAAAAGACGAGAGCAGACTTTTACTATTTCTTTCTTTTACTGCGTTTCATTTAGCAACATATTTAACTTTTACGTTGATCAAAATTGTTTATACAAGCAATGCATATGTAATGAGCTTTTATACGATTTTTTACATATTTAATAATATTGAAGTATTGCTATTTGCTTTATATACGTTAACTTATCTCGAACAAGCCTTAAAAACTAAGAAAATATTATCACTCATAAATGTTTCTTTATTTTCAATTTCTGTCCTTTTATGCATTATTAACATTTTTACTCGCATGTTCTTTACAGCAGAAAACGGGGAATACGTACGTGTTAAAATAATGTTTATTGCGCAAGGATATCAATTTATCATGCTTACGATAGTTCTATTTACAACTTTATTTAATAAGAAATTGGTAATTAGAGAAAAAGTGGCTTTTGTCTGTTATTGTTTACTTCCTTTAGTTGCAATTATTGTCCAAATTAGTCTACCAGGCTATGCAATTGCTTATACATCGATTATTATTGCTATCGAAATACTTTTCTTCTTTGTTAATGTATCTAAAAATATTCAGTTAGCTGAAGAACAAGAGAAAAATAAGGATGCCCAAATAAGAATTATGATGTCCCAGATTCAACCCCATTTTATCTATAATTCCTTGTCTGCCATCTCTTCTTTAATAATTCTTGATCCAGAAAAAGCTCAGCAAGAACTCGATGATTTCACAGAATATTTAAGACACAATTTATCTTCATTAACCGAGACAAAGTTAATTCCTTTTGAAGATGAGTTAAGACATATTGAAACCTACGTTTCATTAGAAAAAATGAGATTTAATGATCGTGTTAATATAGTTTACGACATAAAAATAAGAGACTTTAATGTTCCTCCTCTAAGTATTCAACCTGTCGTAGAAAATGCGATAAAACATGGAGTTTTAAAGAAAATAGAAGGCGGAACAGTTACCTTTAAAACATACGAAACCTCAGATGCTTACGTAGTGGAAATCACAGATGACGGAGTTGGTTTTGATATGAATGATGTTGGTTTTGAACAAAATAAACATTTTGGAATAAATAATATAAAGCATAGATTGCATACTATGTGCCATGGAGATTTAATTATCACTAGTGAGGTTGGAAAAGGAGCTAAAGCAGTGATAAAATTTTATAAAGGATAATTATGACTATTTTACTTGTAGATGATGAAGAGTTGCAGCTTCTAAGACTTGTTAATTCCTGCAAAAAAGTGCTGCCTGATGCAGAATTAGTTTCTTTTTCAAATCCAGTTAAAGCGTTTGAAGAAGCAAAAGAAAATAAAATTGATGTGGCATTTCTAGACATTGAAATGCCTGGGTTAAATGGAATTCAGCTTGCAAAGAAACTTAAAAAATTGAATCCACTAACTAAGATTATTTTCGTAACAGCTTATAACGAATATGCTTTAGAAGCTTTTAAGGTTCATGCTTCTGGATACATTACTAAACCCGTTAATGAATCTAAGATAAAAGAAGAAATTGATGAATTAGGAAAGAAAATTGAACTTAAACAATCTAATAAATTACAAATAAAATGTTTCGGTAATTTTGAAGTTTTCTGTAATGGAGAGCCTTTAAAATTCTCTTATAAAAAATCAAAAGAGGCTTTCGCTTATTTGGTAGATAGAGAAGGTTCAGCAATTAATGTAAATGAATTAAATGCTGTTTTGTGGGAAGAAGATCATCCATCCTATTTAAGAAATTTAATCGCCGATATACAAAATACTTTAAATAAAGCTGGTTTCCCTGATGTATTTATTAAAAGGCATAACGAATGTTATATAGATACATCAAAAGTTGATTGCGATGCTTATGAATATAAAAAAGGAAATCCTGATGCAATAAGAATGTATCGAGGAGAATACATGATGCAATATTCATGGCCTATTTTTGATGCAGATTATTAATATTGTGGCACTTTTGTGGCATCGATAATGTTAAATTAAGCCTATAAAGGAATTTTTATTTTTAATTAATGAGCAAAAAAACAATCTATATTTTAATGTATAAGGATTACGAAGTTCTTTCTTTTACTGTTGATTTAAGAAAAAAAGAAGTCAAGTTTATCGAAAAGAAAGAGTATTTTGACAAAGCTCCTTATGGATTTTTAGATAATGAAGATTCTTTAGATAACAAAATAAAATGGTTTTTTTCTAAGCAGGCCATTCCTGTAACTAGAAAAGGATATAGAGAAATTCTAAAAGCAACTCACTGTAAAAGCGGATTTAATCTCCTTTTTAAAGGACATGGATTATCGCTGTCTAATCATTACTGGTTTAAAAAAGAAGGAGAAAACTTATCTTATAAGGATATAAATTTCTTTTCTAATAAGTGGGATGATTCTTTTGCTAGAGAAGTTATAAAAGAAAATTACGCAGCTTTATCTAAAGTTAGCTTAGAAGTTCCTGATATTGCTACAGCAGGTTGGGGAGTTAAAGGCTGGCTATATGACTTAGAAAAAGGTCCTAGATTATATAAATTAGGTATACAAAATAATTCTGATGAAGTTTTAGGAGAAGTTTTAGCTTCTAAATTAGCTAAAAAATTATTAAAGGAAGAAGAAGTAGTTGGGCATGATTTAGAAGTAATTTATGGCAAATATGCTTCAGTAAGTTCTCCTATGATTGGGTTAGATGAAGTTTTAATTCCTCTTTCTAACGTTCTCCCTCTTGAATTTTATAAGCAATATTTAAATATTAAATTAGATAGGAATAACCATAAAAAGTTCTTAAGTAACCTATTAGACCAAGGCTATAAAGATCTTTATCTTTTCTTTATTAAGATAGCGTGTTTAAGGTCTCTATGTTTTATTAACGATCTTCATTTTGATAACATTTCTATGATTAAAAATATGAATAGTGGAGAACTTAGAATTGCTCCTATTTATGATCTAGGAGGTTCTTTTGGGACTAGTGGAACTGCGAAGAATTTTATCCAAAATCGCGGTAAATCTACCCTTCTTTTAATTTATTTTGCTTATGGAAACCTTGATCCGGAATGGGATTATTCGTGGTATAACAAAGATAATTTAATAGGTTTTGAATCTACAATTAGAGAAATATTAGGGAAAAGTGAGTTCTTTAAAGATGATGTTTTAGATTTTGCTATGGAAATTTATGCTCAGCAAAAATCCTCTCTAGATAAATTAGCAAGTAAAGAAAATAAATAAAATTATAAGTGTGGCACTTCTGTGACACCCATTTTGATAAAATAAAATCATGTAAAGGAGCTAATATCATGAAAAAAGATTTATTTAAAGGTTTAACCCCAGAACAAATTGAAAAAGCAAAAGCATGTGAAAACGTAAGTGACTTAATCCAACTTGCAAAAGATGAAGATGTAACTTTAACTGATGAGCAACTCGATGCAGTAAATGGTGGAGGCTGCAGTGCATCTACTAAAAATAATCGCAGAAAACTTGAAAATTAATAAATGTACTATAGATTAAATGAACATATTGCTCTACGAAAGTGGAAGTACGTTGAACGCGCGATTTATGTAAAAGGTAATGATCGCGCTTTTAGCATTCCTAAAGAAGATTTTGAATTACTTTGTCTATGTGACGGAAATCATGACTTAGAACCTTCGAAGCTTCTTTCTAAATTTCTTTCTAGAGGAGTAATTGAAGAATGTAACCAAGGAGAAGAGCCCTCTTCTTGGTCAAAATTAAAAGAATACGAAAACTACTATTTTCCTCGAATGAATCTAATGATTACAGGAAAATGCAACTTAAATTGTCTGCACTGTTTCAATGCAAAAGATAACGCTCCGCTTAATAGTGAATTAACTTACGAACAAATTCTAGATATCCTAGATCAAGCTAGAGATATCGGAGTTCATGCCTTTACTCTTACGGGAGGAGAACCTTTAGTTCATCCTCGCTTTTTAGATATAGTTAGAGCTATTTATGAAAGAGAAATGATGATTTTTGAGTTAAATACAAATGGACTTCTTTTAACTCAAAAAATGTTAGATGAATTCAAAAGATTAGGCTGCAATCCTTTAATAAAAATATCTTTTGATGGAGTCGGCTATCATAACATTATTAGACAGCATCCTAAAGCAGAAGAACTTACTTTAAAAGCTATTAAATTATGTATAGATAACGGATTTGATGTAAAAGCTCAAGTTCAATGTAACCGTAAAAATGTAGATGTGATGATGAAAACTGCCTCTTTATTAAATGAGATGGGAGTTTTAGAAATGAGAATTATTAGAACTACAGAAGCACCTAGATGGGAAAAGAATTCTCCTGATTCAACTCTACCTATAGAAGAATATTATGAAAGAATGCTGGAATTTTCTAAGTTCTATGCTTCTTCAAATATGAAAATGACCGTCGATATTTGGCAGTTTATTAGACTTGATCCTAAACATAAAATTTATTCTCTAGTTCCTATTGCTTGTTCTAAAGATGAATTTAATATTAGAATTCCAATGTGTAAAGGAAATAGAGGAATGATCGCGGTTTCTTCTAGTGGAGAAGTCGTTCCTTGTTTACAAATGTCAGGATATTTCTTAGAACATAAAATAAGTTTAGGGAATGTAACTAAGACTCCGCTAAAGCAGTTAGTTACAGAAAGTGAATATCTAAATCTAGCGATGGCGCCACTATTTAAGCAGATTGTAGAGAATGATAAATGTGCAAATTGTAAATATTATAAAGTTTGTAACGGAGGCTGCCCGGCTTTAGGGCTTCTTTATTCTAAAGACATTAATTTCTATCACGAAGATATTACAAAATGTATATTCTTTGAAAATGGCTGGTATGAAAAAGTTACCTCTACTTTAAACTTTTTACACTTAAGTAAACCTCTAGATTTATAAAAATAGAGAAGATAATAACTTTTCTCAAATTATATCAATGATATAATTATTTCTATATTTTATGAAAAAACGACCAAAAACTATTTCTAGTCCAGATGAATTAGATAAGCATCTGCAATATACTTCTCCAGTTACTTGGATAGTTTTAGGAGCGATAACTGCTGTTCTTATCTCTTTTTTTGTTTGGTCTATGGTTTATAAAATTGCAATTAAGATAACTGGAACTGCTTTAATTTCTAATAACGAAGTTACGTTAAATGTGGATAAATCTTCTAGAAGTCAGTTAGCAGTAGGGCAGAAAGTTTATATTGTTGATAAAGCAGGGGAAATCCTTTCTTTTAAAGACGATGGATCTCCAATAGTTTCTTCTATGGAACTAAGCGATGGAGAATATGTTTACACTGTTGTTATAAAGGAAATGAAGCCGTTTGATTTTGTAATTGGAAAATAAAATGAGCGAGATAAAGAAGCCAAAAACAGGAAAAGGAGTAGCGAATACTCCGATAATCATGCAGTTAGAAGCTCTTGAATGTGGAGCGGCTTCTTTAGCTATGATCATGGCTTACTATGGAAAATGGGTTGCCTTAGAGCAAGTTAGAGTTGATTGCGGAGTTTCTAGAAACGGAGCTAATGCAAAAAATATCTGCGCTGCAGCAAGGAAATATGGATTTAAAGCAACTGGATATGCAAGAAATATCACAAAATTAAAGGAATTAGGAAAATTTCCTGCAATTATCCATTGGGGCGGAGGCCATTTCGTAGTTTTAAATGGTTTTAGAGGTAATAAAGCTATCTTAAATGATCCAGCAAAAGGACTAGTTAAAGTGGATTTAGAAACTTTTGATAAGATTTTTACTGGAGTTTATCTTGAAATTACTCCTGATGAAGGATTTGTTCCTGGAGGTAAAAGAAAATCAATTCTCACCTTTGCAAGAAAACGACTCAAAGGTGCGGTTGCTTTAATAGCTTTCTTTGCAATAACTACAATCATTGCTTATTTATTTAGCATAATTTCTCCTGTAATTAACCAAGTTTTTGTCGACCATCTTCTTGGAGGAAAAAACCCTGAGTGGCTGCTTCCTTTCATTTTGATTTTTGCTGGAATAGGTTTACTTCAAGTTCTTGTCAGCTTAGTTCAAACCTTATATTCGTATAAGATTAAAGGAAAATTAGATTTAATAGGCTCCACGACTTATATGTGGAGGATCTTACGACTTCCTATAGAGTTCTTCTCTCAAAGAATGGTAGGAGATTTGCAAGGTAGAAGAAGTGAGAATGCTTCGATTGCTGAAACTTTAGTCAATGTCTTGGCTCCGTTACTATTTAACACAATAATGATTGTTGTTTATCTAGTTGTCATGATCAACAAGAGCTGGATTTTAACTTTAGTTGGCGTAGTAACTATCGTGATAAATGCTTTACTTTCTCAATATATTTCTAAAGTTAGAGTCAACATTTCTAGAGTTCAAGCTAGGGATAAATCTAGACTTGCTTCTATGACTTCTAAAGGAATAGAAATGGTTGAAACAATTAAATCCAACGGAGCTGAAGAAGCTTATTTTGATTCTTGGAGTGAAGCTCAAGATAATGTGTTTACTCAAAGAATAAAAATGGCAAAAACTAATCAATTCCTAGGTCTTTTACCTGCTTTTGTGTCTTTACTTGCTAATTATGGCGTTTTAATTTTAGGAGTTTATTACACAATAAAAGGCGAATTTACAATCGGTTCTATTTTAGCTTTCCAAGGTTTATTAGGATCATTTATGTCTCCAGCAATGACTTTAATTAGCAGCGGACAAACTCTTCAAGAAATGCGTACTTCGATGGAAAGAGTTGATGATGTTTTAGAATATCCTTTAGATAAAAATGTAACTAGAGTGATTGAAGGAGGAGAGATTTCTAAAATAAGTGGGAACCTTATTTTAAAAAACATTACTTTTGGTTATTCTAGATTAGATCAACCTGTTTTAAGTAACTTTAATTTAGAGATTAAGCAAGGTCAAAAAGTAGCGATTGTTGGCTCTACAGGAAGCGGAAAATCAACATTATCTAAGTTAATTTCAGGTTTATATTCTCCTTGGGAAGGCGAGATTATATTTGATGGAAAGAAAATAGAAGAAATTGATCACGAGATATTTACTTCTTCTATTGCTGTAGTCGATCAAGACATAACTTTATACGAAGATACAATCATGAATAATCTTAAGATGTGGGATGAAACCATCGAGGATTACGAAGTTATTTTAGCCTGTAACGATGCGCAAATTCATAAAATGATTGAATCTAGAGATGGCGGATATAATGCTCCAGTTCTAGAAGGAGGAAAGAATTTTTCTGGCGGAGAAAAGCAAAGATTAGAGATTGCTAGATCTTTAGCTAGCGATCCTAGCATAATAATTTTAGATGAAGCAACTAGTGCGCTAGATGCAAAAACTGAATTTGATGTAGTTGAAGCAATTAAGCATAGAGGAATTACAACTATTGTCATAGCGCATAGACTTTCTACGATTAGAGATGCAGATTTAATCGTAGTTTTAAATAAAGGACATATAGTTGAACAAGGAAACCATGAGCAGTTAATGAGCTTAAAAGGCTATTATTACGAGTTAGTTACTAATGAATAGGAAAGGGATAGATGGGCTGGTTTGAAGAGCAAGTAAAGAAAAGAAAATCTCTCGATGAAAAAACCTTCGAAGATTCTTTCTTGTCGCTTGCTGGATTAAAAGTTGATAACAAAAAGAATCTAAGCGATGAAGAAATTAGAGATACTTTTGTTATTCACCAAATTCTTTCTTATTTCCGCTGTCAAAATATAGATATTCCTAAAGGAATTACTTCTTTTAACGATAAACTTAACTATGTTTTAAGTCAGTGTGACATCTATTATCATAAAGTTGAACTTAATGAATCTTATAATAATGAAGATGGAACTCCGCTTCTATTTTTTACTTTTTTAAGTGAAGTTCCTGTAGTGCTATTCCCTAAAAAAGATAAATATTATTACATTAACTATAGCACAGGAAAAAAAGAATATATCGAAGCTGCTTTAGTTAATAAATTTGAACTTGAAGCGCTAAGTTTCTATAGACCTCTTCCTAATACAAAAGTAGGAATCAAGGAATATTGGAAATATTTACGCAAATCAATTAGACCTCTAGACTTGCTTTTCTTGGCGCTATTTTCCGCTTTAGCTACAGGAATTGGAATGATTCTTCCTTATTTAACTAGATGGTTAACTGGAAATGTAGTTTCTAGTCAAGATATGAAACTATTCATTTTAGTTTCGATTTATGTAGTTTCTACTGCAACTGGACTGCTTTTAGCTAACGCTATGCAAAGTTACGTAAATAATCGAATATCTCTACGAATTGAAAAAGAAGTGCAAAAAGCTGCGATGATGAAGGTACTTTCTTTACCAACTTCATTCTTTAAAAAATATAATACTGGAGAATTAGCGGCTAGATTTGCTAGCATAAGCAGCCTAGCTAATATGATAGTTAGTAGCGTTTTAACTACTTTAATCACGGTAGTTATGTCTTTAGCTTACTTATTCCAACTTATTTCTTTCGCTCCAGTTTTAATTCTTCCAGTCGCGCTTATCCTAATTATTTCTTCTTCATTTACGATAACAATTTCCTTTATTCAAAAGAAATATACAGAAAAAAATCTTAGATTATCTTCTAAAGAAGCTGGCGTAACTTATGAAATGATTAACGGAATACAGAAAATTAGATTATCTGGATCAGAAAAAAGAGTGTTTGCTAAATGGGCAAATGCCTATGCTAGAGCGGCTAAAATTCAATATCAGCCACCAATGATCCTTCGTTTATCTACGACTATTTCTTTATTTATTACCTTGTTAGGGAATATAGCAATATATTATTTAGCAGCAAAAAATAACGTAACTGCTTCTAATTACATGGCTTTTACCAGTAGCTATGGCGTTTTAACTGGAGCTTTTACTTCCTTAGTCTCTATGGTAGGAATCTTTACGATGATTTCTCCAGTTTATAACATGGCTAGACCAATTTTAGAAACTCAGGCGGAGACTAGCCAAGGAAAAATTCATCTAGAGGGAGTTAAAGGAAACATTAAATTAGATAACGTAACCTTTAAATATTTAGAAAGTGGACCTCTAATTTTAGATAACCTATCTTTAAATATTAAACAAGGAGAATATATTGCGATAGTTGGTCAAACTGGCTGTGGAAAATCTACTTTAGTTAGAATCCTATTAGGTTTTGAAAAACCTTTGGAAGGAAAAGTTTATTTTGATGATATCGATATAGATAAAGTTGACTTGACTTCTTTAAGAAGAAATATAGGAACAGTCATGCAAAATGGAACTCTTTTCCACGCGGATATTTTCTCTAACATAATTATTTCTTCTCCTTCTTTAACTGAAGAAGACGCTTGGAAAGCTGCAGAAATCGCAGATATTGCTAAGGATATTAGAGAAATGCCGATGGGAATGAAAACTGTAATTAGTGAAGGACAAGGTGGCATTTCTGGAGGACAAAAGCAGAGAATTATGATCGCTAGAGCAATTGTTCATAAGCCTAAAATCCTTATTTTTGATGAAGCTACTAGCGCTCTAGATAACAAAACTCAAAAGAGCATTACCGAATCTATAGATAAACTTAACTGCACAAGAATTGTCATTGCCCATAGATTATCTACAATTATGAAAGCAGATAGAATTATTATGCTCGAAGGTGGTAAAATTATTGAAGAAGGCAATTACGAGACTTTAATTGCTAAAAAAGGCAAATTTGCTGAATTAGTCGAAAGACAAAGATTAGATAATAACGCTTAAAAGGAGAAAAAAATGAAACATGTTTTTGAAAATAATGTTCTAACTATATTTTTAGAAGGGGAACTAAATTCATCTTCTTCTAAAGCAGTGGAAGAAGAAATTGATGCTATTTTAGCTGCAAATAATCCAAGCAAAGTAGTTTTAGATCTAAAAGATCTTCGCTACATTTCTTCTGCTGGATTAAGAATTATTGTAAGAATTAAACAAAGATACGACGACACAAGTTTAGTTAATACTCCTAAACCAGTCTATGAGATTTTCAAGATGGTCGGATTCCAAAACATGATCAAAATTGAAACTTTATAATTAAAATGGCAACAAAAAATCAAGAAAATGAATATCAGCGAGCTTATTACGAAAACGAAGCTGACGCTAATAAATGCATGTCATATGTAAATATGGCAGCTGGCATTTTAGCTTTAATCATGTGGGTTTTATATCTCACAAAGGTTTTTACTATCCCAGATCACTTCTTCCTCGCTGTGAATATAATGTTCCCTCTTATTTCAATATTAATGCTTATTCCTGTTTTTTTAGTTAAAACTAGTTTAATTAGAAGACCTGGATATAAATATTTTATTTTGCTTTCTTTACTAATTGTCATCATAGCACTAAATATTGCGCTGCCTAAACATAGTCTGTTATTCTGGCCTTTTGCTGTATTAATCGCGACTCATTACTATAATCCAACATTTGGAAGAGTAGTTTATTTAATCTCTATTGTAGCGATGCTTATTTGTCTATATTTAGGGATGTTTTTTGGAGAATTCGATGAGAATTTATTCGGGGGAGGCGTAATTAAACCTGATGGAACTATAGGAACAGTCGAAACTTTTCAGGAAAGATTAGATTTAATAGCCACACTAAAAGCTCAAGGAAATAACCGCTATATAAAAGTCTTAATTTATTATTTCTTCCCTAGAGCAATGATCATAACGCTATTCTTCATGGTCTCTAATTTACTTAATAAAAGAACTTATAAACTTCTTGATAGCGAAATAAAAATCCATGACGAACAAGAAAAATCTAAAACTGAGCTAAGCGTTGCAAAAGAAATTCAACTTAATACGCTTCCAGAAGAATTTGCTGATAGTGAAGAAGTTGAGATTGTAGGGGAACTTAAAGCTGCTAAAGAAGTTGGTGGAGATCTTTATGATTATTTAGATATTGATGAAGATCATGTCGCGGTTTTAATTGGAGATGTTTCAGGAAAAGGAGTTCCTGCAGCAATGTTTATGATGAAAACTATAACTTCTTTTAGAGACTTTGCTGCACCAAATAAATCTCCTTCTCAAATCTTAAGAGAAGTTAATTCTTCTATTTTTAAAGGAAATAAAGCGAGCATGTTCGTTACTTGTTTCCTAGCGATTTTAGATAAAAGAAATGGAAAAGTAGCTTATTGCAACGCTGGACATAATCCTCCAGTAGTTGGGTCTAATCAAAATTATAGATTTCTTGAATGTGGATCAGGATTTTTACTTGGATGCTTTAAAGATTCTTTCTTAAAAGATGAAGAAGTTATCTTAAAACCTGGAGAATCTCTAACTTTATATACAGATGGAATTACTGAAGCTAGGAATTCTAGTGGAGATTTCTTTGGTGAGGAGCGATTTCTTAAAGTTTTTAATAAGCAAGATTACACCTGTACAGTTGAGCTCCATCATTCCATAAAAGATCATATAAGTGAATTTGTTAAAGATGCTCCTCAAAGCGATGATATAACCTTTGTAACAATGAAATATCAAGGGACAAGTTACACTTATAAAGAAAGAAAGTTTAACGCAAAACAAGAAAATATCGAAGAAATGCTATCTTTTATAGATGATTTTGGTCATCTTCATAATTTCCCAGAAGAATTTATAACCCAACTTTTAATTGTTGGAGACGAACTTCTTTCTAACATAGTTAGACATGGATATCAAAACAAAGGCGGAGATATTTTTGTTAGACTTCTATTCAATGAAGGCAAAAACGAATTTGTTATTTCAATCATTGATCACGCAAAGGAATTCAACCAACTAGCTGTAAATAATCCTACTTTTGATGAAGGAAAAGCTTTTGAAGAAGGCGGATTAGGATTAGTAATTGTTAAGAAAATCATGAGTGAATATGCTTATGATCGAATTAACGATAAGAATATTCTTGTCTTGAAAAAAAGATTTGAATAAATAAAAAATTAGCTCTACTAAAGTTAAATTTGGCGGAGCTTTTTATTTTTAGTTAATAGTTTTTAGTTTTTTTAGTAATTTCTTCTTAAGAAGAATATAATTTTAAAAAAGTAAATTTAATTTTATGAAGAAGAAAAACGGGTTTAGTAGTGGAATAGGGTTTATTTTAGCTACGGCTGGAGGTTCTGTTGGACTAGGGAATCTTTGGAGTTTTCCATATAAAACCAGTCAAAATGGTGGGGCAGCCTTTGTAATTGTCTACATCTTAAGCGTAATTGTTTTAGGTTTAGCTTTAGCTGTAGCAGAAATTTTTATTGGAAAACGAGCTCAAGCAAATAACGTAACTTCTTATAAAAAAATAAATAAAAAACTTGGTTGGGTTGGATTAGTTACGATAGTTGCCGCTCTTTTAATAGCTTTTTATTACGTTGTAATTGGCGGATATACGGTTAAATACACGCTAAATTCTTTCTCAGATACTCCAACGAATTTACTGTCTTTTTCAGGAAATGTTGGAGAAGTAATTCTTTATTCTGGGATATTTTTAGCTCTAGTCATGGTTATTATTTCTGCTGGAGTTAAAAAAGGAATTGAGAAAGCTAGTAAGATTTTGATGCCGACATTAATTGTAATTTTAGTTGGAATAGTTATTTACTGCTTGTGCTTAGGGAGCGGAGTTGGGGAAGGACTAAATTATTATCTAAATCCTGATTTTTCTGCCCTAGGAGCTAAAGGAATATTAAGTGCGATGAGTCAAGCTTTCTTCTCTATTTCTATTGGAGTCGGAGCTTTACTTGCTTATGGATCTTATTCAGGAAAAGAAGTAAAGATCGGAAAATGCGTTATGTGGGTCGCTTTTTTTGATACTTTAGTTGCTCTCCTTGCTGGACTTGCTATTTTCCCAGCTATATATCACTATCAAGCTGAAACTGGACAAACTTTGCAGGTTAATGGAATTGCTTTGCTTTTCCAATCTATGCCAATGATATTTGATACTTTAGGAATTGGAGGAAAAATTGTTTCCTTCTTGTTCTTTGGAATGGTAGCGATTGCGGCGATTACCTCGTTAATTTCTTTAATAGAAGTTGTCGCTCAATACATAATTCAACGCTACAAATTACAAAGAAAGAAAGTTTGTTTAATTGTTGCTACATTTATCTTTTTAATATCGATTCCTATAGGAATGTCGCTAGGCTATTCGCTAAATAATAGTTCAACTATGGTCATAGGAAATCGAAGTTTATTAGAGATTTTAGATCAAATAGTTACTTCAGTTTTTATTCCTATTTCCGCGCTATTTATTGCTTTATCTGTAGGCTTGTTTATGTATAAGCCATCGAATAAAGAAGAGCTATTTAGCTTTAAGTTTTTAGCTAAAAAACTTGAAGAAGATGGTTTAGGACTAGGGAAAATCACGACTATTTTTGCTTTTATGATTAAATATGTTGCGCCGCTACTAATTTTAGGAGTTGATATAGTTGGTCTAATTGATAACGTGTTCCCGAACTCTAAATTTGCTTTAGATGGATTAATTATTGAGATTATTGGACTCTCATGTATTGGTCTATTAATCCTAATTTATTTCCTCTATACAATTAAAAAAGATACTGGAGATAACGAAAGCGAACTTGTTGAAGAATAAATTTTAAATTTTAACAGTAATTTGTGACACTTTTGTGACACGCACGCGTGTATAATGGTCTAGTTATATTAGAAAAATACTGCTTTTTATTAATAAATAAGTAGTGAAGGAGGGAATTATGAAGATAAAACGTTCAATTATTGCTACTCTAGCTGCTCTTACTTTAGTTTCTTGTAGTTCTCCTAGGGGAGGCCAAGTAATTAGTGAAAGTTCTTCTAGTGCTGCTTCTAGTAGCTCTATAGCAACTTATACAGTAAGCTTTTATGATGGTGCAACTCTATTAAATTCTATAGAAGTAGAAGAAGGACGTGCAGTTAATAAACCTGCAGACCCAACAAAAGAAGAATATTCTTTTAAAGAGTGGTGTACAGATGTAGATTTAACTACAGCCTATGATTTTTCTCTCCCAGTAAATAGCAATTTATCTCTCTACGCCTCATTTATACCTTTAGATTATTTTGAAGGATATAACAAGGATTATCTTCCTGCATATTCTCCTTTACAAACCGAAGAATTATTCTTTAATGGACAAAAAGACGTTGAATTTGATTTCTCCACTGACGTAATTTCTTTAAAAGATGATATTTCCCCGAATATGGTCTATTTACACGGAGATTTTTCTCATTTGAAAGTTAAGAGTGTAACTTCAAATTCTGGAAGACTTTCTATTAAAACTGAAGGCAAACTATATGAAGGAAATGGATATATCGCTTTAGCAAGAGAAACTAACGAAGAAGGAATCTATGTTACTTCAACTATTCCTGTAGCAGATAGAAGAGCTGAAATCGATACTTCTTCTTTCCGTCTAGATGAAGAACGTAAATTGCTTGATTTCACAATTAATATGAAAAATATCAAGCTTGTGAATGAAGATAATTTATCTAAAGAAGACTACATGAAAAAAGTTAATGCAGGAGAAATTAAGTATTTTAGTGTTTCTCCTTCCGATAAATATTCTTTAGAAATGATCTCAATTAGCGATGATTTTACTGCTTTTAGATTCCGCTTACATCTTCCTGAAGCATTAAGTGAAGCCCTCGCAAAAGATCTTTTAGATAACGTAAAAATTCATGTAGAAAAGGAAGCTTTAACAAGTAACGAAGCACAAGATTTTTCTATAAATTTATTCGAACCAGCCCTTGAAATCTCTGTAAAGCTTCTTAAATATAGCGAAGTAAATTATAAAGGTGTTTTCAACGTCAAACTTCATGATTGCTTAGTTACAAATACATTTAAAGATAATTTAGATAAATTTTTAGTTTATCCAAAAAATGTTGATTTCATCGTAACGATGCCTGATTACACAGTTTCGCTTACCTCTTTAAGTGTTCCTGATGTAACAACTATTACAGGAGAATTTATAATTGCTGCAGAAGACTTAAGTGAATTAGGAATTGCTTATGTTGATTTAACAGAATTTGAACTTGAAGATGGAAGTAAAGCTTGTTTTGTTAAAAATTGGTATAAAGATCAAGACATTATTCCAATTAAGCAAGTCGTAGAATATGAATTGGACAAATCTGTCGACCCAGGAGGAGGAACTGGAACAGTTACTCAAAGCGCCAATCAAAGTTATAGAAGTGTAAAAAGTGAAATCGAAGTAAACACTTTTGATCCACAAATGAACGATGATGTTAATGATGCAGAAACTCTAGTTAACGCTGCAACAAATATCGGAATGATTGGATATGGCTTATATTCTGGAGATTTTGCAACTCTTAGAGCTGGAGCAAGTAAGCTTCTAGGAATTGAAGCAATCGCTGATCCAACTACAAAAATCCTCTCCGCTTTAGCATCTATTTACGATAAATTATTAGAAATTGAACAAAAAATAGACTCAATTATTGATCAATTAGATGTTATCCAAGCTGAACTTGAGCAACTTGGTCAACAATCTTTACTCTCTAATTATTTAGCAGCTCATACAGCTTGGAAAGCTTTTACAACTGATTTCTATATGCCGCTAAAAGATGCAATTGTTTCTTATTCAAACGATTATTTCCGTTATTTCTATAACATAGTAGTTGATTCTTATGATCCTTATGCAGGAAAAGAACCTACAGTTACATTAAATTATGATAGAGCTGGAAATTTAGTTTTCCCAAGTAGAAATCCTGCTTTATCAATTGACGGAAAACCTATTGATAAAAGTAAAACTGTAACAATCGTTATTCCTCAACTTAATCATTCTTTAATTGGATTATTCGGTAATAATGGACACGTTTATCCAGAAATTGAAGAAGATGTAATTGTGGATTTATTCTCTTATGGAAATCTAGATGAAGCGACAATTAGAGATATCATCAAGACTCTACGTTTCCAAGCTATGCAAACTCATTTCTCTGATGCAGAAAAATTAGATGGCTTTAGCGCAACTTTCACTAATTTTGTTCAAGCATTTACTTCTACTGAATTTGGAACAACTATTAACGCAGGAATTACTCCGTTAGATTGCTACCGCATCATGCTTGAAACTGTCTACAATTTTGGTTTTGAATTAGAACCTCAATTCAATTTAATTGTTTCCAAAATTGAATCTACTTATTACTGTGCAAGATCAATTCTTAATTTAGTTCAATTTATTAATGCAGGAGAAATTGTCTCTTCTCGTTACACAGAATTAGATAAAACAGTAGCAAAAGAATTCACAGATACTCGTTTCTATCATAACAATATCGATGATAAGACAATTTATTGCTATTCTACTGGTGGATATTTAACTTATGACATTCAAGCTTATGGAATCGCTGTACGTGTTACTGGAGATTATGATCATGGTTGGAAAGAAAAAGCCTTTATTAATAGAGGAGAAACTTACGATCGATATAATCATGATGAACCTGCAGAACTTGTAAGTATTGACGAAGCCTCAGTTAGACTTATGGCTTTAAAAGTTAAACTTTACAATAACTTAAAGGGAACAGCCTATAATTTTGGCGAATATCTATGTCAAATTGGCTTAATTCCTCAAGATAAGATGGAATTTACGCTTGGAGTTATTATCTCTATGGGCGGGTTTACAGATGACGATGATACAATTGATGATATGAAATTCCCTGCAGGATGGAGTATTGATACAGACCGTCATTATACATATGCTTTTAAAGGAAAAGCTTATTCATTTGCCGATTTTGATACAGTAAATGGCTTATGTGCAATTACTTATAACGCAGTAGGAACTCCATTAGGAAATTATGCCGGTATTGGTGATGTTACTAATGTTGGTTGTTTAGACTATGAAGATTGGTATAACTATGGAGTTTTCGCTTATTACCTTAACTTCATACCTGTGGCGGTTAATTAATTTATTTATTATTAGAAAGGGAACTATTATATGAAAATTCTCTCAAAACTTGGTTTAGTTGCTTTAGTTGCTCTAGGAGCAGGAACTTCAGCTTTTACAGCTTATAAAGTTAGCTCTTCTTCTTCAAATGAGACTAAAGCTTCGACTGATGTTCATGTTAGTGACTGGAAAGGTCTAAAGAAAGCGATTAAAGAAGCTGAAAAACAAACAGCTATTTATTTAGATGAAGATATTGTTTCTAGCGGAGATAGCGATGACAGAATCGTTATTGATGGAAATGAACTCATCATCGATCTTAATGGACATAACATCAATCGTAATAGAAAAAAGAGTGCGACTAACGGACACGCAATTGAAATTAAAGGCGATGCAATCGTAACAATTCGTAACGGGGCCGAAGATAAAAATTCAATTATTTCTGGAGGATACGCAACTCATGGTGGTGCAATTAATATTCACGAAGGTTCATTCTTAACTCTAGATAAAATTGTTTTTGAGAAAAATTACGCAAGTAAAGATGGTGGAGCAATTTATAATCGCGGAGAACTTACTATGGTTTCCTGCGAGATTAGAGACTGTGAAGCTTCTGATACTGCTGGAGCTATTTACAATACAGATGAAGGTTTCTTCAATATTGAAAAAACAACAATTACTAACTGTACCGCTAAAAATGATGGTGGGGCAATTAATGCTCATGCAGATAAAGCTTTAACAATTAGAGAATCTACAATTACTAATAATAAATCTAAAACTGAAGATGGTGGCGCAATTAGTTTTGATACTAATGGCGAAGTTTTAAAGATCTATGACACTGTTATTTCTGACAACGAATGTGAAGATTACGGTGGCGCAATCGATGTTGAAAATGGATCTGTTGAACTTTACGGATGTACAATCAAAAACAATATAGCTGGTAACGGTGGCGCAATCTATATGGATGGCGGAGATGATGACCATTTTGAAATCTGCAGCTATGAAACTAATACAGTTATTGAAGGAAATTACGCTAGAAAAGATGGTGGAGCTTTATTTAATAGAGATAGCGAAGTTAAGATTTCTTCAGCTAAATTTATAAATAATATCGCAGAAAAAACCGGTGGAGCGCTTAGACTTAAAGATGGCGTGACTACAATTAATGATGTTCTTTTCCAAGGAAATGAAGCTACTAAAAATAATGGTGGCGCTGTTCAACTTTCTGACGATGCAGTCTTAAATATCAATAGTGCAAGCTTTATTGAAAACATTGCGGGAGCAGAAGGTGGAGCTATCTATTTTAATAAAGATGGTAAATCAATTAACATCCAAGGAACAATTAAAGCTGATTATAATACTGCTGCTTATGGACCAGATATTTATTTAAAAGATGGTAAATTACTTAACGTTGTAGGTTCATTAGAAGGTTCTACTATTGGAGTAAGCAAATCTGGAAAAACAGGAGCAGTTGCTAAGGGATATCAAGAATTTAACACCGAAGATCCTGCAAATGTTTTCTTCTCAAGCGATGATTCAATGGGAATCGCTTTAGATGGAGATAAAGTTGTAATTAGTGAAGAAGCTAAGAAAACTGATCCTTATTTAGAGGAACCATTTGTCAACACTTCTGATCAAGTCGCTTTAGATTCTAGAAAAGTTGCAAGTAATAACTGGATGTCTGGAATTTCTGGAGAACGTACATTAAACGAGATAAATATTCCAGGAACTCACGATACTTCTATGCGTAGAGTATCAGGAAATGCGGGTGCTTTATCTTCTTTTGGATTTGGCGATCAATATGCAATTACACAAAAGCGTTATATAAAAGAACAACTTGAAGAAGGTGTCCGTTATATGGATATTAGACTTCATAACCGTAAAGTAAAAACACACAAATTTAAGAAAAACGAACTTATTGATGATGGGGAAAATTTGTGGCAAACCCACGGGAAAAAAGAAGGCGGAACATATTGGGCAGGAGATGAAAATGATAATCTAATTAACTTAAATATGGTTTTAGATTGGGTTAAATCTTTCCTTATTCGTAATCCAAGTGAATGTTTAATTTTAGGATTTACCGAAGAAACTTATAGAACAGAAGAAAATCCAATTATTAGAGATCGTTTAAAAGTTATCTTAGAGAAATTTATTGAAGAAAACCCAGTTAATCCTTCAACAGGTAGACCTTTTGTCTATCTCCAAGATAACGACATCACAAAAGATTATACATTCATGCCTAAGCTTAAAGACGTTCGTGGAATGATTCTTCTTGAAACTGAAAAAGAATGGTCTGTAGGAGGATTCCGTAACTATAAAAATGCGGGAATGAATACTGCTGGCCAAAGCACAGGTTATAAAGTTTTCTGGGATAAGAAAAGAGATGACGTAAATGCTTTCTTTGCTGATCCTGCACATAAAATTGCTCTTCCTAAAGCAGGTCAAGAGTGGGATCATAAAAATACTTTATTTAAAATTGGATTAAACTGTGCTCCTCAAAAATGGGGAAAACTCGGTATGCCAGATGAAACTCCAATTTACCATTCTGATCATCTTTTACCCGAATTATTCTGGGAAAAAGAGGGATGCTTCTACGATATCGTAGGTCAATATGTTGGATGGATTAAAACTGATGGCGCTACTGGAAAAGAGTGGAGTAAGATCTGGAGATCTAATTACTTTGAAGATTCTGCTGCTTCAGCACAAATCACAGTTAAACCTAATTTAAATGATGATAACTATAAAGATAAAACTTATGCTGTAGAGCTTAACTCAGAAATTAAAGTTCCTGACTTCAACTATGTCTACGATGAAAAAGCTAACAATAACTATTTCGAAGGATGGAGAGTTGGAGAAAAGCTCTATAAACCAGGAGAAACCTATAAAGTCACTGAAGATACAACATTTGTTGCTTCTTGGTCAAATAAAGAGATGACTAGAGATGTTTCTATCCAAGTCATATTTAATGATTGTAATAATATTGACGGACTTAGACCAACTTCTTTAGATTTATTAATTAATGGTTCTGAAGTAGTTAACGTTAAAGAAGAAGATTCTTGGCATGCTACTTATACTGGAGTCTTAGATACTTTAGTTCCTTCTTGGGATGGAATTGGAGAAGGAGTTGGCGGAAGTGATACAGCAAATAAATATCGCTATGAATTAACAGGTGATGTTAAAAAAGGCTTTGTATTAACTCTAATTCACACTAACTCAGCACAAAATTATGAACATATTTCCGGAACTATCTTCTGGAATGATGAAGATAATTATGATCATCTTAGACCTAATGACGGTGAATTAACTGTCGCTTTAATAAATAGAAATACCGGAGAAGAGCTTGATACTCATACTTTCTCTGGAGGAGATTGGTCATATTCATTAGGTAACAACTTACCTAAATATAAAGATGGCGAGCCAATTATTTACCAAGTAGTTATAAAAGATACTTCTACTTGGGAACATAAAGATGCTTACTTTATGTCTCCAGTTGGATTTAACTTTGTTGCAATCCATGAAACAATCAAAACTAATTTATCAGTTTCGTTACGTTGGGTTGATGACGGAACTGCTTCTAGACCTGAAAAAGTAGATCTTCATATTTTAGGAGATGGAGTAGAAGTTTTATCTCCTGAAATCACGGAAACTGTTGAAGATGGTCTCTCAGGTTGGATTGGACAATATTTATTAAGTAAATATGTTTATCCAGAAGGAAAACAAAAAGAAATTGAATACTCTATCGCTCTAGAAGTAGAAGGATATGAAGTCACTATTTCTGATTTAGGAGACAATAACTTCGATGTACTTCTAGTTGCTATTGGAGAAGAAGAAAGAGTTGAAGAAGTTGAACATGTAATTGAATTAATCGATGCAATCGGAGAAATTGAATATACTCAAGAATGTATCGATGCAATAGAAGAAGCTAAAACAGCTTATGATAATCTAAGCGATGAAAATAAATCTTTAGTTGTTAACGATTATGTTTTAGATTCTGCTATAAGAGAATTTGAAGAAAGATTTGGATTATTAGCTGCGCTTGATGCAGAAATCGAAAGAGTTTGTAATAGCATCTTAGATTATTCTCAATCCGAAAGAGTAGAAGAGCTTAACCGCTTAGGAAAAGAAACTATTGATTTAACTAGCGAAGAAAGAAATATGCTCTTTAACTTATATTTATTAAACAATACAGTAATTAAAGTTGCTTCTTGGCAAGATGTAATGGATAAGATTGATGCTATTGGAGATGTTTATCCTACAGAAGAGAGCTCTAACAAGATTAAAGTAGCGCAAACTGCTTATGATGCTCTTTCAGACGCAGAAAAGCTTTTAGTAGAAAATCATAACGTCTTAGTTTCTGCTGAAGCTGAATATTTCGCTAAATATTTCTTAGCCCAAGTTGAAGATGCTTTAGCTCAACCTGGTGCATCAAGCAATATAGTTAATGCATTAAAAGGAATTTGGAACGAAAAAGAGACTCCTGATGGAACTTCATTTAGAGAAATGTGGAATAAATTATCTGAAGAAGCTCAAACTCTTCTTAGAGATAGCAACGCTGAACAATCATTTATTGACTTTAGAGATAAATATGTAGAGATTGAAGTAGTTCACTTTGACGGACTTAAGCCATTTGAAAATGGACCTATGTTTACTCCTAGAGCAATTACTGAAAGCGCAACTTCAGTAATTATAATTATCAGTTCTATCTTTGGCGGAATAGCTTTAATTACAATAATCGTCTCTATTGTCATTGTTCGTGGCGGAAAAAGAAAACTCGAATAATATCTAACTCTATATCCTATTATATATATAAGATATAAGAAAAAGCTCTTGCTCCTAGAGTTATAATTCTAGGAGCTTTTTTCTTCTTTATATTAGTAATCAAAAAGCCAATACACTAATCTCCCTTACTCTCTATGTCTCCAATTGTCGATACACGGACATGGTTTTAAGGTCAACTGTCGATTCACGGACAATTTTTTTCACTCACAATAATTGACTGTTAACAAAATAAAAAAATATGATAAAATGTTTACAGAGGTGAAGAATATGATTGGCAAAAAAATCAAGTATTACCGTTTAAAAAAAGGAATGACAACTGAAGAGCTTGCTAAAGCAATTGGATGCACTAAAGCTGCTATTTCTTTATATGAAAATGAAGAAAGGGAGCCAAACATTGATATTTGCAAAAATATCGCTAATGCTTTAGATATTCCATGGACTGAATTACTTTCTAGAAATAATAGTAATTTGGTTTTTAATCATGTCAGTTTTAGAAAAAAACAAAAAGCCTCAAAAAATGATATCGAACTTTTAAAAAGTGAAATTGAAAATAAATGTTTTGAGCGTGTTGCTTTGATGAATATTGTTGGTTTGCTGAATTTTAAAATTTTTAAGGCTAAAAAACTATCTTTTAATAATATTGCTTCTAATAACGCCAAAATAATAAGATCTATTCTGGGTCTCCCATCTTCTGGACCAATTTATTCTGTTACTAATGTTTTAGAACATGCAGGTATCATCATTCTTTCTTTTGAGTGCTCTGATGAAATTGACGGAATTAATGGATTGGTAAACGGCATTCCTTATATATTCTTCAATTCCAAAATTAGAACAATTGAAAGACAAAGATTCACCTTAATTCACGAAACGTGTCATTTATTCTTTAATAATTCTGAAGAAAACATGTCGGAAAAAGATGTTGAAAAATATATCAACCAAGTCGCAGGTAATGTTTTAATTCCCGATGAAGATATTTATTCTATATTTGGTAAAACAAATAGAAATATAACAACATATCTTAGAAATGAAATTGCTAAGCAATATAAAATTGCTCCTTCTTGTTTATTAAATAGACTTTTAGAAACAGGTGTTATTACGGAAACGTACCACAAAAACTACTTTATTTTCTTAAATAGAAATGGTGGCAGAAAAATGGAAAAAACACTTTTAGATTCTGTTAAGGACTCTGAAAAGCCAACAATTTTTACCCAACAAGTGTATTTAGCTTTATCTGAAGAATTAATAACAATTTCTAGAGCGGCAGAATTTTTGCATGTTCCGCTTTATGATGTAATGCAAAATATGAGGACAGAATAATATGAAGAAATTTTTATATTGCGACTCATGTTTTCTAATAACTTTTTACCAAGATGGCAAACTTGGTTCTTTATCGCAATATAAAGACCAATTTTATATTTCTGAAACTCAAATAATAGGCGAATTAATTAAGCCAGATGAATTGGCTGAAATTGTCAGAAAATCAGTAACTGTAATTACAAATGATAAAGATGAGATAATAGCCAAAACAAGTGAATTTGCTCTAAAATACGAATCTTTATCTACTTATGATTGTTTATGTATGGCATATGCTTTTATCGACGGATATTGCCTCATCACTGATGATAAAACATTACAAAAGAAATGCGTTATGAACAATATTGAAGTTAAAACATCTAATGATGTTGAAGACGAGTTTTTGAATGGAGGTGGTAGGTATGAGAATATGAGAGAATAGTAAAAAAGGAGGATGTATGAACAGAATGAACACATTTGCTAAAAAATCGCAACCAGTGCGAATGGTTACGATTAGAGATATGCTGAATTAGCAATCACCAAATAAATAGTAGCATATCTCAATTTTAAATACACGGCAAAACCGTAAAAAGGTAAAAATTGATTTATGTTACGAAAACCAAAATCTCCCTATATCAGGGACGTCTATCTCGCCTACCTCATTGACGGAGCTGGACGAACCGAAACCGATGGTTTCGCAATAATTGAGGAATGGATGGTTGCCACTGAGCCTCCAAAAGAAATAATTCAGTGGGATAGAAGATGCGATGTTACGAATCCATCTGAAACTGGAATGTCATTTTATTGCAACGATCCAGCGTTTCAACCAATTTTAGGTAACCCAAAAGCTTATACTGAAAAGTTAAGAAAATATGGATTGATAATTGGTGTTGATGCAAGTCCTTACGATAATATGCCACTTTGGGTTCAAAAGAGCCAAATAGGATTAAATCTAGGAATAACCTATTATTATGGTTCTCAAGGTATTAAAGTCGTCCCAAATGTTAGACTAGGTGACAACAGAACATTATCTTCTCTCGAGGCATATCCTCATCATACATTAATTGCTATTGGCACTAATGGATTTATCAAAAGAACTGATAATCGCAACATCTTTGCGGAACAAGTTCAAAAAATAGTAGACACATTAGAGCCTACTGGAATTTGTGTGTATGGGCCAGTTCCTGATGAGATATTTGCTTATGTAAGATTAAAGGGAATTCCTATTTATCCTTATGATTCTTACACAATGAAAGAAAACGCTAAAGATAGGGAGCGCAGACTTTCTGAAGGTGATAACGATGAAGGGTAGTAGTCCTTTATTCTCAAATTTCTCTGGTGGTGGTTCTGGAGGAAGTTGCAGCTTTTATTCTTTATCGCCCCTAGGCGGAAACTCTCAGCCCTATCAAAAAGAGTATTCCGTTTACGCCAAAATGATGAAAAAAGATATCAAATATGGTGTTTATAAGCCAGGTATTGGATATTCGATGAACCCGACAGCAAAAACACTAGAGTCCATTTATGATGGTAAATACATTGGAGGTCGCAATGGATCTATGATTCTACCATATGTAATCACAACCAAAGGTGAAGTTATAATTGGAAACAGAAATGGAAATGGCCGTGCGCTAGGTGCTCTTCCTACTCCGCATCCTACTTTGATAGGTGGTACGGACCCGAAAGTGAGGATGGCAGGAATACTAGTTGTAAAACGTGGTCAAATTGTCTCATATGATGATAGAAGTGGTCATTATCGACCAAATTCAAAATCAATTAAATGGGCTCATGAAGCATTTGCAAAATATCCTAAATCACCTAATTTTAAAGGAGGTAATTAATTATGAAAACCGAATACGATGAAAATATTAATAAAGAATTATTTAGTATTAATTTTCAAAGCGACTATTCAGACGATGAAGTTGATCGTTTACTAGAAATTGCAAAGCAATTAATCGCAGAATATGGTGACCAAGTTGTCTTTGATGAGTGGTTTAAATATTTAAAGAATTCAATAAATGGTAGACGTGACGCATGGAATTTTATGATAGCGTTTTACAATTTTGATGGTCACTGTTTAAAAGCATCAGACCCATATCCTTTCCTTGGACTACTATTAAATAGATTAGAATTATCATTAGATAGCGATCCTGCTTCTAAAGATGAGGAAATGATGTTTGAAACATATGATTCAATTTATATTGAGCTTTTAATTAAAGCTGGAATTGTTAAGCAAGATGAATATTTCGATGCCAACCCATATACTGATGAGAAATTAAAAACAGCTGTTGAAGAGAACAAATAAACTTGCAAGCAGATTCTGCATGTTTGTCGAAGCCTAGAATAACTATGTAAGTTTAAACCTCGTGTCCGTCCAGTTTTTCACGGGGTTTTTATATGTCCAGTTACAAATTGAATAAAGTTTAATTCACAAACCAAATATAGCAAATAATGCCAAAAAAAAGAAAAAAACACGCACTTTTACGTAGGTGTCTCGATAATCAATCGTTTCTCCAATTGTCGATGAATGAATACAATTAATGTCCAATTGTCGAGTAATGAATTATGAGAACAAGATACTTAAATCGATTAACTTAACGTTAATTGATTCTTTTAATTGTTCATCGAAACCAGATTTGGAAAATAGATAGTATTCCCTTATGAGGTTCTTATTAAATATAGAATCGCTTTCTTTAAGGTGCTCAAACATTTCTATTGTAAATTTTTCTTTTCTATATTTGCATTCGACCACTAATAAATGGCCATCCTGCTCGGCCAAACCATCTATTTCTACGAATCTGCCCAATCTCGTATTATCTGCTTTGAATGTTTGGATTTCTGGATAAACGCGACCAAGCTTTCCGGTTCTATTAAGTTTATTGAGATATAGTAAAGATACGTCTTCAAACCCAAATTCGACAGCCTGTTTTAAGTCGACTTTTATTTCATCAAAAATCATATCTGGATTGATAATAATTCTGCTTTGATTTGGGTATACTGCTTTATACCAAAATTTAAGAAGAGGATCTGTTATTACATAATAATTGTTCTTTTTGTTTCCATTAAATGTTGTTCTTTTTCCGACTACTTCTGACTCCAAAAGAGTTGTTAAATATTTAGATACTTTTCCTGTTTCTTCTTTAATGAATGAAGAGATGCTTGATATATTTGTTTTTCTATTGGCGATTGCAAATAGAATAGCATTATAAATATCTGGTTTGTTTGATTTTGATAAAACGTTTTCTGGAAGATTGAAAAAAGGGCCATATTCGTTTATTACTAACCTTTTTATTTCATCTTCAAAAGTATTATTTGTATTGATTGCAGATAAGTAATAAGGGAAAGTTGACATTATTGAAAGAAAAGAACATATTGTTTCTTTATCAACACCATTAAAGAATTGTAGAGCCTCCTCTAATGGAAGTTTTTGAACATTCATCTCAAATGTCTTCCTTTTATATAATGGTGATTTTTTGTTTCTAATCTCTTTTTTGAGGAAAGATACATCGGAGCCAGAGATTAATAGCATTAAATTATCATTTGAATGATCGTAAAATTCTTCAACAATAGACGAGAAAGACTTATCCTGTTTAGTGATAAATGGATATTCATCAATACATAAAATAAATCTAGAGCCATTAAAATAGTTAGATAAAGCATCTAATGCAGCTTGCCAACTTGAATACACGAAATCCAAAGGCAAAGACATTAATTTATTTAATTCATAAGAAAATGAGCGTAGATTGCCATACGAACTGTCCTCTTTCGCTTGATAAAACAAATGCGGTTTGTCTTTCACAAATTGATCGATGAGTTTTGTTTTTCCAATTCTACGCCTACCATAAATAATACCTAATTCTTTATTTTGTGATGAAAAAGCGCTATTTAGTTGTTTTAATTCTTTTTCTCTTCCAACAAACATTGTCAAAACCTCCTTTATATACTTTAAAGTTACTAACTTTCGAGTATATTATAATATAAGCGTTGTTTTTTTCAAGTAAAATCCCAATTTCTTGGGACTATTTGATTTGATTTGTCTTTAATTGTCCGCGCACACGAACTGTTTCAAAGTCCATTGTCGGCACACACAAGTTGGTTAGTAGAATAGAGGAATTATCTACAGCAGATACGACGCCTATCTATATACTTTCGAAAGCTTTTGCATTGGTAATGGAAGCTGATCTTCATAAACTATCTTAATTGAAACGATTCGAGCCTCTTTCTTTTCACCATTTGAATAAACTTTAACGATATCTCCTACTTTGGTTTCAAATTCACAATAATAATCATATTGTTTGGAACCAGGATAAAACTCGACCGAGACCATCTTATAATCTTTACCTAACTTTTTGATTTTTTGTGGAATGTAAATGATATGCTCTGCTCTCAACATTACAAAGTCATCTTTACTTCTTGATAAATAGATCTCCTTACCATAGAAATCTATTGCTTGCCACTTCTTATCATAATGATCTTTGAAAGTTTTATCGTTTATATAATTATTTTTTAGAACCAATTTTATACTTTCAGCCCTTTCGGTGTATGAAAGATTTTCCCAAATAGGTATTATGTATTTACTGTCTTCTTTTTTTGGTTTAATGGTTACTTCAATGCTATTATCTGGTAACTTTTTTAATCTGATTTCATAGTCTTTAAATGTATTATTTAAGTCAAACAATTCATAACCTTTATTAACAATAGTTCTATCTTTTATATGTAATTCTTTTTCTACTTCATTTAGAGCTTTCGATATAGAAAGAGCAACGCTTCTATCACCAACATATTCCATATTCTCTAAACGAGTCTTAATTGCGTCTCTTGCTTGAAGTAAGCAACCTTGAGCAATAATTAAATCCTTATCAACATAAACTCCATCTTTGAAATATGAACCAATTCTTAAAGCAACATCGGCAAATTTACTATCTTCACCAGATAAATAATTATCTTGAGTTGCTTTGAATATGCTGCTTACCAAATTGAACGCAGCCTGTTCGTTAACTGGAGTACCATATCCTTTCAAATAACAATCTGCTAATTTATAAGTGGCTTCATAATAACCACCGGCGAAATGCCCAATCGCAAAATATTGAAATGCTTTATCTCCTTGAGGCACTCCATCTGTAGTTCTTCCATAATAATAAATATAACCGATGGTTCTAGCCAAATCAGGGTCTTGAGAAATTTGATAAGCCTTTTCTAACCAATATAAAGATTGTTTTGGGTCAAGAGGGAATCCGCCATCTCCTTCATAATAGTTATATCCGAGAAGTCTCATACAAGTGTAATTTCCCTGTTTAGCAAGCCTTTCAACATTTGTGTGATAAAAACTATTAAATTCATCATTTGTTTTAATATTAAATGATGATGCAGCAGACATTTCATAAAGTATTTGAGATAAGGTGGAATCTTTATATGTTCTTTGATTTCTTGGCAATTTATTTTGTTCAATAATATCTTTTAAAAATGAATTCAATTCTTCCCACTCTTTTTGTGGTTTATCAGAATTCATGATTCTAATTTTTCTAATACAATGTTTTAGCAAATGATCGTCATTTTCAAAAAGATAATCAGTTACATCTTTATAATCTTCTAGTGATTTATCATCAAGATTAGGAGATGTAACTCCTTTAATGTTCACTGAGTAACTCCAACTATAGATGTCGTCGTAATCAAAGCCATTTTCATTGTTGTTTTCAAATTCAAATCTAACCAAGAAGTCTTCTGGAGTGATGTGATATTTTTCACTATATTTAGCCATCAGAAGTTCATCATCATCTTTTTTGATCCTTGCTAATAATTCTGGCATGCCATAACGATAACGAATAATAGTTTGGATATCTTGTGCGCAAAATTCGATAAGCTTGATTTTTGTAAAATCTTCAAGTTCCTCTCCATCTTCGTTTAAAGTAAAATATCCATCTAATTGATATTTCTTAATATCTTCTATTTTCATACCAAAATACCTCTTTTAAAATTATCGCATCAATAGGAAAGTATTTCAAACTTCTGGAAGTGAGGCTGGGGCTATTTACACAGTTAAACTATTATCAATTATAAGAACTGCGATTACAAATGGGTTAGATCCATATCGATACATCAAATATGTTTTAGAGAATATAAAAAATAAGTCGATTGATGACTTGCTTCCATATTCAAAAGAAATATCTAAATTAGCCTAAAAGCTGTCTTTTGCTGTCCTTGGGAAATGAACCTGCCGTCTATCATAGATGGGATTTTTCATACTGGGGTGTTATTTAACGACATTTACGTATATAAGATAAAAAAGACATATACAATTTGTACGTGTCTTGACAATTTCCGCTCGGGTGTATTTAAGAGTATTGTTTGGCATAAATAAAACCCCCCTTCCATTTTACCCTGATTTGGGCGAAATTTTGGGGGAAGTTTCAAATCGATGTCTCCAATTGTCGATGAATGAATACATTTCAAAATCCAATTGTCGATAAACATACTACTTCGACTAAAATAGCATTGCACTGTTGTTTTGGTCGAAAATATGTTGTATTATATGATCGAGGTTGAATCATATGGAATATATTAGAACAATTGAAAGAAAACTCAATGAGATAAAAAACGAATATGCTGTCATCACTATTTATGGTGCTAGACAGGTCGGAAAGACAACAACTGCTGGTAAAGTTTTCGGAAAAGAAATGGGCATTGTTTCTTTGGATGATTTGGAAAATAGAACGCTGGCAAATAAAAACCCAAAGCTCTTTTTAGAAGCACATCCTTGGCCAATTATTATCGACGAAATACAAAAAGCCTCACCTCTTTTAGATGCAATCAAAGTAGTGGTGGATAGCGAAAAGAATAAATGTTTGCAAAACAATGTGCCAGTTCCACTCATGTATGTTTTAACTGGTTCCAATCAGTTTGAATTACAAAACATGGTATCTGAATCACTGGCAGGTCGTACTGCAATATTGAATATGGCATCGCTAGCAAATAATGAGTTAGAAGAAGAAATAGACGGAAACATTTTTAACCCTGATTTAGATTGTTTGAAAGAAAAATACGCCAAAGTCAAAGACAAAAATCTTTATCGCAATCGCAAGGAAATCTTTGAAAGAATATTTAAAGGTGGAATGCCTGAATATATTGCTAAAGATTTAAACAGAGATACTTTCTTTAGTTCTTATATTGCCACATATATCGAAAAAGATGTCAAAAAGATAATTAATGTAGATAAAGAAGGTGACTTCTTAAGATTTTTAGATTATATGGCTTTAAGAACCGCCCAACAAATCAATTATGATGATATTTCGAGAAATATAGGTATTGATGTGAGAACTGTTAAAAACTGGATTTCTATTTTAGTTACTTCGGGAATTGCTATTTTGTTAGAACCATATGCAAAAAATATGTCTGATAGAATAACCAAAGCCCCTAAGTTTTACTTCATGGATACTGGCTTGTGTGCATATTTATGTAAATGGCCAAATGTCGAAATGCTTGAAAACGGTGTAATGAATGGTGCTTTTTACGAAACATATGCTGTTAGTGAAATTATTAAAAGCTACATAAATGCTGGTGTGGATTATAGAAGAAATTTCTATTATTATCGCGATAAGGATAAAAAAGAAGCTGATTTAATCATTGATTATGTGGACCATATATCTCCGATCGAAATTAAAAAAGGCATCAATCCAGTAAGCAATAATTTTAACTTTAATTTCTTAAAAAAATATGGAAAGCCAGTTTCAAAAGGAATAGTGATTGATTCTCGAGAAGATTTGTTTCCAATAAATGCAGACAACTGGTATTGTCCAATTTATATGATTGGCATTTAAAAATCCCCTTGGACAAAATCCTTGGGGATATTTCATCGATGATGTCTCCAATTGTCGGCACCCTAATATGTTTTAAAGTCCAATTGTCCGTACACGAATTTGCTCTCATAAAAAAAGAGGATATTGTTTATCCCCTAGTTGATATAGATTCCGTATTTAAGCAGATGTTTTGTTTTTCTAATTAGGTATGGTTCTGTTTGAATTAGGATGTCATCATCCATAGAAGTGATGGTGGAAATATCACCAGCTTCCCCAAGAACAAAAGTGATATGATCTCTATCGTGTATGATTACCCTACTAAATACTTTATTAAGCGGAAAGTCGATTAAAGAAGAAATGGTTCTATCGTATGGTGATAGGACTTTTTTAAATTGATAGAGATAATCGTTAACGCTAGTAGCGGTGTTTATTGAATTCTCAAGGGCTACTTTCTTCATGCATAGAGGTTTAAGCTTCTCCTTATAAGCCTTATTGACCTCGCGATAAAACTCATCATCGATATCTTTGTACTTTTTGAATTTTGCCTGTAAAACATCTATTTTTTCTTGCAATTCCTGTATTTCTTTCTTCTTTTTCTCTACATCATTTTTAGAATTGAATGATTCCTCTAGCAAGTCAAAGAAGTTCTTTTTATTGGTGATAATCTTGTTTACAACCTTAAGAGTAATGATATCGATAACATCTAAAGGAAGATCATCATTCTCACAAATCTTTCTTTCTCGATTTGATGCACAGTGGAAGATTCTTGACTCTGATGCCTTGCCTCTATTGTTTATTTTGAAATTATAGTTTTTACCACACTTTCCACACATAAATAGACCAGAATAAATGCTCTTATTAAAACAGATTTTACCCTCTCGCTTTTCATCATATTGAACCTGACTTTGATATTTAATTGCTTTTTGTTTGAGCTTTTCATTAGCAGCCATCCATACTTCTTTACTGACTATCGCGGGATGATTGTTCTCAATTAGAATAGTAGGTAGCGTTCCATCGTTTTTAAGTCGTTTTCCTCTTACTCCTTTAACAAATGTTTTTTGAAGATAAGCGGCACCCATGTGTTTCTCGTTATGAAGTATTTTTCTAAATGCCTGGAATGTCCATTTCTTAGTGAATCTAGGTTTTAGTCCTCTCCTATCTAGCTCATCAATAATTGCCTGTCTAGTGTAATCCTTTAAATAAAGGTCATAGATTAGTCTAACTGCCTCAGCTTCTTTTTCATCGATAACAATGCTTCCATCATTACCGCGATGATAACCATATAGCTGTTCAGGATTGAAGTAGGCCTTTTTATCTTTAAAGTTTTTAGCGTAGCTCATCCTAACATTATCACTGATGACTTTCGATTCATTAGCGGCATGAGCACTTAATACGTTAATGACTAATTCGCTATCCATATTAAAGGAAGAAACATTCTCTGTTTCAAAATAGACTTCCACATTGTTATTCCTAAGAACTCTTAAGATATTAATCGCATCTTCAGTATTTCTAGAGAATCTAGATAAGGATTTAGTGATGATTAAATCAATTTGACCACTTAGGGCTTTATCTATCATCTTTTGGAACTCTTTTCTTTTATAAATAGAAGTACCAGTTACTCCATCATCAACGAAAACACCGCAGAACTCATAGCTAGGATTTGTCATGATCATCTTGGTGTAAGCTTCAATTTGATAAGTGAGAGAATTCTCCTGGTCTTCGCTTTTAGAAGAAACGCGTGTATAAGCACATACTCTTCTTTTACCAACCGGGGTAGCTTTATTAATTTGAATTATTTCTTGAGCCATGGGTAATCCTCCAATCTTACAATTTTGTATTTAAAAACTTTAGTGGTTATAGGAGAAGTGTAGTAACCATACATGACTTCTTCTAAGCCGTTTATCTTTTTGATGTTTTTGCTGATGTTTTCTTTAGAAACGTGGTGACCAGCATTATCGATTATGATGATAGAGTTATCTTCATTAACGATTACTTCATCGATAAGTTTTAAGTAGCATTCATCGTTATCCATATTTGTTATTAAAGAGGCGATTTCCTTGTTTCTAGCTTCGGAGATAAAGGATTGATATGTTTCACCAGATAAAGTGTCTAATTTAGCCTTTAAATCATTTAAATGCTTCTTGGCTTCTTTATATTCGTTAGATAATCTTTCATCGTCTTCTTCAGAATCGGTTTCCATCTTTTCCTCAATAATGTCTTTGAGCCTATTTTCAGTAGTGGTTATCTCTTCTTTAACCCTGTTAAGTTCCTCTTGCTTGTGAGAAGCCTCACCAAGAGAAGTTAAGCAATCTAAAAGATTAGCGGTAAGAGAATTATCAGAATAATATGCTTTCATCGCTTGGATGCAGATGGCATTTATATCTTCTTCTTGAATTGGCGATAGTTCGCATTTGTTCCTTTGGAGATTTCTTCTAGACACATTGCAACTGAACATGTTCTTTCCATCACACCTTGATTGATAAAATAGTGGTCTCCCACATAGGCCACAATAAAGCTTGGTGGATAATGGGCCACCTATATTAGGTCTAAGGAATCTATCGTTCTTTTTATACTCAATGATGGTTTGCACTAAATCAAAGGCCTCTCTAGAAATAATGGCAGGGTGGTGGTTTTTAACTAACCACATGTCCGCGTATTTTCCATCTTTATTACTTCTAGACTCATGAGATAAATAATCAATAACAACAGTCTTTTGAAGAATTAAGTCACCTTTGTATTTCTCATTTTGGAGAATCTGCATGATGTTTTGGCGGCTCCATTTTTCTTTACCTGAACCAGTTAAGTAGTGGTTACCTTCTAAATAAGCGATTATTTCTTTTATTGACTTATTAGCGAGATAAAGATTAAAGATGGCTCTAACGATATCAGCTTGAGTTTCATCAATTATCATGTTCCCATTTTCATCTTTGGTATAACCAAGGAACTTCTCAGTTGGTACTTTCCAGTTACCATCTCTCATCCTTTTTCTAATTCCCCATTTAACGTTATCGGAGATGTTTTTTGCTTCTTCTTGAGCAATGGAGGAGTGGAATGTTAAGACCATATCGGTCCTGGTATCTAAAGATGAAAGGTTTTCCTTTTCAAATTTAATCTCCACGCCAATTTCTCTAAGCTCTCTAACAATGGTGAGGATATCTAACGTATTTCTTCCTAATCTAGAAATAGACTTCACTAAAATTAGGTCAACATTACCTTTCTTAACTTCTTTTAATAAGGCATTAAGTCCGTCTCTTTTCTTTAAAGAAGTACCTGAGATACCTTCATCAGAATACATGCCAACAAATTCCCAGTTAGGATTACTGGTTATTTTAGAGGTGTATTCATCAATTTGTGCTTTAAAAGAGTGAATCTGATCCTCGCTATCAGTAGACACTCGTGCGTATGCCGCTACACGTTTCATTTTATTTTCTAAACCAGTAGAGGCGATATATTGAGCGGGACTCGCTACTTTAATTACTTCCTTTGCCATCATGTGTATATTGCCTCAATACTGACTTAATATCAATATAATTGATATTATTAATACAAGGGAGGTTATATTTATGACAAAGTTCAATTAAAAGAACGTACCATTCCTGGTAGCTGATTTTCTTTTCTTTTAATAGCTTATCTAATATCGCTACTTCAAATTCGTAGCTGGTATCTTTTGTCACAAATAAAATCTCCCTGTTTCCAAGGAGATGTTATTCTTTAGTGTTATCTTACTTGCGAATCTAGACTATCATCATGGATAGATTTTCGCAATTATCTAGTGTGGACGTTTTTTAAAGACTAAGTCTTTCTTTTTTAATAATCGGTAACTGATTTAATTACAATATATGAAACCATGGCTTCTAAATCGCGATAAGTAATAGTGGATATCGCTCCTCCAATATGTTTGATGTAATTGAAGAAGCGACTACCATGACTTTCGTTTTGGAAATTGCCAGATCTATCAATTACTGGAGCTATCTTTATAAAACATGGCTCAATCGCGACAAGCCTATTATTCTGATATTCCTTATCAATTAAAGCGTATGTAGGTCTATCAGAATTGAACAAACCTTTTCCATGATACCAATCAGATTTCTTTAGAAAAACTACCGCGCCTTTCTTCGCTCCTAGTAAAGGAGAGTCAGATGCTAATTCAAACGCATTATAAGCACCTTTATCGCTAGGGATGTTCTCATCGATTCTCGCGATTCTCCCTGTTTTTCTATAAGAACGGTCTTCCTTATCATATCCATATATTTCAAATCCACCTGCATTTTGAGGAAGGACATAAGATGATGATCTTTTCAAAAGCGAATCTAGTGGAGCGTTTAAGATAAAAGATAATCTAATAACAAAATCTATTTGAGGAACTTTTATCGCGTTTTCATATCTACGAAGCGTTTCATAACTGACATCCATTATTTGAGCTAGAGTCTTTTTAGTTATTTTAGAGGCCTTACAATATGGATCTAAATTTAGTCCTGTATAGCACATTGGCCTAATCGCTTCTCTTAAAGCTTTCATGCCTTCACTAGAATTAATAGCTTCTATTGCGTCTTTAATCTTTCTTGAAGATTCAATAATAGGAGACATGATTTTATCGCCTTCTATCGCAGTATCGTTAATAGATTTAATCGCGGCAATTATAGGAGACATAATCTTTTTCATGTCTTCTTCGCTTAGTTTTATTAAAGAACCTAAATCCGATTCCTTTGATGCTTCGTCTACTGGTTCATCTACTTTACCAGTTAAATTCTCATCTTCATTCATAAAATTACTCCATCTTTTTCATAAAAATTATAACAAAAAGAAAAGAAACACAACATTTAATGTTTTGCAAAATCGACCACTTTGTATAGTTACTGTTGTATAAACACACACCAGCTTTGTGTGTAATTTTTTACTTTTTCGGGTGAAATTTACGCATTTTATATAGCCATTTAAAATAGCGGTGTCAGTTGAAAAATGGCTGAAAAAAAACGGAGGTAACTTTATGAGACTTTACTTGTCAAATATAAGACTTGAAAAAGGATTATCACAAAGAAAGGTTGCTAGGGAAGCTGGTATCTCATTTCAACACTACTCAATGATTGAAAGTGGTGAAAGAGGTGGAAAGGTTTCCTTCTTAATCGTTGGTAGAATCGCTAAAGCGTTAGATATCTCTTTAGATGATTTTTACAAACTTGAATGTGAATACCAAGATTCATTAGAACTGGATAAAGAAAAATACTAATTACTTCATCTTAATCTTATCTATCTAATGAACTTTGTATAAGGGTGTGAAGGTGACGATATGAATTTGAACTTAACAAATAGTGTTGACGAACCTTACTTGCAAATTGGAGATGTTATTCAGCTTGTTAATTTGAATCCAGTCGCCCTTCATATCCGGAAAGGGTAAATATGGAATCTGGTGTAATTGATTACTTTGAAGAAGATATTGATTCATTCGTCTTAGATCTCGATAGATCCGCGATAACGAAATCATCTTATAAACAAATCCTTAAGGATTTCTCTATCTACCTTAGAGCTAATGACATCATGAAGCCTAAGACTAGACACTTAATCGAATATAAAGAATCGCTATCAAAAAGACTGTCACCTAATTCGGTTCAGAAGGTCATAGTGGTGCTTCATAGATTCTTCCGATACCTAGCTGGTAGAGAAATCTATCCAGACATTTCTGGAGGATTAAATCCCATGAAAACCACTAAGGTTATGAAAAGGGATGTCCTTAATGTAGATGATGTTACCGCGCTTATAAATATCGCTAAGGAGAAATCATATCGCTCATTAGAAGATTATCGTAACTATGCGATGCTCTCTCTTATCGCGACTACTGGCCTTAGAACTATTGAAGTTGAAAGAGCGGAAGTTGCTGATTTATCAAAGATAAACAATACTCATATTCTCTATGTAAGAGGTAAAGGCCGCGATGATAAATCTGAGTACGTCAAGATATCAGATGAAGTTTTTGACTTCATCGAAACTTATCTCGCTAATCGTAGAGATGAATATGCGCCATTGTTTATCACTCATGGGCATAACTCATATGGAAATCCTATTAGAACCAGGACTATTAGAGAAGTTATTAAAAACTTCTTATTAGAAGCTGGACTTGAAGATAGAAATATGTCCGCGCATTCACTTAGACATTTCGTCTGTAGCGAAATCCTTCGTAGTGGTGGTTCTTTAGAAGAAGCACAACAAGTACTACGTCACAGGGATATATCAACTACACAAATCTACAATCATTCTCTCAAGCGCGAGGAGAACGATTCTGAGTTAGTTGTTTCATCAAAACTATTTCATAAGGAGGTCAAATAATATGGCCAATAAATTATTAAAAGCAAATCAAAACGATATTGTCGCTGTTGATAACTTCAACAAAGATTTCGGTTTAGTTAGAACCATCACTTTAAATGGTGAAACCTGGTTATGCGGATTAGATGCTGCTGAAGTTTTAGGCTACGCTAGTCCTAACCGCGCTATTAAATATCACGTTCAAGAAGCTGACCGTCAAAAATTGACAGTCAGGTTCAGAACTCAAAGAAGAGAAATGATGTTTATTAATGCCAACGGATTTTATGACTTATGCCAAGGAAGCAAACTTGATAATGCGAATCAAATTAAGGAATGGATTAAATCTAGATTTTTTATGGCCATTGAGAATAATGCTCTTCCTGTAACTATTGATGCATTAGCAACTAACCAAGACTTTATTAATAAAGTTGGTGATAGAGTGGTGGATGTCATTACTGATGACGCTAGTAAATATCGCGCTTTAAAAGGATCTAAAAGTCTTATCTATATGAAAGATGTCGCTGATACTTTAGCAATACCAGGAATAGGGAGAAATAATCTATTCAAGATACTAAGAGAACATCAAATCTTAAACGAAGAGAATAAACCATATCGCGAGTACATTGAACGCGGCTGGTTTAAGTCTGTTGAAAGTGATTATACCGATAATTATGGCACTCATGTTTCATTCACAACCAAAGTTACTGTTATCGGTTTAGAAAATATCCATCGCTTATTAAAAGAATGGGGGTATTGTTAATGGTTTACAAAGTAACTTATTCCGTTAATGAAGTAATGGAGATACTTGGACTATGCCGTAGAAGTGTGATCCGCTACATCAAAGCCAAGAAGCTCGATGCCTTTAAAGTGGGCTCCCAGTGGAGAGTCTTTGGCGACTCGCTTCAAAAGCTAATTGAAGGAGGTATGTTTAATGGCAACTAGACGTATGTTTTCTAAAGAAATAACTGAATCTGATGCTTTTAGAGATATGCCTTTATCCACTCAAGCATTCTATTTTCATCTTGGATTAGCCGCGGATGATGATGGAGTAGTTAACAATCCTAAAACTATTCAAAGATGCATAGGCGCTTCTCTTGATGATTTAAAGATATTAATCGCTAAAGAATTTGTTATTCCTTTTGAAGAAACCGGCATTATCGTTGTTAAACACTGGAGGATTAATAATCTCATCCAAAAAGATAGATATAATCCAAGCAAGCATCAGAAGGAATTAAGGCAATTAGGTAAAGATGAAAATAAGGTCTATTACTTATTGGATACAAATTGTATACAAAATGGAACCACAGATAAGGAAAGAATAGAAGAGAATAGATTAGATAAGAATAGTTTAGTTCAGTCTAGCGAAGCGTTAGTTAAGGATAATGAATCTTCTAATAAGGTTTATAACGATGCTGGATATTTATTCTTGTTATTACTTAACCATCGATATGATTCATATGACAATCGCGATCCATATGTTTCTCACTTTATGGATTTGATTAAAAAAGGAATAACAACTAAAGAACTAGAAAATTACATCAATGAATTCTTCGGTGATGATTTTGATGAAGATGATATTGAGGGAGAAAGATATCAATACTTTGTTAATACCTTCAATAACCTAATTAATCCCAGTATAGATTCAAACTATAGTGGCCACTTAGATAGTACGGAAGTGAACGATGATGACCTTCCATTCTAGTCATAAGAAATAGTCTTAATACCTCTAATGTATATTATCGGTTATTAGGGATAGACACTATAGGACAATTAACTAGCTTATAAATCATAGATTTAAATGGTTAGTGATAGATGAAGAAAAGTTTCATCTAAGAAATGAATAAAGTTAATAATTACAGTTTTTAGGAGGAATAACTACAGCATGAAGAAATTAGATACCTTTCAAGAGTGGGTAAAAAATGGAACCGCTGATACATATTTATCTTCTATAAGAAGATGGGTAAGCGATAACGCCACACAAAAGCAAATCGCTAAAAGCCTTCATATTAGTGAAAAAACATTAATAACGCTGAAGCAAAAACATAAAGAAGTCGCAGCGGCTTTTGATGAAGGAGATGACATCTTAAGAGTGGAACTAGAAAACGCCATATTAAAAAGAGCTAGAGGGATGAAAATCGAAGATGAAGTTCAAACCTATGAAATGGTTGATGGTGGTGGCTCTAGAAAGAAACAACGCATCGTTAAAACTAAAAAAGAAATACCACCAGACACTCAAGCCGCGATTTATCTACTTCAGACTAAATTTGGCCGTAAATATAATCCAAAGAAAGATCAAATCAACATCATGGAAAAGAAAAGTGAACCTGAACAGTGGATTGATATGTCTGATGAAGAGGAAGAGCTAATCCATGAAATAGAAGCCTTAGAAGGTAAAAAAAGAATTAGAGCCCTTAAGGATAAAAAGAAATTACTAGAGAAGGAGGTTGGTCCTCTCCCTCCAGAAGATACTGATTAATATGAAAGGAAATGAAAAATGAACAACACTATTAAAATGGACGAAAAAGTAGCGAAAGAAACCTACGATAGATTAAAGCATCTACTTTATACAAGAAGCGCTAAAGATGTGAAAAAGCTAAATTCTGCCTTGTTTACATATTCTAGAAACGCCGGTGAATTAGTGGAATTAGCTAAGCTAGTGGATAAAGAAGGTGTAGTAACTCCTGATAAGAAGCTTACTGATATTTATATCGCTTATTTAGGCACTCTATTTATGGGAGGAGTCTATCTAAAAGAAATTGCCGAACTTACTGACTTTGCGATCTTATTTGATCCTGATAAATATTTAGAAAGAAGGTACCAAGATGATAAAGAGTAAAGATGCCATTGGTGTTATTACCGGAAGAAGAAAAAGCGGTAGCAATATGATTCTTACAATTAAAAATCCTTACACAGGTACCACTAAAAAGATTCCGGTAATTGAAAGTATTTATAAAACAATTCTTAAAGCTAATAAAAGAGGCATTAATGAATTCTACATCAATTATTACAAAGAATACGTAGATGATGATAATCAAGCGGAAGCAAATATGTTAATAATTATTTCTTCCTTATGCGTTGTTAAAAATTATTCTATTGAACACGCAACCATCCAAGGTAGAGGCGAGACTGTAGATAAATTTGAAGCAATGTTTTCAATAAAAATGCTGAATGACCCTCCCCCCGGTCATCTTCAACTACCTATTTAGGAGTACCGGTGAGCCCACCTCAGAAATACGCGAGGCCAAATTTTCGAGTTTTGAAAATGATTCTGGGAAATTTAAAAATAGGGGGTGTCCTGGAGAGGATATTCCTCTTATTTTTTATAAAATAGAAGTGAATAGCGGCTCACTATGTGATAAAATCAAATCAAGATGACAAAAGAACAATTATTAGAAATTATTAACGATAAAGAAGAAAGCGAATGGGTGGAATATAAAACCAATTATTCTGCAAAAGATCACAAACATGAAATCGGTGAATATATTTCTGCTTTAAGCAACGCCGCAGCATGTAATAAACAAAAATATGCCTATTTAATTTGGGGTGTAGAAAATGGAACACGTAAAATTGTTGGTTCTTCTTTTAAAAATGATGTAGAAGTTGATGGTGAAGTATTTGAACATTATTTAGCAAGACAGCTTGAACCAAGAATCGTATTTAGTTTTGAAACATTTGAATTAAACAATGAAAGAGTTGTGGTGCTTTCTATTCCTGCAGCCGAAAAAGTTCCAACCGAATTTGATAAAGAAAGATATTTGAGGATTAGTTCTAGTAAGGTTATTTTAAGAAAATTCCCTCAGCACGAAGCTGAATTATGGAGTGTTCTTAATAGAAGTGATGATATCACTCAAATTGCCTCGCATAGAAAGAGCCTTTCTTTTAAAATATTTAAAAACTATCTATCTTCACATAATTATCATTATCAAGACGCCACATTTGAATCTAATCTTCAATTGAGAAACGATAAAGGTGAATATAACTTGATGGCGGAATTACTATCAGACACCAACGATATTGTTATTAATGTTGCTACTTTTGCAACAACTGACAAAACTGAGTATTTAGAGAGAAAAGAGTTTGGTGGTAAATGCCTTTTATTGGCGATGGAACAAGCCAAGGATTATATTGATGCAATTAACCATGTTTATGTTGATACAAAAGTAAGGCCAAGAAGAGAAAAAGCTATGTTTAATTTCGATGCTTTTAAAGAAGCTTGGTATAACGCCTGCGTCCATTATAAATGGAGTGAGGCTAGCAACCCTGGTATTTATATTTATTCAGATAGATTAGAAATTGAATCCTTCGGCGGTATTCCAAAGAATTTGACTAAATCTAAATTCTTAAAAGGTATAAGTAAACCAGTTAATGAGAAGTTGTTCGACATTTTTAAAACATGCGGATTTGTTGAAGAAAGCGGACATGGTGTACCTACTGTCGTTAAAGCTTATGGCGAAGAAGCATATGAGTTTGATGGCGATTTCATATTTGTTAAGATTCCGTTTGACAAAACAGGATTAAGCGAAACACAAGAAACTACCAAGAAAAACGATAAAACTACCAAGAAAACTACCAAGAAAACTACCAAGGAAAATATAATCGATCTACTTAGAGTAAATCCACGTTTATCAAGAAATGATTTATCAAAAACTTTGAATATTAAAGAAGACACCATTCAATACAATCTTAATCAATTAAAAAAGGCTGGAAGAATAATACGTCATGGACCTGATAAAGGTGGTTACTGGGAAGTAGTTGATTAACCAAATATATTTATATTTGTCTTTTCAATTTGGGAGGTCTTTTTATTAACATGCATATTGGCTATGTGGTTTTGTCGAAGAAAATGGTCGCAGCGTATCTGTTGCTAATGCTTATGGTGAAGAAGCATATGAGTTTGATGATGATTTCATATTTATTAAGAAAAACTGATTAGGCAATAACAAAGAAGCCATCAAATAGGCTAATGACTGCTCTCAAATACACTTATGTGTCGATAAGAATTTTTAAGGTAGATATTTCAAAAAAGAAGTAAATCTCATTATCATAATTGTAAAATATAACTTAACTCATCCAAACACCCTATATTTAAAGAAATGACCATTAGAAAATGTTATGCCAATATAAAACGAGTTTTTAAATTCTAGAATTATGATTAGGTTTGAAACTTGTAAAATTGTTACTAAAGAAATATATTTAGGCATCTAAGATACTTTTGCTATAATTGTTGAGACAGGAATGACTTATGATATATAAAATTAATAACTTTTCGTTAAAATCTTTTCAAAATTATACCACGCCAAACAACATGTTGTTTAAAAAGAATAATGTGTTCTTTGGTTATAATGGTAAAGGAAAATCATCTTTGGCCAAAGGGATTGAGAAAGAAATTAGAGACCAACGAGGCATTACTGACAATGACTTTAGAATCTTTTCAAAAGATTATTTAAAACTTAAGTTAGTCAATGATAAAAGAAGAATTAAAGGAGTCAAGGCTGTTTTTGGAAATAAAAATGTAAAAAATGATGAAGAGATTGAACAACTAAAAGAAAAAATACAGGATACAACAATTTTATCCAATGAAATTATTTCAAACTTAAAATCTATTGATTCTTTGATTAAAACTATCGAGGATGGGATAAGAGGACCCAAAAAGATTCGCCATGTTTCTGTGACTAATTATGAGGAGTTGTCTAATTTTAAAAAAACTTTTCAAAGTATGAAAGAAGCGGCATTAAAAATCACAACCGAAGACAAACTTGAAACCATCAATGTAGATTTTGATTTCGAAAGAGCAAAATCAGATCTTGAATCCTTGCCAGCTATTGATTTATTAAATTTAACTGGTGATCTAAATACAGCATCAGAAATAGTTAATACCCCATATAAAGTGGAGGATATCCCAGCCACGAAAGTGCTTGACTGGATTGAACAAGGAATATCGTTAAATAAAGACAGCAAAAAATGTTTGTTCTGTGGATCTGATTTAAATAATTATGATGAAATTGTAGAGCATTTTAAAGGATTCATTAATTCCACTAAACAAAAAGACGAAAGAATACTACTTATTTTTTCTGAAGTATTGAACAAAGAAATACTTAAATTACAGGATTTTATTGGCTGTGAGCAAAAGTTTGAAAATTGTGGTATTAATATCTCATCACAAATAAAAGTTCTTGATGATTATAAAAAATGGCTTTGTTTTTGTAGCGAAAGAATAAATGATAAACTGTCAAAATTTGAGTCTATTATTTCTGCTGACTTTGGTGATATTGAAATTAAACGAACCACTGCATCTGGCGCTTTGTTCACAATTAAACATATAGTTTCTGATTCCATAACGAGATTGACCAAGGAAGAAAGCAAACTTAATGACTTGTTAAAAGGATCGATTGCATTAAAGATTTTGAGCAATAAAAAAATTAATGAACTAGCCAAGGAAACAAATGAAATGATAGTCAAACTAAAAGCCATTGAGGAGTCAAATTTGCTACTTAATAGTCAAATAAGAAATTTAAAAAATAAAGTTAAAGTAACTAGTGATTTTGCAATTTTTATCAATGGTATTTTGCTCGATTTAGATTTTAAGTTTAAATTAGATATTATTGAAGAAGATTATCGCATTATTCCGTTAAAAAGCGATACTGAAATCGATATCGATGAAATTAGCGAAGGTGAAAGGAATCTTTTGTCGCTACTTTTCTTTTATTTTGAGTTGTTCGACGATGATAAACAAACTCATTTTAAAGAAGATATACAGTATGTTATTGTGGATGATCCTCTCTCCAGTTTAGATGATAATAATCGCGCTTATTTAATTTCTATTTTGCAATTATTGTTCAAACAGAATAATGTTCAAGTTTTTGTTTTTACTCATGATTGGGATGCCTATTGTCAACTTTTGTATAATACAGACAAAAATAGTTTTGGCAGTTTTGAAATAAAAAAAGATAAAAGTGGCGTTTCGAGTGTAGAAATAGGTAAACCGACAATCACCCCTTACGAACATGACTTCTTTGAATTATTGGATGTATCTAATAAAACTGCGGATTCTTTAGATGATGGCGATATTTACCATCTACCAAACTGTATGAGAAGAGTATTGGAATCATTCTTAAAATTTAAAGTGCCGAATAGCTCCCCAACTAATAATAACATCAGCAATGTTAGCATCGGTCTTTTCAATAAAGATACATTAGAAGCCAAAGAACAAGCCAAATTAATGTCATTGCTTTTAGTTATTAATTCTCAATCACATGAAGCGGCAAGAAATAGCGAAGAAGTATATAAAGCTTTAAATTATTTAATTACTCGAATTAAGGCAATTGATGAGGCCCATTTCAATATGCTAAAGAACAAAAAATCTCAATATGACCAAATCAACAGAACAAATCATTCTGTTCCCAACTAAGCATGAACCACATTTCTTTTGAATTGTAATATCTCTATGCATGCATAAGAGCAATCAATTCTTTTTTATAGAAAAAGGATAAATATATCCATACACTAGATATGAAAAAGCTCGGGAAAATATTCATTACAATTCAAACTGCTAATGTGAATTTGTCACATTCTGACAAATAAATGGGATATGCTCTTTCAAAAAAAGAACTGAAGTTGTTTTCGGGGACTGATGGAGAAACTCCCTAAAGAAATTATATATAGCGGTTTGCATGAATTATCAAATACCGTTGCTATTATTTATAAATTTCAATATGAATCTTCTGGGAATGCGTGAGTGTTGTGCTATATTTTTGAAAAATAAAAACAGCATATCGCTGTCTTTTTGACCCAAGTAGGTCGTGACATTGGAGCAGGTACTCTTCTAAAATTGTAAGTTTCTGACGCCCAATCACGAAATGGTACAAATAATCCGCGTCCAATGTAGCGCTCCGAAAAGCATTATTAATTTACACTAAACGTTTTTATTTGTCAATGCCCAACAATACCTTTATTCTATCCTTTAAGTATAAAGAATATTCCGGCTTCATATCGAATTGCTTTGTGTGAATGATTTTTTTAGAACATTTATCTATATATTGGTTGATTCTTTCAATAGAATGTCCAAATGATAAATCAAAAATTGATAGTGCATACCTGTCGGTCATTTTTGCGATACTGTAAGAAATCTCCCTTAACAACGAAGCTGTCATTCTATCTAAAACCTGATTACTTAAAATGTCGTTTCCGTAGCAATCAAAATAATACTCAGCTAAAAAGTTGCATACGCGAAGGAGCTCGTTTTTTGTTTCGTCTCTTACTTGTTCGTGATTGTATAGTTTAACTCTTTTCAAAGATTCTAGTGACTCTACGATATCACCTCTTTCGTTATCGTTTAGATACCTTTTTAGTTCGACAAACTGTTTGTTATTTTCTCCCTTTTTATATCTGGAATCATCTCTAATATCACATAGATTATTGTTTATATATGAGGCGCTACTTATGTCGTTCTTGAATAAATTGTTGATATCACTCAAATAAAAGTCGAAAACTTTGTAAATTATTAGATATGATAGACAATTTTGTTTAAGAACCAAGTCGTTTTTATGCAGTTTTTCTACCCTTAACTCATCAATTTTGTTATATATTTTTTCGGCATGCTGATTAAAATTCACTATTTTATTATTAAATAATATTTGATCTTCATATTTTTTCGCGTTCTTAAAATGTTTGTATAAGTTCAAGCATGTTTCAGAAACTACTCCATTAACCAAAGCTTTTCTAACTCTAATTAAAGCACTCTTTAATGAACAACTTTCCTTTTTATAAAGAATTTCTTTTTCCTCTTTATCTGAAAATACAGTATCAAGGACTATCTTTGAATCTTCCATATCACTAAGCACTTGAGCTATTTCATCTGCAATTGCTACAACTTGCCCTTCAAAAGTAAAAGCATTCTTATTATTAAGATATCCCGGTATCTTTTTAAGAATTTCTGGCAAATATGCATTAGCTCCAAAAACCATCCAAGGGTATGCTATATCCTCACCATCAAAGGTTATTGTGCTTGTGTGTTTTAATACCCCATCAATGATTTCACTTGGGCAATTAGGGTATTTTCGAATCAACAAACAGGCTGAATAATAATTATGTTTGAAAGCCAGATCGCTTTTTATTGCTTTCCCAGATTTAAACTCCCTGATTGTTCCGTTTATACCTCTCATATAATGAGTTAAAGCCGTTTCTCCCACATGACCAAACGGAGTGTGACCGAAATCATGAGCAAAGCATATTGCCTCTAACAATTCATCTGAATATGGGAAATGCTTAGTTGTTTTATTTCCTTCCTTGTTAAACATCTTAAAAGTAGCTTGCGACACTCCCATAGCAATATCTTTCGCTATAGAATAAACCTCCAAAGTGTGGAGTAGTCTTTCATGGACATAATCATACTTAACGTTATCTTTTTGTTTTTGTCCAATAAGGGAAAAAACTTGTTTTTTACCTTTTAGCCTTCTCAATTGTTTGGAAACTAAAATAGTATTCAATGTTTTGGCATATTGTTGGTTATTTCTACGGTTCATAATACTGCTTTTAATACTATCAAAGAAAAACAAAACAAATCAATGCATATTTTATCATTATTAAACTATTGTTTATATTCCATAACCATAAACAAGGTTACTATTGTTATATCTTCTCCATTTGATATGAGATTGTTCCTTGTTAATCAACAACGTGAAATGGTGGGACATAAACCAAAGTGCATACCCGCAAATCAATATGAATGGTTGTTATGCAAGACTAGTATTTAGAAGCTAAATTTTATTCCTATAATTAAAATTATCAAGCACAAATTTCTTTCGTTTAAAGTCGACATGTGTGTATATTTCAGTAGTGGATATTGAAGAATGGCCCATCAATTCTTGAACTGTTCTTAAATCTCCTCCGCTAGATAAAAGATTTGTAGCAAATGTATGTCTTAGACAATGGGGTGTAAAGATAGAAGGTATTCGTAATTCTTTTATCAATTGTCTAAATAATAAGTCTATTGAATGCGTTCCCATTTTTTCTTTGTACTTGTTTAAAAAAAGATAATTGCACGGACATTTAATCCTGTTTCTTATTTTTTGATAGTTTTGAAGATTAGTCCAACAGCCGTTGTTTGGAATATAAATAATTCGTTCTTTCTTTCCCTTCCCATGAATAAGAATTGTTCTATTGGCAAAATCAATATCAATAATTTTGATAGCGCTTGCCTCGCCAATGCGAATTCCTGTAGTTATTAATAAATCAAATAATGATAAATCGCGATTTGATTTGAAACGACCATATGGTGTTGAGCAGTTAGTTGTTTGATTGTATAGATGATTAATAACTTTCTTAATTATTGGTATTGGGATAGTCCTTGGTATTCTTTTCTCATTTTTTAAGTTTAAGAAAATATCTTTTAGATAATTCGTCTTTATCTTCTTCTTTATTTTCAAATAATTTAAAAACAACGAAATTGATATTCTTTTTCTTTTTATCGACGATGTCGCGTATCCGTTTTTAATTAATGATTGAAAATAATATACAATCGACTTTTTGCATAATTGACCATCTTTTAAAAATGTAATAAACGCTGACACATCATATTTATATGCATTTATTGTTTCTTTGCTTTTGTTAGATAATGATTCTAAAAAGCATATGTAATCTTTTAGCAATTTTATTGTTTTCGCCAATTGAAAAACTAAACGCAACTTAATAAACGAAAGTTAAAATTGTAAGACTAAATGCGATACTTCCTTGCTTGAATGTTGCATTTAGTTTTTCTATATTCACAAATCATTCTTGTTT
>JAXFZD010000008.1:0-64385 GCA_034185265.1 Bacilli bacterium | reverse complement strand
TTCAAATTGTTGGGCCTTCTTATCGAATGAAAGGGAAGGAGGATCTGTTTAAAGACGATTAACCAATATTGGTAAAAGTTATTTTCCCTAAATTGGTAAAATTTTTCTTCCCTTCTTCATGTTACTGGATTAGGTTTAAATGTCATGTTTATACATGCACGAAAGCGCGTATATGCATACAAACGTTATTGAAAATAATGCTATTAAATTATTATAAATTAACAAAACATGTAAAAGGTCCATAGTTTTATGAAAAAACAATTGTTAATATTACTCTCCGCTTCCACTTTATTAATTGGCTGTGGTCAAAAAGCAAATATTGACAACAGCACTCTCAAAGAAGAACAAGAAGAGAAGATTGTCTATGTTGATGAAGCAACTGTCACACTTAATGATGGAACTAGTCAAGAACTAACAAATGCACAACTCAGTGAGGATGAATATCAAACTTTAGTTAGTAAACTTAATATCTCACCATTAGATTTTAACTATAAATTTACAAGTGGGTTTTTTAACACCACTATTGAGGGGCAATACGCTAATTATAGAGAACTATCTAAAGATGGATACAACGAGTTCTTCTATCTAAGTGCCTCCAATGACAAAGATGAACTACTATTAACCAATCGAAAAGCAGAATCCGCTAGTCTATATGATAAAGTTGAATATGGCTTTCACGACGGGAGGCTAGAATACGGTGGTTCTAATATCAATTATGATAGTTATTATAGTGACTCAATTCCACTTCTATACCCATCTATAGGCGATCCTGCTTATGAGAAGATGTCTCTTAAACAAGAAACATATATGGCATGCAACGATATCATGGTAATGATGAACTATAATATGATTAGAACATCTCTCACCTTTGGTGGTCTCACCTACAATTCCGATGAATGGGGCCAATTCTCTGACCCAATCGCCCATACCCACAAATTGAGTGAGAAATATCTCATCATTGAAGAAACTAGCAAAGGTGTACCAGTGGAATTACCCGTATCAATGAAGAATCAACCAAAAGATGGTTTCTGGAGCAGTTTGACCAAAGGTAACTACCGCTACACAACGACATTCTATTTTGATCTAAATACGTCTAATCTAGTGAGAATTGATTGTGACTACAATACACTAGACCCTATTATCAGATTCAACACTAATTTCAATGTTCAAGCTACGCTAAAATTCAATCTCAATAACTTTGATAACGTTGTGAAAAAGATCAATGATAGCTTTGTTACCTTCCAAGGATTTGAAGGAGTCAGTAAACACTGATATATATACAATAAGGGCTTCCCGATTGAGTCACCTATACTGCTTGAATATTATGATTTATTATATTAGATATAAGTGATAGGACCTATCGCTCTTTAAGTCGTAGACACACCACAGTCTCGACATGTACCGAAATTAGAAATGTATAGCCTTTTATTCGTGAAAACAACAAATGATATGTCTTTTTCATTACCCGAAACAAAGTATGACAAACCTTTTTAAGTAATTGGAAACATATCCATTACCAATCTAATGAATCAATGTTTGTCAAAAAATCTAATAGACTTAATCTCAAGAAGCCCTCACTAGTTCGATAGTGAAGTCCTTCATTTTTTACAATAATTACTTTTTTAAAAGAATCTGGAATATTTCTAAGCGATTCATATTCTTGATCTTTCTTTTCTAGAGTGTCTATCGTTAAAGCAACTTGAACGTAGTATGTTTTATCTCCCTTATTAGCAACAAAGTCACATTCGGTGTCCACATCTGAATATATCCAATTACCATTTTTATCTTTTCGATCCGTTTTCTTTTTAATTGTTACAATACCGACATCAACATTGAAACCACGATATCTAAGTTCATTATAAACAATATTCTCAATTAAATCCGTTTCATCTACTTCTCTAAAATTCAATATGGCATTCCTGATACCAATATCTTCAAAGTATACCTTATATGGAGAACCAATATAGTGCCTTCCTTTAACGTTATATCGCAAAGCTTTATTTAACAAATATGCTTCTTCGAACCAGTTGATATAATTGCCTATCACATTGTTGGATAGTTTGATGTTAAAGGCACTATTAAAAGTGTTTTCTATTTTTGTTGGATTAATTGGTGCTGAAATCATAGAAGCAATTACTCCAAGTGTTGTGTGAAGATTATTCTCTTCAACTTGAGGGTGGCGGTCCTTTATATCCTTTAAATAAGTTTCTTTATAAATACTGATTGCCATTTTAGCCTTTTCCTCATCGTTGGATTGAAGTTCCACAAGAGGAATCCCTCCATAACGAATGTATTCATCTAAGGCATCTCGCTTATAGAGATCGATGCCCGTTAAATATTCTGAAAAAGAAAGTGGCAATAAATGGATTCTGTTACCTCTACCACTGAATTCTGTATCAACCTGGCTAGATAAAAAGCGGGAATTACTTCCTGTAACATAAATATCAAATCTATTCAAATAAAGATAACCATTTAGTACTCTAACGAAATCATCTAAATTTTGAATTTCATCCAATAATAAAATATAGTTACCTTCATCTTTAGTTTTGTCGTCAATAAAAAGCATGAATTTTCGATTGTTGATTATATTTTGACCTTCAACGACTCGCACAATTGTTGATTCGGTTGGCAAGTATGAATCAAGTTTTCGAATATCTATTTCAGAATCAAATGAAAACTTAATAATATGTGTGACATCAACACCGTTCTCTACCAACCAATCGAAAAAGATTTCGTTAATCAAATACGATTTTCCAGCGCGACGCATTCCTGTAATTACTTTGACCTGGTGATTATTTCTACTACGAATTAATTGATTTAAATATTTATCTCTTTTAAACATGATAGACCTGCCGTTTCTCTCAGTACTGAGGTTTTTGTCAAGTCTATTATACACACGCTATTAAAAGGTTTAAAAGGTAAAATCGACATTTTTGTCAGTGCTGAGGCTTTTGTCAATTATATCGTTACAAAATGTTTAGGCTTTTTTGTCTACTGTTTAGTCTATTTTCTAGTTTACTTTTTAGTCTACAAACCTGAAGATCTTCACTATAGAGTGGTGATGATGTAACAACAAAGTTGGCGGTAAAACGCTGGCTTTTTTTACTTTCCTAATGCGAAAGATAGATAATGAGGAATAGTAATGATATCTCCTTCTTGAGAGACATTATAATCTCCAATTTTAATTAGTTTTGTTTTGCCATAATGATCTGGATTTTTCATGATTGTTTTGCTTGATTTTACATTACCAGTTGTGGCTTTAGCTTCAATCAGTGTTGCTTCGCTTTTATATGAAATAACCAAATCCACTTCTAAGCCGCTTTCTTTTCCAAAATAGAATAAAGGAATATTGGCTTTGTATAGTGAGTCGGCAACAATGGCTTCATACAAATAGCCTTTGTTCATTCCAAGTTTGTTCTCTAAAACGCCTTGAATGACATCATAGCCTAAGGTGTTTATCATAATTCCAATATCAGCGTAAAATAGCTTGTAATCCGCTTCTATTTTTCTAACACCAAGAGGCAAAGATGGAACTTGAACATTATTAGCTTTAAATGCCACTGATGAATTTAATAAGTAGCTAACCGCATCATCTCTTTGATAACTATTACCACTTATTTTCGAGGTTACGAATCTATGATTGTCATCAACTATAAAAGACGCGATTAAATCAAATGCTTTTTGAATTCTTGCTACTTCAGTAATTGTATATAGCGGTTTATCTTCTTTATTTCTTCTTTTTGATGGGTCTCCTTTGATGTCAATTACTAAACTTCTAACTTTTTTAAAAGCCTCATAAAAACTATGTGTTTGAACGAATTTTAGAACCGCTTCTGGATAACCACCGACACATATATACTCATTAAACAATTGCTTCATTTGTGTATGAATTGCTTCAGGAATTTCTTTCTTTTCTGCAAAGTAATTTAAAACTGTAGTTATGCGATTATCGTCATAGCCGAGAGCCCACAGAAATTCCTCAAAATCCATTGTTTTCATTTCTAATAAATCTTCCGAACCACTAGGTTTGGCCACTCCGCTAGTGTCTATGTTTAATCCAATATATGAGCCACTTGCCATTACATCAAATCTTCCATCTTCTTTAAAGAATTTGAGCGCAAGTCTAGCGTTAGGGCAATCTTGTATCTCGTCTAAAATCAATACGGTTTCATGCGGAACAAATTTAAAAGAAGGAAACAAAACAGAAAGGGATTTAATTATTTCATCAACCTCTAAAGATTTGTCAAACGCAGCAGTTGCATTAGGAGTTTTCCAAAAATCAACGTGATTAACATATTTATAGTTGTTTTTACCAAAGTGCTTAATACTTTCACTTTTTCCACACTGCCTTATGCCATATATGACCGCTGGAGAATGATCTTTATTGTCGAACCATTCTTTTAGTAAAGCATCTATTTTTCTTCTAAAGTAGATTTTTTCCATAAATTTGTCCTCCGCTAGGATTATTATACTCAGCAATAAGAGGAATAACAAACATTTTTGCACCAATTTCGGAGCGAGTTTTTACACATGTCGCACCAATTTCGGAGCGAGTTTTTACACATGTCGCACCAAACAAATATTCTTTAAAACATGTTTCCAATTACGTATGGTTTATTAAGATTGTTAGACATGTTTACTACAACAACATTAAATTATGTTTAAAGACCTATTTTATTTAGCTAAAAGAAAAACTGAGACTCGCTCAGTTTACAAAGTGCCAAAAATGACGTGTTTTTATGAAAAATTACGCTTTTTTATCCTTTAAGGACAATTCAACTATTGTCTCGACGTGTCTCGTCACTACGATAGGGGCATATCGTTATTTAACCAATTCGTAGCAATTCAGTGTTACTGGATTTGGTTTAAAAGATGATTGATGTTCAAGGTGCTCCTGATGAGTGAATTTGAAACCACATTTTTCAATCACTCGATTGCTACCGATATTTTCCACCGCTGCCTTAATTAATACTTTTTTAAAACCTTTATCAAAAAGATATTTACTAAATGCTTTACAAGCTTCGGTCATTAAACCTTTATTCCAATATTTTCTTGATAAGCAATATCCAATCTCGGGACTATCATCGATATATCTAACAACATCAATAGAACCAATTGGTTCATCGCTTTCTTTTAAGGTGATAATGAATCTTATTGTTTTTGGATCTTTTTCATCTTCAAGCCAATGGTTAATAATAGTTTTAGTGACTTCTATATTCTCGTGAGGATTCCAAGTTGAATATTTAGTTACTTCGGGATCGCTTGCCCAATTAATAAACATCGGTTCAGCATCTTCAATTCTTAGCTTTCTGAGCAAAAGTCTCTTGGTTTCAATGCATTTATTTTTAAAATAATTCTCATATAGTGATAAAAGATATAGTGCTGATTCACCATAAAGGCCGGTTTCATCATCATCCAGCATTCCAATAACATCTGATTGATAAAATCTATTTCTTGCATCTTCAATGCTTAGCTTATATCTCTTTGCAATAAGTTCAATGGTTTGAGATATAAGGATTGTTTTGGATAAGACATGTTCCATTATTTGACCTCGTAACTATTTTTGAACTTAATTAGTTTTAAAGAAACATTGCTACAAAAAGCGACTTGAGAATTAATCTTTTGGAATTTTAATCTTTCAATGGCGTCTTCTTTTTTGATAACTCCATCAATAACAAAAAGTATTGTTTCACCGACGGAATCATCCGCTATTTTTCCCTCTACTATATCGTAGCCATGCTCAAAAGAAGGATTTGTTCTACATTCAATAATCATATCTAGCCATTCTAAATCTGGGTTCTTAAACAATTTGTATTTTAAACCGCTAATTTCTTTTTCATTAAATTCAAAAACACTAACAATAGCGGAGCCGCTTTTGTTCATCCTTTGTTTTCTTTTAGCCATCCTTTCGGCCTGCTCTTTAATAGGGGTTAGATAAAAGGCACAACCAAAATCTCTTCCTTTTTCAGATTTAATAATTTTTGGAATTTTAACTTCGACATCTGAACCGTGATATAAAATCATGCTGTACCTCCTAACAATCTTCTACTAATGTACTCATTTATTGAATATGTAGACATACCATGCATATCTTCATAATCATCTATTAATTCATCAATAACGCCAGCTTTCTTAAGTTCGTTATATAGGGTTCCACTACTCCGATTAACGCTAGATGCATATTGTTCAACGCACATAACTATGAATCTATTCACCTTTTTGTCCAAAGCACTATTTGTTCTAGTGGCTCTTTTTCTAGTTCCTGGTGTTTGAGTAGCGATATCAATAGACATGTTTAAAAAGCTTACTAATCTAAGAAGGATATCAATGGTGTAATTACCATTTCCATTTTCGATAGCCCACAATGTGGATCTAGTGATTCCAACTTCTTTAGCGACATCATCCATTCTTAAATTAAGTTGTAATCTTTTGTTTTTAAGTTTTTGGCCAATTTCAAATTTGCTTTCCATGCCTATAGTATACAAGAAAGTTAAGTTAATGTCTATTATATTAAACATTATCTTTTATTTTCGATATAGTCCTACTATAGTTTCAACGTGTAGAGTAAAAGGGAACATATCAAAAGGCTTTATTTTTTCTATTTCATAATCCTTAAGCAGATATTTTAAATCTCTAGCCAATGTTGAAGGATTGCAAGAAACATACACAATTCTTTTGGGCTTAGCTTTTAATACAGCATTAAGAAACTTTTCATCTGAACCTTTTCTTGGTGGGTCCATTACTAGCACATCGTATTTTTGAGTTGATTTTAAAACAAAGCTGGTTGCATCATCACAATAAAACTCAACGTTATTTATATTATTATCTTTCGCGTTTTTAATGCCATCTCTTACAGCATCCTTAACAATCTCTACTGAGATAATTTTTTTAGCATGCTTAGAAGCAATTAATCCTATAGTTCCAATACCACTAAAAGCATCAAAAACTACTTCATTTCCAGTCAATTTTGCAAATTCTATGGCGGTTTTGTAGAGTTTTTCAGTCATTACAGGATTTGTTTGATAAAATGACCTTGCCGAAATTTTAAACTTCAACCCGCATAAATAATCTTCAATATAACCTTTTCCATAAAGGACATATTCCTTATTTCCTAGGATTACATTAGTGTGTCTAGAATTGATATTTTGAACTACTGTAACAATATTTGGATGAAGTTTAACTAATTCTTTCACGAAGTTTTTTCTTGAAGGAAAGACATCAATATTAGTAACTAAGACGACCATGATTTCATCTTTAAAATGAGAAGTTTTTATTAATACATGTCTTATAATTCCCCTTCTACTATCTTCATTATATGGTTCAATTTTAAAAGACTTCATGAGCTTTTTAATTGTATTCATTATTTCAGTTGCTCTTTCATCTTCAATATAGCATTTATCGATCGGAACTATGATATGTGTTCCTTCTTTATAGAAACCAGAGTAGATATTTCCCCTATTATCTTTGCCAAAAGGCATCTGAATTTTATTGCGGTAGAAATATGGATCTTCCATTCCTTCGCATTCATCAACAGGAAAATCTATCTTCCCGACTTTTCTCATCTGACTTTCAACTAGAACTCTTTTAAACTTAAGTTGAGCATCATAAGAAAGTTGTTGAAAAGAACAACCTCCACACGCGCTACATACCTTGCATTTAGGCTGAATTCTGTCTGGCGAAATCTTTGTTAATTTAAGAATCTTGGCATAATAAAAATCAGCTCTTTTATATTGAATTTCAAACTCACCTTCTTCGTCTTTAAATAAGCCAGAAACTAAAATATTAAAATTTTTATATTTAACTAAACCTAGTCCTTTATAGGTTAAATCTACGCAAATCCCTGATATTTTTTCTTTTATTGAGAGTTTTTCCATTAAGCTGCTGCCTTTTCTTTAGGAGTATTCATAATGTTAGCGATAAACTCTTTTTCTTTATTTTCATCTAGTCTTGGGAAAAGAGCATCAAGTTTAATAACGTTCTTTTCTCTTAAATATTCTTCATCTTTAATTAGTTCATAGTTAACTTTTTCATCTAATCCTAATGACTTGAAAATATCTTTTGATTTATTGACTAAGATTGGAGAAAGTAGCATTCCAGCTACAAAAATTGAATTAGCAAGGTTAGTCATAACATTCGATAGTTCCTCAATTCTTCCTTCTTTAAATAAAGTCCAAGGAGCCTTATTCTCAATATATTTATTTGCTGCTGAACATAAGTTCATTACTTCAGCTACAGCTTCAGTAACTTTTAAGTCATCAAAAAGATATTCATATTTTGAGATAGTACCTCTTCTTAAATTAACTAATTCTTTATCAGATTCATCTAATTTATCATTAAATCCCGGTAAAACTCCGTTAAAATATTTGAAAATCATAGAAATTGTCCTATTAACAAGGTTCCCTAAATTATTAGATAAATCTAAATTTATTCTATGGATGAAGTCTTCTGGAGTGAATACGCCATCACTTCCAAAAGGAATTTCAGAGGCTAAATAATATCTCACTGAATCTACTCCATATTGATCAATTAATGGATATGCAGAAATTGTATTTCCTCTAGATTTAGACATTTTTCCATCTTTCATCATAAGAAGACCGTGGACAAATACTCTATTAGGCTCTCTTAATCCTAAGCAGTGAAGGAATTCTGGCCAATAAATTGTATGGAATCTAGTAATGTCAGCTCCGATAAGATGAACAATTTCACATTCTTCATCTCTCCAGAATTTATCAAATAAATAACAATCAGAATCCATATAACCTAAGGCTGTAATATAGTTAGTAAGAGCATCTAGCCAAACGTAGATAACGTGTTTTGGATCTTCAACGACTTGAATTCCCCAGTCAAAAGAAGTTCTAGAAACACATAAATCTTGCAACCCTGGTTTAATGAAGTTATTTACCATTTCATTCTTTTTGGAAACTGGATAAATAAATTTAGGATTTTTATCATATAAATCTAAAAGGAAATCTGAATATTTACCAGCTTTAAAGAAATAAGCTTCTTCGTCTTTCTTTTCTACTGGTCTATGACATTCAGGACAACAGTGATTCTCATCTAATTGAGTTTCTGTATAGTAGGTTTCCTCATGAACGCAATACCATCCATTATAAGAAGAAAGATAAATATCTCCTTGTTCTAATAATTGAGAGAAAATCTTTTGGACTTTTAGATAATGTCTTTCTTGAGTTGTACGAATAAAATCATCATTAGAAATTTGCATGGCTTTCCATAAATCTGTAAAAGTAACAGCTACTTCATCAACAAATTGTTGAGGAGTAACTCCTTTGGCTTTTGCATTTTTTTCGATTTTTTCACCATGTTCATCTAATCCTGTAAGAAAATAGGTATCAAAACCTCTCATTCTTTTATTTCTAGCTAAAATATCTGCCATGGTTGTGCAGTAACAATGTCCTAAGTGTGGCGCTGCGCTAGGATAGTAAATAGGTGTCGTGATATAAAATTTCTTACTCATTTTTTTCTCTCCATTTGGATCCTCATTATTATAGTAATTTATGATCTAATAATAAATTTCTAATTTATTTATTCTTTACACTCAAATTTACATAAAAAGGGTGACTCTTTTTAATCATTTGAAATTACAAGCATTTTTTCTCAATTTGGCATCATTAATTAGTAAAAAATACGAATTTTCTATTGTTCTAAAAAAGGCGTAAAAAAACCGCCATTTTTGTCTAGCGGAAATTTTATCAATCGTAATTACTTGCCTTGATTTGCTTTTGCAAGTTTCTTATTGAACTTATCAATACGTCCGTCAGCTTGTACAAATCTTTGTTTGCCAGTGTAGAATGGGTGGCAATTTGAGCAAGTATCGACTTTAATCTCTTTTAATGTAGATCCAGTTTCAAATGTTGCTCCGCAGGTTGTGCAAACTACTTTACAGGTATGATATTTTGGATGAATACCTTCTTTCATTGCAATGTCTCCTTTCGCCGTAAAACCTCTATGTTTCACAGAGAGCGTTCAAATTATCCATTCTTTATAAATAAAGTGCAAGTAAAAATTATATTTTTTACTAAGTAAAAGAAAAACCACTATTCCTAGTTTCTCTTTTAGAGACTCAAATCTTTAGTGGTAATCTACTAATTGTTTTTTAAATATAAAATTCCTAGAGTTCCTGGCCCGCAATGACTGGAAATTACACTACCTACTGGAGTTACATGAATACACGATTCTTTAACAATATCTTTTAAGCCTTGTTTAACGTAATCAATATACTTTTTATCCATATCCTCAGTACATGTAATCATTACATAATCTTCATCAATATTGCCTTTATCCTCTTTAACAATATCAATTAGAGTATCCAAATAGGCTTCAATCTTTCCTCTAGGCATCTTATAAAGCATGAGTTTTTGATCCTTAATTTTTGCTATTGGATGAACATGGAATAATTTTCCAATAACTCTTGCTGTACCTGAACATCTTCCACCTTTATGAAGGAAGTCTAAACTTTCTACACCAAATTGGGCAGATAGTTTTGGAGCCATTTTATTTAATTTATTTGCAATATAACTAGCTGAGTTGCCTTTTATTGCTAATTTTGCCCCTTTAAGAGCTAAAATCCCTGATGCACTAGATAAATTTAAAGAATCCACGATAAATACTCTTTCCTCGGGGAGTTCCATTTTAGCTATATTAGCTGCTTGAAGAGTGCTAGATAAATTAGATCCAATGCCTACAAAAACAACATCATTTCCTTTATCTATCTCTTCTTTAAAAACTTCGTAAAGTTCCTCTGAACTAACTGCAGCTGTAGCTGGAAGTTCCTTAGTTTCTTTAAAATGATTAAAAATATCTAAAGCCGAGATATCTACTCCATCTTTAAATTGTTTTTCACCTAAACGAACAATTAAAGGAACGATACGAATATTATTTTTCTCGTAATCTTCTTTAGTAAGATCTATGGTTGAATCGCTTACAATAACAGCTTTATTCATATTTTCTAGCTCGTTAATAAAATAATACCTTATATACAAAAAAGCACAATAAAAAAGGGCTGACCTAAGCCAAACCCATTATGTGTGTTTTTAAGGTTTATTTATCGTTTTTTTCGTCTTCTTCAACTTCTTCTAAAACTTCTTCGACTTCTTCAACCTCTTCCTCTTCTTTTTCATCTTCTTTCATAACAAAATCAAGTGCAATTTCCCAGGAAGGATGATTTCTTTTAACTAAATCAACACATTGATTAATTAAGTCGACATGTAGAGGCTGTTCTTCTTTTTCTAATTGTTTAAGAAGTCTCCCAGCTTTTCCTAAGGCATATTCTGCTTCATTCTCGCTACTTTCAATTAATCCTGATATTAATAAATAGGATTTTAGAGCGGCTAAAGAATTTAAATTAGAAATATATCCTTTAGTAGCATCATCGAAGTTTTCATAAATTGTCTTAAATTCTTTTTCTTTTAATAAAAGAGCAAGAGCAACAAATTTATTACATAAAGCTTCGGTTTTCTTAATTTTAACTAGTCCTCTTTCACAATTTATTGCTAAATCAAAGACTTTAATTGCGTCTTCATAATGCTTAGTTTGCATATATTCATAAGCAACAGCATTATTTAATAAATAGGTTAAATCAGAGAGATCTTTATAAATAGGAAGAGGTTTTGGAGTTTCTTTATAATAAAGAGCTTCTTCTCTAACTAATAAATCGTTATAAGCAACCTTATTTATAGGTTTAGTTAAGATAGAAAGAAGGAATCCATCAGTAATAGATTCAAGTCTTGCAGGGAAAATATCGTAGAAAACAATCATTCCGGTAACTGCTAAATGAGCTTCACCAAATATAATGATCCAACCTTGAGCTAGATCTCCTTTATATCCAGAAGATGCTCCAACAGCATTTTGAGCATTAACAATAAACACAACAAAAATGATGAATTCAATTATGATTGCTAAGAATGGAAATAAGATATAAGCACTTAAAGTAGATTTTTCTCTATCTAAAGGAAGAACTTTTGTATCTCCAGTTAATCCTTCTGGACCAGAAAATTTAATGTTTCTTTTCTTTGTTTCAGATTTTTTATCGTCTTCAAAAGTAAAACCTAAGATGTTAAATCTATAAACTTTATATTTACCAGCTTTAGCACCTAAAAGATGACCAAATTCAATAAGTAACGAGTTTATGATAATTCCAGTTAATAATCCAAGAATTACTAAAACAACATAGTGAACTGGTAAAGAGTTTGCTGTATGTTCAATTACTGGCCTTATACCAAAAAATGCAACCGCTAAAGCGATAACAAGCATTCCTATATAGACAATAAATGTCGCGAAATCGTTCTTTTTAATCATAAGAGAACCTCCATTTGTGATAACTTTTGTAACAGCCATCACACGTGTACTGTTACTCGAGGCCTCTATTTAAAGCCCCGTTATTATACGTTATCAAGAAATAAAAAACATACTTTTTTATAGAATTGAGAAATCTTCTTTCTTTGATGTTTCTATCAAAGAAGGGAGAATAATCTTAATTAAGCAATCGTTAAACTTAAGCATACGCTTATGGAATTTGTCATAAACATGGTAATTTTCTTTAAAGCATGCGCAGTATTCATTTGACAAAATCTTTGCAAATCTCCGGCAAACTGTTCGAATTTGAGGTTTTTTCATTACTGCTTTATCGTTATCTGCAATTATTTTTAAAATCTTTTTGTAAACTGTTTCATAAATAAAATCATCAACTAAATCTCTAGCAGCACTGTTATAAGATTTCTCTAAAAACTCTAAATTGTCCTCTACATAAGCTAAGAACGTATTTAAAGCTTTTCTTAAATCAGTTTGATTTGAAAATGTAGTTAAATCTTCATTTAATAAGATTGAAGCAATTAGATCGTAGATATCTTGATAATGATAATAGAATGTCTGACGGTGGCATCCGCACTTTTTACAAAGCAAAGTTACATTAATATCTTCTAATTCATTGTTGTGCATTAAATCTTTTAACGCATATTTAAATTTTGCCTCTGTAATCATCCTTATTTTTCCTCCTTATAAAACTCTTTTGCTATTTGTGCCCCTAATAAAGCGTTATTCTTAACTAAAGCAATGTTGGCTTCTAAACTTTCTCCACCTGTTAGCTCAACAATTCTCTTTAATAGAAATGGGGTTGAATCTTTTCCTCTAACTCCTGCTTTTTCAGCATCTTCTAGAGCTTGTTTAACAAATTTATCAATGTATTCATGTGGCAGCGCATATTCTTCAGGGATTGGATTAGAAACTAATATTCCTCCATCTAATCCTAATTCATCTTTAGCTTTAACTATTTCTGCGGCTTCTTTAGGAGTTTTAAACATGTAGTCGACTGCTCCATTAGTAGATACACTATAGAAATTAGCAAATGAAGGATTGTTATTAGAAAGAACCGTAACACCTTCTGTTTCTAAATATTCTAAAGTCTTGGGAATATCTAGAATTGCTTTTGCTCCAGAACAAATAACTACTACATTTCTGCATCCAAGTTCTTTTAAATCTCTAGAAATATCAAAAGTAGTCTCTGCTCCAACATGAACTCCGCCAATTCCCCCTGTTACGAAAAATTTAATTCCAGCCATTTCCGCAACAATCATTGTCCCTGAAACCGTAGTTGCCCCCCAACTTTTATTAGCAACAACTATTGGTAAATCTCTTTTAGAAACCTTTGCTATACCTTTTCTTTTTCCAAATTCATCTATTTCTTCAGGAGTCATGCCAACAACAATTTCTCCATCAATAATTCCTATAGTTGCAGGAATTACACCTTGATCTCTAATTACTTTTTCTACTCCTAAAGCAGTCTCCACATTTTTTGGATAAGGCATTCCATGAGAAATAATTGTTGATTCTAAAGCAACAACAGCCCTATGTTCTTCTAAAGCTTTTGTAACTTCATTATTTATTCTTAGCTTCATCTTTTACATTCTCCTTAAAAATAGAATCACTTATGTATCTATATGTTTTATCTAATCCAAGATAGACTAATGACATAACAACCATAACAATTAAAATAACTAAAACAGACCAAATATTGAGATTAGTCCAAATTAAATCTAAGGGTTTCTTTTTATAGTAATCTAATAAGAAGCAACCAAATCCTAGAATAAGACAAATAAAGAAAACAATTGTTCTATATTTATCTAATGGCCAACATACCCTTAATAAAATTACAAAAGATAATTCTGAGAAAATAATTACTGAAACAGTAGTTGCAACTTCCCAAACTAAATTAGCATTTCTAACGTTCAAAGCTAGTATTTCAGGTGCATAAATAGCGAATATAAATGGTACTAAAGCTCCAATAACCTGGCAAATCCCGGCTGGAATTGCTCTTCCGAATGTTTTTCTAGCAAATGAAGTAGATAATCTTTCATTAGATGGCTGAAGCGCTAAGAAGAACGCTGCAATACCAATTGATATAGTTTCCCAAACAAATAAAGATGTTGTTTTAAATGGATATGCTCTTCCTCCACACCAGACTGAAATAAGGAATATTAAAGAAAGTGTCATCGCAAAAATTGTCTTAGTTAAGAATAATGAACAAGTTCTAGAAAGATTATTAATAACTCTTCTTCCTTGAGCAACTACGTCAGGTAAAGATGAGAAAGAATTATCTAAAGTAACTAGGTGGGCGACTGCTTTAGCTGCGTCAGATCCTGAAGCCATAGCGATAGAGCAGTCAGCAACTTTTAAAGCTAAAACGTCGTTTACACCATCTCCAGTCATTGCGACTGTATGTCCCATCTTTTTGAAAGTAGAGATTAATACTGCTTTTTGTTCAGGAGAAACTCTTCCAAACACAGTGTAACTTCCAGCAATAAGAGCAACTTCTTCTAAGCTCATACCTTGTAAAGAAATATAGTTTTCTGCATTTTCTACTCCTGCTTCCTTTGCGATATAAGAAACAGTTTGAGGAGCGTCACCAGAAATAACTCTTATAGCAACATCATTAGATTTAAACCAAGCAATTGTATCCTTAGCATCATCTTTAATATGATCAGATAAACCTATAACAGCTAGTATACATCCTTTTTTCTTTATCTTTCCTTCTTCGATAACCCCTTTATTTTCACTTACAACAATGCAACGTAATCCTCTAGCCGAGAAATTATTAATTGCAACTTCTGCATCTTCGTCATTATCCGCAGGAACAAAGCCATAAGCGCCTAAACAATAAGTAATATTATCAGTAGTAGAAATAGCAGAAAATTTAGACTCAGAATCAAAAGGAAGGACCCCGTTCACTTGTTTTTCACTATTTTCACCAAATTTTTTCCTTAGAGCCGCAGCTGTTGCATTAGAGTCTCCTGTAAAATGAAGAATGTTAGAAACGATTGAAATAATGTCTTCTTCCTTAGCTTTATTAAAGTAAGAAACTTCGCTCACATCCATCGTTCCATCGGTTAATGTTCCTGTTTTATCTAGACAAAGAACATCAACCCTAGCAAGCATCTCAATACAATAAAGTTGTTGAACAAGCATTCTCTTTCTAGAAAGTTGAATAACTCCAACCGCTAATGCACAAGAAGTAAGTAAGAACATGCCAGCTGGAATCATGGCAACCATCGCACCAGAAGTAGATTTAACGAAAGAAACGTAAGCTGGTTCGGTAAATTCGCCTTTTACAATAAATGAGATGCCAGCAAGTAATCCATAAAGTAAAGCGGTGAAACCACAAATTAAAGTAATGATATTAATTGTGTGTTTAATTTCTGATTTTGGAGTATAGAATTCTCCGGCTTTGCTTCGAATAATTTCAGAGTAATTAGCTGAGCTGACTTTAACTACTTTAACCTTAACATTGCCCTTTGTAACAAAAGTCCCTGAATATAAAGTATCTCCTGGAACCTTAGAAATTGAATCTGATTCACCAGTTAACATTGACTCATCAACAGAGCAATTTCCTTCAATTAAGACGGAATCTGCACAGATTTGGTCTCCGGTGTGCAATAACATGATGTCTTCGAAAACGACTAAGCCAGCATCAATTGTTTTTAATTTCCCATCTCTAATTACTTCAGCTTTTGGATCACTTAATACCTTAAGTTTTAAAACTAATCTTCTTGCATGAATATCTTGTGCGATTCCAATGAACATATTTATAGTTAAAATTCCCATAAAGAAATAGGACATAATATCTAGTTTTGCTGTAAGCATTAAAGCAAAAACACCAAATAAAATAATATTTAATGGATTGAAGACGTTGGTTAAAAAGATTTGAGTATAAGATTTAGTAACAACTTTCTTAGATTTATTAAGTAAACCTTCTTTCGTTCTTGCTTCAACTTGTTGTGAAGTTAGACCTTCTTCTGGAGAAGGATTATAAAGAATAGCATTCTTAATCTGCTCGTCTAGTTTTGAACTTTTCTTTCTGAATGAAGACATACTATTCGCTCCTTAAACAATCTACTGGATTCTTTTTCGCCGCTAATCTTGCTGGAATTAAGGCTGAAAGGAAGCATAATCCTCCTGAAATACCTAGAAGAATTAAACCGTGATACCAAGTTAATCGAGCAATGTTTTCTAATCCGTTTCCTGGGAACATCCCATCAATTATCTTACAAATTGGTATGCAAATTATTATTGTGGCGACAATTCCTATCGCTCCCGCAATTAGCCCAATTAAAACAGCTTCAACCTCAAATAATCTTCCTACATCGAGCTTTCTAGCTCCGCAAGCTCTTAAAACGCCAATTTCTTGAGTTCTTTCTATGACTGAAACATATGTGATAATGGCCATCATTACAGATGAAACAATTAAAGAAATAGAAGCAAAAACTAGAAGAATAATACTTAAAACATTAATTAAGATTCCTAGAGAATCTGTTACAGTTCCCATGAAATCGTCGTAAGTGATTCTCTTTGTTGAATCAGTTAATTTGTTATTCCACTCTTCAATATAATTAACGATGGCTGATTTATTTTGGAGTGTTTTAGGGAAGATTAAAATTGAACTAATTAAAGAATAAGAATTAACTGCAGCTAAATAATCAACAATGGAAACATGACCGGAATCGTTTTCACAATTCCAGAAATATGGTGAATTAATATTTGAATAAATATCAATTAAGAGTTCATTCATGTTCTTATAGCTCTTAATAGTTTTAAACTCAGCTCCTAAAAGAGAACCCCAACCTAAATAGCCACCAACTCCATTAGTTAAAGCTCCTCCATGAGCAGATTTATAAACAATTGCTCCATTCATTAAACTGGTGAAATTAGAAATAGAGAAATTATCCTTATTAAGTTGGCCGGTTTTAATAGAGTATTTTAAAGTTTCTAATGAGCTATTTAGCATTGCTAAAGCATCCAAAGTTGCATAATTTCCAGGTAAAGCTTGGGCTCCATAATCTCCTGGTTTTTCTAAATATCTTGGTAAAAACCAATTATTTTCTTGAATTCTTGCTAAATCATAACCAATTCCTGGCTGCATATAATCATCTGCAAGATACTCTTTAAGTTCTTTTGTATAAGCTAATGAAGTAGGCATTAAATTTAAAATTGATTTCTTATTTGGTCTTAAAACTCCAACTATTTTTACTTCTAGTGGATGATATTTTGAGTCATCATTAAAGACATCTTTATCACTTTCTGGTCTTTCATAATATGAAATCGTCTTTGTTTTGACTTCACTATCATTAGAAACAAACTTAAGGTCATTTAAACTCTCAGGATCTATAGAGCCTTTGCCACTTAAAAGTTGTGCAAGACCCGCTATATTACCATCCAATTTAATTGATTCATAAGCTCCGAATGTTGCTTGACGCTTTGTTTTTCCTGCAATATTGAAGAAGTCAGAATTTCTATAAACTTTGTAAGTTTTATATTGAGTATCTCCATCTCCATCGTAAACAATATCAGAGAAATTGAATGTTAAGCCTGATGAAGATTGCGTACTGGTTTCGCTGCTTTTGTAAAAACCAGCTTTTTTCATCGTTGAGAAATCAATTCTATTATATTGATCTACAACTAAAACCATTTCGCTTTTGTCTTTAGGATAATTACCATAAATTACGTCATACATTGTAGAAATATTTGATTCATCAGCCAGTATTTCATGAATAATTGTGGTTGGTAAATGTGTCAAATTAGAAATTGATGCTCCTAAAGAACCAGCAGAAGCATATTGATTGACTGTAATCAAATCGTTGTCTTTTGATAATTCGTCATTAATTCCCGCTTTAGTTAAAAAGTGGAAATCTAATCCATTCCTATTAAACATAACGGACATAACGTCTTTATGAATTTTGTTATTTGGATTATCGATATCTTTCAAATATTCAATGAATTCGTGGCTGAATTCATTTTGATGGATATTTGAAATAGTATAATCAGACTCATAAACATGAAGCACATTGTCACTTGGAAATATTGCGTAATGGTTTTGATCAATGCTCTTCCAGGACTTAGAGATTGGAGAAATAGAAATAGGAACTGAAGAAGCAATGGATTCTTCCACCCCTCCAACATAATTAGAAAATCCATTAGTTATAGCAAGGACCAAAGCGACACCAATAATTCCAAAAGAACAGGCTATGGCGGTAATAATTGTTCTTCCTTTCTTTGTTCTTAAATTTTGAACAGAAGAAACTAAAGAGGCACCAATAGACATAGACGTCCTCTTCTTCTTTTTGATTTCTTTCTCAGGAATTTCTTCTAATTTATTTGCATTATCCGCTGTAACTTCTCCATCTTTCATATGGATAATTCTATTTGCATACTTATTAGCAAGTTCTTCATTATGTGTAACCATAATTACGCAGCAGTCTTTGCTAATTTCTTTAAGAATATCTATAACTTGAACTGTAGTATTTGAATCAAGGGCTCCTGTAGGTTCGTCAGCCAAAATAATTGATGGATTGTTTATTAATGCTCTAGCAATTGCTACCCTTTGAGCTTGTCCACCTGAAAGTTGATTTGGTTTCTTATTTGCTAGATCTTTTAAACCAACTTTTTCTAAAACCTCTTTTACTCTTTGACGAATTATTTTTCCTTTAACTCCTGCGAGTTTTAAAGGTAAACCTACATTTGCTTTAACTGAAAAGTGAGGAATTAAATTGTAGGATTGAAAAATGAAACCAACGTATTTGTTTCTATAGGCATCCCAATCGCTGCTTTTATATTTCTTAGTTGAGATTCCATTAATTAGAAGATCTCCAGAAGAGTAAATATCAAGGCCACCAATAATATTTAAAAGAGTTGTTTTTCCACTGCCTGAATGACCTAAAATTGCTATAAATCCGCTAGTTGGAAATGATAAATTAACGTTTTTGACCGCAGAAAAAGGCTTTTTATCGACAACATATTCTTTCGATATATTTTTAAGCTCTAAAATTGCCTTGCCCGCGCCCATCTCTAATCCTCGGTTAAAGTAGTATATCACAAGAAAAGACTATTCATAGTCTTTATTTTTAATTTTTTTTAATACAAAGTTTAAACAGCGTATAAATGTTATTTTCTTTTATTTTGGAAGAATTTTTTTAGTATTTCCGAAGCCTCTTTTTGAGGACAATAATAAGCTAAAAATGGTAAATTTTTGTTTGAATTAATGTTTTTAGATAAAATACAGCCTTCTTGTTCATCTAAACAGGCAAAATAAACTGACTTTATGTTACTTTGACTAATGGCTCCAGTGCACATAAAACACGGTTCCAAAGTTACGAAAAGCGTGCAGTCATCCAATTTCCAAGTATTTAATTTCTTCTCTGCATCGATAATTGCTTCGATTTCAGCATGAGAATGTATTTCTTTCTTTTCTTCTCTCAAATTATGTCCCCTGCCTACGATTTTCTTATCTTTAACAACTACAGCTCCAACAGGAACTTCATCTTTTGAATACGAAATCCGCGCTTCTTTAAAAGCTTCATCAAGGAAAAACTTTATTTCTTCTTCAGTAAACATAAACAATAAGACCACCGCACAAGATTCTTTTGCTTAAGGCTGCTAGGTTCCCCTCCTGACCTGGTTCACAAAGTCCTCCTTGCGATGGCTCGTCTATTATATAGAAAAAATTTTGAAATAGTTAATTAAATATGTGCTATTATTTGTAAAGAAACAAAAACTAAGTGCTAAATACATGAAAAAACCCGCAAATCTCAAATTAAATGACAAAATTTCTACAATTGCTCCTTCTTTTGGAGTTACAACAGAGCCATACAAAACTCGTTATTTAGCTTCTGTTAAACGTATGAAAAAAGAAGGCTATTTAATTGAAGAAGGAGAAAATGTTTTTAAAGCTGAGGGCGTTGCTTCTTCTGCTTCCCCCAAAGAAAGAGCCCAAGAATTCATCAAAGCATATAAAAGTGACTCAAAGGTTATTATTTCTGTTGGTGGCGGAGAATTAATGTGCGACATCCTCCCTTATATTGATTTTGAGGAAATCAAAAATCTCCCTCCAAAATGGTTTATGGGTTTCTCTGATAACACTAATTTAACATTTACTCTCACAACTTTATGCGACATAGAAACAATTTACGGTCCGAATTTCCCAGGGTTTTTCGAGAAACAGTTTAGAGTAAATCAACTTGATTCATTAAAAATGTTGCATGGGGAAAATCATTTTGAAGGTTATCCAAAATGGAAAAAAACAGACTTTAATAAACCTGTTGATCCTAACAAAACTATTTCCCCGCTAGCAAAAACCGCTTATAGGTCGATTAAAAAGATAATTCCGTATAACTATAATTCACCTTTTTCAGGAAGAATTATTGGTGGATGTTTAGATTGTTTAGTAAATATATGTGGAACTAAATTTGATAAAGTTGAAGATTTTGCTGAAAAATATAAAGAAGATGGATTTATTTGGTATTTAGAAGCATGCGATTTATCTCCATTAAGTTTTAGAAGAGCTTTATTCCAGCTTAAAGAATCTAATTGGTTTAAATACGTAAAAGGTTTTTTAATCGGTAGGCCTTTCCATTTTGGGGATACTTGTATGGGTGTTGACTTCTTTTCCGCCACATTAGACATGCTTTCAGAATTTAATGTTCCTATTCTAATGGATATAGACTTAGGCCATAATCCACCATCGCTCCCTATGAAAAATGGTGCCTTGGCAACAGTAAAACTAGAGAATAATAACATAATTATTGATTATAAAAACTCCGATGAATAACCTTCACCGGAGCTAAATTTTAATGTACGGGTCGCCTCTTTTTTATTTTACAGGCTTTAAAACTTCAATTCCGCCCATGAATGGTCTAAGGACTTCAGGGACAACTACAGAGCCATCAGCTTGCTGATATTGTTCAACAATTGCTGGGATAAGTCTAGAAGTAGCAAGACCAGATCCATTTAACGTATGGCAATATTTTGTTTTTCCGTTAGCATCTTTATATCTAACCATTCCTCTTCTTGCTTGATAATCTCTAGCATTAGAGACTGAGGAACATTCTTTGAAGATTCCCATGGAAGGAATATAAACTTCTATGTCATAGGTTCTTGCCATTGAATGAGAGCAATCTCCAGCAGCTAATTTATCTACTTGATAGCAAAGCCCTAATCCTTCAACTAATTTTTGTGCTTTTCTTACTAATTCTTCAAAAGCTGCGTCAGAACCTTCTTCAGTTGTATATTCAACCATTTCAACTTTGTTGAATTGATAGCCTCTGATCATTCCTCTTTCTTCTGTTCTATAACTTCCAGCTTCTTTTCTATAACATGGAGTATAAGCAAAATACTTCTTTGGAAGATCTTTTTCAGAAAGAATTTCGTTTCTATGTAAGTTAACTAAAGCTGTTTCAGCAGTTGGAAGAATGAATTTTCTTGGTTCAGTTCCTTCAAGCCAGAAGACATCTTCTTTAAATTTTGGGAATTGTCCAGCTGTGTAGCCAGATTCATAGTTAAGCAAATGTGGAGGTAAAATCATTTCAAATCCATCTTCAAGATGGCATTGGATGAAATAATTAATTAAAGCCCATTCTAATCTTGCACCTAAATTAGTGTAGATCCATGTACCTGTTCCAGAAATCTTAGCTGCTCTTTTGTAATCAACTAACCCTAGAGATTCGCATAAATCTACGTGATTCTTTGGTTCGAAATCAAAGTGAGGAATCTCTTTATTTCTAAATATAGGTTCATTATTTTCTTTTTCACCACTTGCTAAATCTGGGTCAGGCATATTTGGAAGAACTTCAATTAAAGCTTTAAGTTCGGCTTCAATATTTGCTAATTCTTTTTCATTTTCAGCATTAGCAGCAGCAAGTTCTCTAACTTTAAGTCTAATTGTTTCAACATCTCCACCTTCTTTTTTGACTTGTCCAAAAGATGCGGATAGTTTATTTTGTTCAGCTTTATTGCTTTCAACTAATTTTAAGAGTTCGCCTCTTTTAGCATATAAATCAATAATAGGTTTAGGATCGAAATCCCACATTTTTTTAGCTAAAGCTTCTTTTACATACTCTGGCTTTTCTAAAATAAGTTTAATATCTAACATATTTTTCTCCTTTTTTAACCGAGATTTGCAGGGTTTTATTCAATTTCGTTTGGATTTATTGGTTCTTCAGAAGTAACTTCTTCTGCTGCTTCTTCGGCTTCTAATTCGGCTTCTTCGGCTTCTATTTCTTCTTTACTTTGGTGAGGAACAATAGCGACTGAAGCAACTCTAGAAGGTCCTTCTAAGTTAATAACTTTAACTCCTACAGCATTTCTTCCAACAACCCTAATTTCAGAAAGTGGAGTTCTAATGACAACACCACCAGTAGTAATGCAGAGAAGATCTTCATCTCCGTTAACTGTCTTTACAGCAATGAGTTTACCGTTTTTCTCGGTTAAATTCATTGTAATGACACCTTTTGCATTACGTCTAGTTAATCTATAACCGTCATAACTTCTTCCGTCTTCAGTTTGAGTATCTGTTGCGTAGGAAATCTTTCCAAATCCTTTAGTAGATAATGTAAGAATCTTGTCTCCCTCTAAAGAAGAGCAAACTCCAACAACATATCCTCCCTCAGGTAGATCAATTCCACCTACACCAGCTGCAGTTCTACCCATAGCTCTAACTTCTTCTTCATAGAAGGAACATAATTTACCTTCATTTGAAGCAATTCCAATGATGGCTTTACCATTTGTGCGCTTTACATCTAATAAATCGTCACCTTCTTTTAAGCCAACAGCAATCTTTCCGTTAGAGTGAATAGATTCAAATTGATTTAAAGAAACTCTCTTAACAACACCTAATTTTGTAACAAAGAAGAGGTAATTGTCTTCTGGATAATCATCGCAAGCAATTAAGGAAACTACTTTCTCTTCTTTTGCTAATTTAAGTAGGTTAATTGCAGGAATTCCTTTACCAATTCTAGAAGAATCAGGAATTTGATAACCTCTTAATCTATAAACTTTACCTAAAGAAGTAAAGAATAAGATATCTGTATGAGTCTTACAGTGCATTATTAATTTAACAATGTCACCGTTAGTTGTCTTCATGCCGGTAATTCCTCTACCACCTCTATGTTGAGTAGAGAATGTATCATCATCTAATCTCTTGATATAACCATTCTTTGTTAAAGTAATGATGATATTCTTTTGTGGAATTAAATCTTCATTATCAATAACTGCTTCTCCATCAGAGATTTCAGTTCTACGCTTATCAGCAAATTTCTCTTTAATTGCTGTAATTTCTTTAATGAGTAAATCAACGATGTTATCTCTAGAAGATAATAATCTATTGTATTCAGCAATATTTACATTAAGTTCTGCTTTTTCTGCGTTAAGTTTATCTTGTTCCATGCCTTGAAGTCTACGTAAGGTCATAGCTAAGATTGCACCGCATTGATCAGCATCTAAACCAAATCTTTCATTTAATCTTAAAGTAGATTCTTCATCATTTGCGGAATCTCTAATAATATGGATAACTTCATCAATGTTATCGTGAGCTAAAAGTAAGCCTTCGGCAAGGTGAAGTCTCTTTAAATCCTTATTTAATAAGAACTTTGTTCTTCTAGTTAAAACTCTGACTTGGAATTCAACGTAATCTTTTAAGATTTCGTTGATTGGTAAAATCTTTGGGGCACCTTCTTCTAGACATAAATTAATGATTCCAAAAGAAGTTTGAAGTTGTGTATGCTTGAGTAAATTATTTGCAATAACTTCAGGAATAACATCTTTAGTTAATTCAATAACTACTCTAATTCCGTCTTTATTTGTTTCATCTCTAACATCTGTAATGCCACTAATTATCTTATCTCTAACTAAACTTCCAATGTTTTCACAAAGTGTGGCTTTATTAACTTGATAAGGAATTTCGGTAACTACGATTTGAGATTTTCCGTTTTTAAGTTCTTCAATATGGTATTTTGCTCTAACAATTATAGATCCTTGACCAGTTGTATAAGCATCTAGGATACCTTTTCTACCTAAAATGATGCCTCCTCCAGGGAAATCAGGGCCAAATAAGTAATTTTGCATGATTTCTAATGGAGTTAATTCAGGATTTTTAGCTAAAGCAACGACAGCATCGATGACTTCACCCATATTATGAGGAGCCATATTTGTTGCCATGCCAACAGCAATTCCTTGGGAACCATTGATTAAAAGGTTGGGGAATCTACAAGGTAAAACTTCTGGTTCGATTTCAGTTCCATCATAGTTACCCATAAATGGAACGGTATCGCAATCGATATCTCTAACTAATTCTAGAGATAATTTATTCATTCTAGCTTCAGTATAACGCATAGCTGCTGGTTCATCACCATCGATACTACCGAAGTTTCCGTGTCCATCAACTAAAGGATATCTAAGAGAGAAATCTTGAGCTAATCTAGCTAAAGTTCCATATAAAGCACTATCACCGTGAGGGTGATATTTACCCATGACGTCACCAACAATACGAGCACATTTCTTATATGGCTTATTTGGCTGCATGCCAGCTTCATTCATTCCATAGATAATTCTTCTTTGAACTGGTTTAAAGCCATCTCTAACATCAGGGATAGCTCTAGAAACAATTACAGACATTGAATAATCAAGGAATGCTGTACGTACTTCGTTTGTAATTTCTCTATCAATAAGTCCAGGAATAATGCCACTTCTTGCAGCTTCTTCGCCAAACATTGAGTCAGCACTTTGAAGTCCTTCGTGATTTGCTTTAATAGAAGGTTTTTCTTCTTGCTCTTGATCTTCTTCTTCGACTATTTCATCTAATTTTTCATCAATCATTGTCTTTTCCTCCTATTAAATATCTAAATTCTTAACAAATTTCGCATTTTCAGCGATGTATTTTCTTCTTGGCTCAACTAAATCACCCATTAAATCAGTGAAAGCTTTTTCTGCTTCAGAAGCATCTTCAACGGTAATTCTGATCATTTTTCTTGCTTTAGGATCCATAGTTGTTTCCCAAAGTTGACTGAAGTCCATTTCACCTAATCCTTTATATCTTTGGAACGGATAGCCGGGTTTGAGGTTAAGTTCTTTCTTTAAAACTTCAAGTTGAGCATCGTTATATGCGTAATATGGGCTTCCTTTATAATCAATCTTATATAGAGGAGGTTGCGCGATATAAACATATCCTCCATCTAATAAAGGTCTCATAAATCTATAGAAGAATGTTAAAAGTAAGATTCTAATGTGATCGCCATCAACATCAGCATCGGTCATGATGATAATTTTGTGATATCTAATCTTGGTAACATCGAAATTTTCTCTAACTCCAGCTCCAATAGCTGTAATCATGTTTCCAATTTCAGCATTAGCCCAAACTCTATCTTCCCTAGCTTTTTCAACGTTAAGAATCTTTCCTCTTAAAGGTAAGATTGCTTGAGTTTCTCTATCCCTACCAGCTTTTGCACTTCCACCTGCGGAATTACCCTCAACAATGAATAATTCACAAACTTCAGGATCTTTAGAAGAACAATCAGCTAATTTACCTGGTAAAGTCGTTATTTCTAAGCTGGATTTTCTAATTTTTTCTCTAGCAATTCTAGCTGCGTCTCTAGCTTTAGATGCCAATCTAATCTTTTCGATGATATTTTTAGCTTCATCTGGATTTTCTAATAACCATTGGGAAAGTCCTTCTCCAACAATAGAAGAGACAATTTTTCTAACTTCAGAGTTTCCTAATTTAGTTTTAGTTTGTCCTTCATATTGAGGATCTGGGTGTTTAACAGAAATAACACAAGTTAAACCTTCTTTACAGTCATCTGTAGTGAAGTTCTTTTCATCTTCTTTTAGTAATTTGAATTTTCTTGCGTAGTCATTAATTATTCTATTAAGCGCAAGATTTAATCCTTCAACGTGAGTTCCGCCTTCTTTAGTAGAGATGTTATTACAGAAAGAATAAACTCCATTTGAATCATAGGAATCTGTCCATTGAAGAGCGATTTCCCCATAAATTCTTTGAGTAGTTTCTCCGTCAGGAAGAGTGACTAATTCAGCACCTTGACAGTAAATTGGTTGGGGATTTACAGAGATTTTGTTCGAATCGATATATGTAACGTATTCTCTAATACCTCCGTTATAAAGGAATGTTTCTTTAACTGGAGCCTCTCCTCTATCGTCAATTAAAGTGATAGAAATTCCTCCATTAAGGAAAGCCATTTGACGTAAGTGATTTCTAATTGTTTCGAATTTGAAAATTGTAGTTTCGGTAAAAATAGTTGGATCTGGTTGGAAAGTAACAGTTGTTCCTCTTTCAGAAGAATCACCTAATCTTTCTAATTTGGTGACAGGATGTCCGCCGTTTTCAAAACGAATGTGATATTCTCCACCGTCACGTTTTACATTAACTTCCATCCAAGAGGAAAGAGCATTAACTACTGATGCACCAACACCGTGGAGACCACCAGCAACTTTATATCCGCCATCACCGCCGAATTTTCCGCCAGCATGAAGAATAGTAAATACAGTTTCTACACCAGATTTTCCTGACTTTTCAACAATATCAACAGGAACACCTCTACCATCATCTTTAACTGTAATAGAGTCACCTTTATTGATTATTACTTCGATATTTTTGCAATAGCCAGCTAAAGCTTCGTCGATAGAGTTATCAACAATTTCCCATACTAAATGATGTAAACCAGGTTCTGCAGTAGTTGCAATATACATACCTGGTCTTTTTCTAACAGCTTCAAGACCTTCAAGAACTTGTAAGTCTTTAGCGCCATAGTCTTCTTTTGCTCTTTCTAGTTCTTTTTCATTAGATACATCTTCTTTTTGAAATGAAAATTTATCTAAATCAGAGCCTAGATCCTTTTTTTCATTTTCATCACTCATTCGTCTTTTCCTCCGAAACTAATTTATGAGAACAAACTTTTAAATATAAAGCTTGTGGGCATTCTTCTTTATGCACACTTGTTATAAATACTTGGCTTAATTCACTAAATAACTTAAATAAATTCTCTTGATGATTCTTATCAAGTTCAGAACTTATATCATCAAGAATTACAATTGGTTTTTCTTCTTCATCTTCAATTAAGAAATATGGAGTAAGTTTTAAAGTTAACGCAGCCAAGCGGTTTTCACCTTGAGAACCAAATATCGAGATATCTTTTCCATTGAAGATCATTTTAAAATCTTCTTTTTGAACCCCTAAACTTGTTTGTTTATGAAGTAAATCGTACTCTCTAGAATTAATGAATTTAAGCTTTAATTCATCATGACTTTTGTCTAAGAATAAAGGCTTATATTCAATAAACATAGATGAGTTATCTTTGCGTAATTTTTGACAAATTTCCGGTAAAACCCCGTTGATTTTCTCAATATATGCAATTCTATGCTCATCAATCTGCTTTCCTAAAGAGATAAGATTTTCATCATAGACGTCAAGTAAGGATAAGTCTAAATTTTCTTCTTTTAATAACAAATTCCTTTGCTTTAAATATTCTTTATATTCACTAAGAATACGAATATATCTAGGATTACTTTTCCCTAAAGACATATCTAGAAAATCTCTTCTAGTTGAGGGAGAAGAATAGAATAGATTCACATCATTAGGAACAAAAAGAATGATGTTTAGATAAGAAGAAAATTCACTAAGTTTTCTTACCTGATTCTCATTTACAAAGATTTTTCTAGAAGCTTCATCAATCTCGATATCAATTTTCTTTTCTATTTCCTTTGATTCAACAAAGGCCTCGATTTTAGCTATAGAAGCACCTTCTTTAATTAAATTAGTGTTCTCCTTGCATCTATAAGACCTTGCCAAATTTAGATAATAAATTGCCTCAATAAGGTTCGTTTTCCCCTGCCCGTTATCTCCATAAATAAAATTAACTTTAGGAGAAAAAGAGACATCAAGACTTGAATAACCTCTAAAATCTTTAAGAACTATGCGATTTACTTTCATTCGATTATAAATTTACGACCCTGAACTTCTACAATATCAGAAGCATAGATTTTTCTTCCTCTACGAGAATCTTCTTCGCCATTAATCAATACTCTATGAGTAGCTAAATAATTCTTTGCTTCATAACCTTCATCGATTATGGAAACAAATTTAAGAAATTGGCCTAACGTAATGTATGGAGGTCTAATTTGAATAATTTCTTCCTTAATTTTGCCATTCATAAAAAATCTTGTTTAAATCGCTGGATATATTTTACTACTAAGTAGTAAAAAAGTGGTAATTATTTTTTACCACTTTTTAAAATAATTTACCGTTAATTTTTAACGTGTCCTCATTGGGGTTATAAGATAGATTGTAGACGATTCTTTAGGATTCTTGACAACAAATGGCTTCATCTCAGATTGGAAGCAAATTACGACATCTTCTGCCTTTAAATTTTTAAGGGCATCAATGACAAAATTTGGATTGAAGGAAATTTCAAGTCTTCCGCCTTTATAAGAGAAGGTTTGAATGTTCTCATTTACTACAGAATTTGCATCATTATGTGCGAATAATTCTACATTATCTTCATCCATAATAAGTTTAGTTGGATTATCTCTTTCTAAAGCTAAAACAGAAGCTCTATCTAAACAAGCTAATAATTCGTTAGCGTTAACTTCTAGGAAATAGTTAAAAACTGAAGGAATAATCGATCTTGTTACTGGATAATCATCAGTAATTAATCTAGTTGAATAGACGATATTTCCAAAGAAGAAAAGAGCTTTATTAGTAGTTAAAGAAACTTTAACTTCTTTTTCATTTTCAAATAAATGGACGATATCTAATAAAGTTTTTGCAGGAATATTTTTCTTAAATGTAACGTTTTCCTCTATTTCGATACTCTTTTTAGCTAATCTAGCGGAGTCAGTTGCTGTAGCAGTTAAAATTCCGTTTTCTGCATCTAGATTAACACAGGTAAGAACAGGTCTAGAATCCTTATTAGATGCAGCATAAGCTGTGGATTCAACTAAATTTGTTAATTCTTTACATCCAATAGAAAAAACTAAATCGCTTGGTTCAAGATTTAAATCAGGATATTCTGCAGCATTTAAACAAGGCAAACGGAAATTAGATCTTTCATCTTTAACTACACAGAATATTTCATCTACTACTTCTAAAGAAATCTCTTCCCCTTCCATTCTTCTTATAGCTTCAAAGAATAATCTTCCATCAATTAAGATTTCACCAATGTTAGAATTTCTAATTAAATCTAGATTATCTTCTTTATAAGGAACTGTGTCTTTGATAACTATATATCCGTTAGATCCAGTTACTTCTAATCCTTTTTCATTTAATTCTAATTTAGTTGTAGCTAAAGCTGGATTTACTGATTTAGCATCAATAGCTCTAGAAGTAATTTGAAGAGCTTTTAAGATAGCTTCTTTTTTAATCGTTAATCTCATATATAGATACTCCTTAAATTTTTTAGAAAATATTAATAATAATAAGTCATGTAGATTGTTGTATAAATTCCTAATTTAGTAGATATGTTCGTAATTATTTAGGAATTTTTAGTTGTGGATAAATTGTGGTTATTTTTTGATGAGTGTGGTTAATTCATCAATCACTTCTTTCATAGCTGGATCTTCTTTAATTCCTTTTTCTATCTTTTTAATAGCTGAGAGAACTGAAGAATGATCTTTTCCTCCGAATATTTTACCTATTTTTATAGTTGAAACATTCATTAAAGAATAAATTAGATACATTGCAATGTGTCTAGCTAGAGCGATCTGACTAGTTCTAATTTTACCTTTTAGTTGAGATGGAGTTAGGTTGTAATAATCAGCTACAATCGAGATAATTTTATCTTCGTTTATTGTTTTAACTGATTCTTTAGAAACAATTAATCCTTCTAAAGATTCTTTAGCTAATTCTAAGGTGATGTATGAAGATTCTTTCATTGTGATTGAATAGAAGATAAGTCTATTTAAAGCTCCTTCTAATTCTCTTACATTGCTAGAAAACTTCGATGCTAAGTAAGAAATTACTTCTGGATCAAAAGTAGAAACTGATAAATTATTAGCTTCTATTTTTGTCTTAAGGATTTCTTCAGAAGTAGAAATATCTGGCTGTTTAATCTCTAAAACTAGTCCTGAAGAGAATCTAGTTCTAAGTCTTTCATCTAGTGCATTTAATCTCTCTGGAGGTTGGTCTGAAGTGATTACAATTTGCTTACCTTGTTTAAATAAAGTTTCGAATACATTGAAGAAATTCTCCATTGTTTGTTCTCTTCCAGTAAGGAATTGAATATCGTCAATAAGTAAGCAATCTACGCTAGTTTTAAAGAAAGAAACTAGGGATTGATCCATATGAGTTGTTACTAAACGGACAAATTCTTCAACAAAATCATCACCAGAGATGTATAAAACCTTCATTTTTGGGTTTAAAGATATCATTGCATTGCCCATAGCGTTGAGTAAGTGAGTTTTTCCTAAGCCTGAATGGGAATAAATTAATAAAGGTGAATATATTTGTCCTGGTGTTCTAGCACACATTAATGCACCTTGATAGGCAAATTTATTTGAGGGACCTACGACAAAGTTTTCAAAGGTAAAGTTAGGATTTAATCGAGCATCTTTGAAGAAAACTGGATCGGTGTTTACGACTTCATCTTTATTAGAAGCAATTTCGTCTTCAAGGTCTTCATCACATATAAATTTAACATCAAAATTGGTTTGGGTAACCTTTCTTAAGGCGTTTTCTACTATATCTTTATATTTATTATTGATTAAATTCTTTGTCAAAGATGAATTAACATAAACAATAAATGTGCTACCTGATAAAGAATCAGCGTAAGAATCAGCAAAAAATGTGCCAAAAGAGAGTTCATCATTTAAAGAAGATTTAATTTCTTCTAAAGTGCGGCCCCAAATTCTTGTTATTTCTGAGATAGTCTTAATTTCCATGGGCTTATTATCCTATTTTATTTATTAAAATAAAACAAAAAGAAAAAAGATTTTTATTTATTCACAATTTAGATTATTTTTTGACCTATTTTTTGTTTAAATTTCTGAAGTTTTCCACAATAGCAACAATTTTAGGCTGTGAATAGTTAAATTATAAATATTTTATTAGTTAATAATCCACATAGTTCTCCACATAGATTGTTTATTTAAAATGATAGTGTTAATCGAAGGAAAATGTAAATACTTGAAATATTAGATGGTTTTTTCCACATACCAATTTAAAAGTTTATTAACAGTGAATAGTGCCAATAGTAAATTAGATAACAGTAAAGAATAACCAAAAAGGTCAAAACATTCGTAAATTTTACTATTTAAAGTTTAAAATAGTTATTGAACAAAAAGTTGATAATTCGCAGGATTTTACATTTTTTAACAACTATTAGTTGCTACATTTGTTATGTTTTATTTCATCTATTAGAAAACATTTATATTTTTCATGCTCTCCGATTTGACGATTTTTCCATTTTTAACAAGGAACCATTATTATTGTTTATCTTTTAAAAAGATAGATTTGAACGAATGTAATTGATTTAATGACGGTTGATATTTATAATATCACAGCATTTTTGCAGAAAGAGAGAATTGACCGATATGAAAAAAACTTATCAACCATCAAAAAGAAAACACAGCAACATGGCTGGTTTCCGTGCCAGAATGGCAACACCTGGAGGACGTAAAGTCTTAGCCAGAAGAAGAGCTAAAGGAAGAGCCAAATTAGCTGCTTAATCAAATGAAAGTCGTTAATCGAGTTAAAAAACACGAAGAATTTAACGAGATTATTTCAACTGGAAAGAAATTTAAATCATCTATTCTAGCAGTATTCTATAGATCCAATACAAATGGATATACTCGAATTGGCGTGGCTGTAGGAAAGAAAAATGGAAAGGCCGTGCAGCGAGTAAAAATTAAAAGACAAATTAGAGCGATGATTGCAAAAAGAAATGACTATTCGCTAGGTATTGACCTAATTATTGTTGTAAAACCAAGTTACGATACAACATTATTTTCTAAAAATGAGACAGAACTTAACGAATTATTAAATAAAATTAAGGAAGAACTAAATTGAAAATAAAACACTCTAAGAAACTTATTTTCGGATTAGGAATTGGCTTAGGTGCCGCCTTACTTTTAAGCAGCTGTACACAAAACTTCTGTTCAGATATAGACTTTGCAAGGATGACCTATCCTTATGAGCAAGGTGTTACAATCTACTGTACCGAGACAGAATATAATGATTATGCAGCGCAAAATCCTGAATTTATTGCTGAACAAGAAGCAGAAGGGCTCGCAGGATATGCTTTAAAAGGTAACACAAGCATTTATAAATATATTCCTTATTCCGTAGCTGATAATGATGGTGGGTATCCTGTTTATACCTACAAAGCTAAAAAAGCTACTTTAGTTAACAACATTGTCGCAGCATGTTATAAAAATGGTTACAGAGTTCCATCTGTAAAATATTTTGCTGCAATCGATGACTTTGTTTTAAGGTCAGCTTTATATATGGCAGCAAACCCAGGTACACCATATACCTCTGTTGCTGACATTAAGTGGACAGACACTTTAACTAATTACGCTGCTAATAACGTTGTTGTTTACGATCCAACAATAGAAAATGAACCAACATATAACACAAATCCACAAGGAAATATCTTATATATTAATCCTTATCTAGATAGCGATACTATTGGTGGAACTGGCGTCAAACAAATAAAAAACGGATTCTCTTTATTAAAGGAATACGGTTACGTTAAATTTAGCGGGTATCAAAACTATTATTTTAGATTCTATGAGCAATTTAACAGTTTATTATTAAATGGAACTATTAAATATGATGTTGGTAGTGGAGTAAAAACAATTTCTACTACCGAACTTGAAGCAATTCATGTTGAACACGACGGCGCAACTTATAATGATAGTGACTATTTTGTTCAATATAGAAGCACAGTTAATGGAAAGAGTTTAGCAAATAGGTCTTGTATTGCTACAATTGACGGCTATTTCGGACATTACGGCTTAGCTAGCGACTGGGAAGTTCATATTACCAAGAAAGACTTAGGTTATGCCTATAGTAAGGGACCTCTAGAAGGTTTACTTGTCTATCCTGTCTCTTGGATGGTAGATATGTTTGCTTCAACAATGGACCCAGGATTAAGTGGTTTAGGCCAGATTTGGGCATTAGTATTTGTTACTTTAATTGTTAGAGGATTGTTAATTTTACTAACTTTCAAGCAAACAATGGATCAACAAAAAATGCAAGCTTTGGCTCCAGAACTCGCTAAAATCCAGGCGAAATATCCAAATTCCAATACAAATCAGGCCGAAAAGCAGAGAATGTCTCAAGAGCAAATGGCTCTTTATAAGAGGAATAAGATTAATCCATTAGGTCAAATCTTAATGATGGTTATTCAGTTCCCGATCTTCATCTGCGTCTGGTCAGGTTTACAAGGTAGTGCAGCCTTATCTACAGGCTCATTCCTTAACATGAGATTATCTGATACAATTAGAGAAATCTTATTTAATACAAATGGAAACTGGGTTGGAAATGAGCATGGTTGGTGGACAGCTTTAATCTTGTTTATTTTAATGGCTGCTACACAAATCTTCGCTATGATTCTCCCAAGATTGATTACTAAAGCGCAACAAAAGAAAGTACCTCAATTATCAAAGAATCCAGCTCAAAATTCTCAAGGAAAGACAATGAAATGGGTATCAATCATCATGATTGGTTTCACAATTGTCATGGGCTTCATGTTACCATCTGCTATGGGAATCTACTGGTTAATCGGTGGTCTTATCTCTATAACTCAAACATTAGTAACCCAATTAATCATTGCTAAAAGAAGAAATAAAAAGAGGAAATAAAAATGAAAGAATATACAGGAAAAACAGTTGAAGAAGCTGTTAAAATGGCTGCAGAAGAACTTTCAATCGATGCAGAAAAACTCGTTTACGAAGTTAAGGAAGAAAAGAAATCTTTATTCAAAAAAGTCGCTACAATCGTTGTCTTCGAAATTGAAGATGCTGCTGAATTTGCAGGGCACTATTTAGAAAATGTCCTTGAATCACTAGGCGTTGAGGCCGATGTCGAACACGAAATTCAAGACAATGGCTTAATTAAAATCACTATTTCTAGTGAAGTTAATCCTATCTTAATTGGAAAGAGTGGAAGAACATTACAAGCTTTATCTGAATTAACTAAATTAGCTGTCTCTAACAAGTTTAAGAGAAGATTCCACATCCTTGTTGATATTGGTGGATATAAGCAAGACAGATATTCTAGAATTGCTCGTTTAGCTAAGAAAACTGCCAACCAAGTATTAAGAACTCATGTCGATGCTCAATTAGATCCAATGACAACCGATGAAAGAAGAGTTGTTCATAACGTCTTATCTTCCTGGGATAACATTAAAACCGAATCGAAAGGTGTTGGACCAGATAGAGCAGTAACCATTAAATACGTCGGTTAATTATATGAATTAATAAAGAAATTAGTGCAAATCTGCGCTAATTTTTTTATTTTCACCTATTTCATTAAATAATTCCTATTACTGAAAACCTTATTTTTAACAAAGTTAAATAGTTTATTGTATAATGATTTCATGGAACCTATTATTGCTTTAGCAACACCTCCATTAAAGTCTGCCTTGGCTCTAATTAGAACTAGTGGCGATAATATTTTTACTATTACATCTTCTATATTTTCTAAAGATATTTGTAATACTTCAAATAGGGAGATTTTCTTTGGAGAAATTAAAAACGGAAGCGAAGTAATTGACCAGGTTGTTTTACTTGTTTATCCCCATCCAAATTCAAATACAGGGGAGGATGTAGTTGAAATTTGCTGTCACGGATCAATGATTATAGTCGACCAAATTATTCAATTATATCTTAGTAAAGGTGTTAGATATGCTACTAGAGGAGAATTCACTTCTAGAGCCTATTTAAATGGAAAAATGGACCTGATAGAAGCTGAAGCTGTAAATGATTTAATTAACGCAACTACTATTGAAGCTAAAAACTTATCCCTACTATCTTTAAAAGGAGAAACTTCTTCATTATTTATCCCTATTAAAGAAAAGATTTCTTATCTATTAGCTTTACTAGAAACTAATATAGATTTCCCTGAATATGAGGATATTAGAGAAGTAAATTTTGAGAAAGTAGCGGTAGATTGCAAAGATATTAAGGAAAGTATAGATGAATTAATATCTCAAGGGGAGGAAGGGAAACTAGTTAAAGAAGGTATAAAAATAGCTATTGTAGGGGAACCTAATGTTGGTAAATCTTCTTTGCTAAATGCTCTATTAAAAGAAGATAAAGCTATTGTTTCTTCAATCCCTGGGACAACTAGAGATATTGTTGAAGGAGATATAAATTTAGCAGGTATTCCACTTCATATATTAGATACAGCGGGAATTAGAGAAACTAAAGATGAAATAGAAGAAATTGGCGTTCAACGAAGTGAAAAAAGTATCAATGAATCCGATTTAATTATTTTAGTTATTGACCCTAGAGATAAAGATAATGACAAGAATAAAGAAATTCTTTCTAAAACAGAAGGTAAGAGGAGAATTATTGTCTACAATAAATCGGATTTAGTTTCTAAAAAAGATGAAGGAATTTATATTTCTGCTATTAATAATGATATAAATGCACTGACAAAAGAAATTATTAAGGTTATAAAAATAAGTGATAGTGCATTCTCTAAACCATCCTTTAATAATGCTAGACAGCTTGGATTGTTAAGAAGAATTTCTGCTTTAATGGAAGAAGCAATTAGCGCTGTTGAAGAAGAAATAACTTCAGACATTATCGCTTCAATTCTTTTAAGTGCTTATAACTGTAGTAGAGAACTTCTTGGGGAAGATCCTACCTTAGATTTAACTGATGAAATCTTTTCAAGATTCTGTGTTGGAAAATGAATAATTTAGTCGATTCACATTGTCATTTAAACGATGATTTCTTTCTAGATAAAGTAGAAGAATATATTTTAAAAGCAAAAAATAACGGGGTACGGTATATAAATATCGTAGGTTATGATCTTGCTTCATCTTTGAAAGCAATAGAGATTGCTAATAAATATGACGGAGTTTACGCGTCCATTGGCTTTCATCCGGAAAATATTGAAGGCTTGGATATATCAGAGATTGAAAAACTAATCCCTTTATTGGAAAACAAAAAAGTAATTGCTATTGGAGAGATAGGATTAGATTATCATTGGTATAAAGACCAAGCTTTTAGAGATATACAAAAACAGTGGTTTATTAAGCAAATTGAGTTTGCAAACCGTTTTAATTTACCAATTTCAATTCATGCTAGAGATGCTGCTGCAGACACTTATGAGATTCTAAAAAGTCATCCTTGTAGAAATGGCGGAGTACTCCATTGTTATTCAGGATCAAAGGAAATGCTAAAATTATTTGCAAATCTCGGCTATTATTTTGGATTTGATGGACCTATTACATATAAAAATGCAGTAGAGCCAAAAGAATGCGTGAAGGAATGTTCTATCGATAGAATTTTAACTGAAACAGACTCTCCATATTTATCTCCAGTTCCTTTTAGAGGAAAGCCTAATGATCCATCTAATATTAAATTTATTGTTGAACAAATGGCTGCCTTAAAAGAAGTTGAAGTCGAATATTTATCGGACAAAATAGAAGAAAATTTTATAAATTTGTTCCACGTGAAATAAAAATATGAATTTAAATAATCTCGTTTTGGTAGTTGAAGGAAAGACTGATGAAGCATTCATCAAATCTTTTTTAGATGTCGAGATAATCAAGACCAATGGTTCTGCAATTTCACATGAAACACTTGAACTTATTAAGAATGTTTCAGAGAAGAAAACAGTTGTAGTTTTAACTGATCCTGATTTCCCTGGAACTAAAATAAGAAACACAATTGCAGACTATGCTCCTTTAGTCAAACATGCGTTTGTCAGAAAAGAAGTTTCTATTAAAAAGAATAAAGTAGGGGTGGCTGAATCTACTAAAGAAGAAATTCTTGCCGCATTAAGCAATTTAAAAGATTTTAGCCAAGTTTTACCGGGAAATTTAACAACAAGTGACCTTTATGAACTAGGCTTAATAGGCAAAGCTAATAGCGAAGAGTTAAGAGAAAAGATTTCAAATGAGTTGCGTCTAGGTTTTTGTAATGGAAAAACCTTTTTGAAAAGATTAAATTATTTAGGAATAAGTAGAAAAGATATTCAGGAACTAATTCATGGATGAACTAAGTTACTTTAAAGTTATTTCACAATATAAATTGATGGCTAAGAAAGAAATTGGCCAAAATTTTCTTGTGGATCCTAATATTTGTAGAAATATTGTTAAATTACTTCCTAATAACGCTAAAGATAAAGTCCTGGAAATAGGTTGTGGAGCAGGTTCTTTAACATACTTCTTAAAAGATTTAGAAAACGAAGTAACTTCAATAGACATTGATGAGTCTATGCTTCTTAAAGTTAAAGAAGACTTCTCCTCCTACCCTAATTTAAAAATTGAGTATGGAAATGCGGCTGATTATGATTATTCTCCTTATCAAATAATCATTGGAAACCTTCCTTATTATATAACTTCTTTAATTATCGAAAAGGTAATTCAGAGGGGACGTGCATGCAAATTCGCTATTTTTATGGTCCAAAAAGAAGTCTTAAATAGATTGCTAGCTAAACCTAATTCAAAAGATTATGGACCATTAAATATTCTGATTTCTTTAGTAGGAAATATAAATAAAGAATTCAATGTTAGTAGAAACTGTTTTGCTCCAATTCCTAATGTCGATTCAAGTGTATTTTCTATTACGTTTAATGATGGCGTAGATAGAGATAAATGCATTGGAATCTATTCTTTAGTTTGCAAGTTATTCCTTGAGAGGAGAAAAACATTAGCCAACAATCTAAAAAAAGTGGTCGATTCATCGCTTGTGGAAAAGATATTTAAAGAGCTGGAAATTGATAAAAACATTCGACCGGAACAAGTGAGTGCCGAGATGTTTAGAAATATTTATGAATTAATTCATAAAAATATTTAATAATTGATTGAAAAGGGTAGAATAATTGGGTTCTATGATTGTTAAGTCGTACGCAAAAATAAACATTTCCTTAAAAGTTCTAGGAAAAAGAGAAGATGGTTACCATGATTTAGAAATGGTCATGCTTCCTTTAGAATTACATGATATTATCGATATTACTAAATTAGGACCAAACCAAGATACCTATATCGTGTGTGATGATATTCGTTTAAATTCCAAAAACAACATTTGTAAAAAAGCCTTAGATTTATTAAGAGAAAAATATAAGTTTACAGAGAATTTCTTAATTCAGATCCATAAAGAAATTCCTATGATGGCAGGTCTTGGCGGAGGTTCTTCAAACGCAGCCGCTATCCTTACAAGTTTAAACAAAATTTTAAATCTTAAAATAAAAGAAGAAGAGCTTATTGAACTAGCAAAAACTTTAGGGGCTGACGTTCCTTTTTTTATTAAAAACAAACCTTGTTTAGTTGAAGGAATTGGAGAAAAAATGACTGAAATCCTCGTAAAATTCCCTTATTTTTGTCTAATTGTTAAACCACAAAAAGGTTTATCGACTGTAGATGTATTTAAAAAATGTGACAATTTCCCACGTTTAGACATTAATACTGAATTAGTTCTAGAAGGACTTAAAAAAGACGATTTATTATTAGTTAAAAAAGGTTTCGGAAATGATTTAATGGGGACTTCTATTTCTTTATTACCTGATATTGGAGAGATTTATTCTAAGCTAAGAGAAGATGGATTTGATGTTTCTTTAATGTCTGGATCTGGTTCAAGTTTATTTGCTTTAAGTAAAGACGCAAAGAAAGTTAAAGAAGCCTATAAAAAATATGTAAGAAAGGGATACGATGTCAGATTGACTCGTGTTATTGCTTAACTTATGGAAAAATATGCAATTGTTTTAGCTGCCGGAAAAGGCACAAGAATGAAATCAAAAAAAGAGAATTGTTCTAAAGTTTCATTTCCTATTTTAAATAAACCTCTCGTTAATTGGGTTTTAGACTGTTTAAGACCAATTGGGTTTTCTAAACTTATAACAGTTGTTGGCTTTGGCGGAGAAACTACTATTGAACTTGTTAAAGATGAGTCTGAAGTAGTCTGGCAAAAAGAACAAAAAGGTACTGGCCATGCTGTTATGATGACTTCTGCTTTATTAGAAGATTGCGAAGGAGAAACAATTGTTTGCTGTGGGGACACCCCATTATTAACTACAAAATCTCTCCAAGCTATGTTTAATTCTCATGAAGCAAATCAAAATGATTTAACCGTAATGACTTCTATTCTTTCAAATCCTAGAGGATACGGAAGGATTGTTAAAGAAAACGGAAGAATTATCAAAATAGTTGAGCAAAAAGACGCCACAGAAGAAGAACAAGCTATTAAAGAGATTAATGCAGGCGTTTATATTTTTAACAATAAATTACTATTTAAATACCTTAAAGAAATAAAACCAAATAATGCTCAAGGTGAGTATTATTTAACTGACGTCCTCGGTATTTTTGTAAAAGATGGCTTAAAAGTAGACTCTTTCGTTGTTAGAGATTTTGATGAAACAATGGGCGTCAATGATAGATATCAACTTTCCATTGCTGCAAAGAAGTTACAAGAAAGAATTAATAAGGAATATATGCTCTCAGGCGTAAGTATTGAGGATAGTGAATCTACTTTTATTTCTCCTGATGTCGAAATAGGCCCAGATACGATAATTAAACCTAATACATATATTTATGGAACTACTAAAATTGGAGAAAATAATATTATTGGTCCAGGCACCTATATTACTAATTGTGAAATTGGAGATAATAATGAGATTCAATTTTCTCATTTAACAGATACAGTCGTTAAAAATAATGCTGTTTTAGGACCATATTTACGTTGCAGAAATAATGTAGTTATCAATGATAGTGTTTCTTTAGGCAATTTCAACGAACTTAAGAACGTTGAAGTTGGAGAAGGAAGTAAATGTGCTCATCTTTCCTATTTAGGTGATGCAACAATTGGAAAAGAAGTTAATATTGGCTGCGGAACTATTATTGCTAACTTTGATGGAACAAATAAACATCATTCGGATATCAAAGATAAAGCATTCATTGGCAGTGGAACAACTATTATTTCCCCAGTTAAGATAGGAGAAGATAGCTTTATTGCTGCTGGATCTACAATAAATAAAGATGTAGAAAAAGAAGAGTTTGCAATCGCTAGAAGTAGACAAGAAAATAAACCTGGATACGCTAAGGTTTTAAAAGAAAAATCTAATTAAATTTAAAATTCCGCGTGGATTTTGCGGAGATAATGACAAAAATGTGCATAAAAAAACCATCCTCAGAAATGAAGATGGTTTTACTTTATTGAATTACTTTTTTGCTTTGATTGCAGCTTGAGCAGCAGCTAATCTAGCAACTGGAACTCTAAATGGAGAACAAGAGACATAATCTAATCCAGCATTGTGATAGAATTCGATGGAATTTGGTTCACCACCAGTTTCACCGCAAACACCAACGTGGAGATCTGGTCTTGTTTCACGTCCAGCTTTGACAGACATCTTGACGAGTTTTCCAACACCCTTTTGATCTAAGGTCTTGAATGGATCTTCTTCAAGGATCTTTGTGGCATAGTAATCTGGTAAGAATTTGGTTGCGTCATCTCTGGAGAATCCGAAGGTCATTTGTGTTAAGTCGTTTGTACCAAATGAGAAGAATTCAGCTTCTTGAGCAATTTCATCAGAGAGTAAAGCAGCACGTGGGATTTCAATCATAGTACCAACGTGATACTTCATGTTAACGCCAGCTTCTTTGATGACTGCATCAGCAGTTTTGGTAACGATAGCTTTAACGAACTTTAATTCTCTAACGTCTAAGACGAGAGGAATCATGATTTCTGGTTCGATATGTACGTTCTTTCTCTTAGAAACGGCGATAGCAGCTTTAACGATAGCCTTGGTTTGCATTTCGGCGATTTCTGGGAAAGAAACAGCTAAACGGCAACCTCTGTGACCCATCATTGGGTTAAATTCATGTAAGTCTTCAATTCTCTTGTGGATGAATTCGACAGAGTGTCCGGTAGCTTCAGCTAATTCAGCAATCTTATCTTCTTCTTGTGGTAAGAATTCATGTAGAGGTGGATCTAATAAACGAACGTTTACATTTAATTCACCCATTTCTTCGAATAATCCTTCGAAGTCTTTTTGTTGTAATGGTTCGATTTCAGCAAGAGCGGCAACTCTTTCTTCTTTTGTTTCAGCAAGAATCATTTTTCTGAAGGAGAAGATTTTATCTTTATCGAAGAACATGTGTTCTGTACGGCAGAGACCAATACCTTGAGCACCAAAGAGTTTTGCTTGGTGAGCATCTCTTGGAGTATCAGCGTTTGCTCTAACTTTTAATGTTCTAGCAGCGTCAACCCAAGCCATTAATCTACCGAAGTCACCAGAAGATAGATCTGGAGCAACTTTTTTGATGTCGCCTAAATAGACGTCACCGGTGGAACCATCGATAGAGAATACATCATTTGGTCCGTAGACTTTTCCGTTGATTGTAACTGTTCTTTCTTCTTCATTAATTTGAGCAGCGGCACAACCTGTGACACAGCATTTACCCATACCTCTAGCAACGACAGCAGCGTGGGAAGTCATACCGCCTCTGTTGGTGAGGATAGCTTCGGAAGCGATCATACCAATTAAATCTTCTGGGGAAGTTTCTGCTCTAACGAGAACAACTTTTTCACCAGCATTATGTCTTGCTTCAGCTTCTTCAGCAGTAAATGCGAGTTTACCAGTTCCGGCACCTGGGCCAGCTGGGTTACCTGTTGCTAATTTTCTACCCTTAGCAGCAGCTAAATCATCTTTATCAAAGTTTGGTAAGAGTAATTTGTCGAATGAAACTGGGTCAATTCTGCAAACAGCTTCATCAGTTGTGATTAATCCTTCATCGACCATGTCACAAGCCATCTTTAATGCAGCGGCTGGTGTTCTCTTTCCAGAACGGGTTTGTAAGAAGTAGAGTTTTCCTTCTTCAACTGTGAATTCCATATCTTGCATATCGCGATAGTGGAGTTCCATTTTTTTAATTGTTTCGACGAATTGAGCATAAACTTCTGGCATTCTTCTCTTTAATTCATCGATGTGTAAAGGAGTACGGATACCTGCAACAACGTCTTCACCTTGAGCATTTGGTAAATATTCAGCAGAGATTGCTTTTTCACCAGTGGCAGCGTTTCTTGAGAAGGCAACACCAGTTCCTGATGTTTCGCCTTTATTTCCGAAGGCCATAGATTGAACGTTAACAGCAGTTCCCCAAGAATATGGGATGGAATATTGCATACGATAGACGTTTGCTCTTGGGTTGTCCCAGCTACGGAAGACTGCGGTAACAGCTTCGATTAATTGGACTTTTGGATCTTCTGGGAATTCTTCACCGAATGTTGCTTTGTAGTATGCTTTATACTTGGCAACTAATTCTTTTAATTCAGGAGCAGTAACTTCTGTATCGGATTTGTATCCTTTTGCTTCTTTGATGTCATCTAACATCTTATCCATTTCGGTACGTGGATGACCTTTTGCAATGTTTGTAAACATTAAGATGAAACGACGATAGGAATCCCATGCAAATCTTTCATTTCCTGTTTCTCTAATCATTGCGGCACAAGTAACATCGTTTAAACCTAAATTAAGAATGGTATCCATCATACCTGGCATAGAAACTCTAGCACCAGAACGGACAGAAACTAATAAAGGTCTCTTTTCGCCACCGAATGTTTTTCCTGTTTCTTTTTCAACTCTTTCGAGAGCTTTGAATATTTCTTCTTTTAAGAAATCTGGTAGAACCTTGTTACTTTCATAGTAGAGAGTACAAGCTTCAGTTGAAATGGTAAAACCTTCTGGAATTGGAACTCCGATATGAGTCATTTCAGCAAGGCCAGCACCTTTTCCTCCAAGGAGTTCTTTTCCTAATCCATAGGCATCCTTGAAGTTATAAACATATTGTTTTGCCATATTTTCCTCCATTGAAAATTGGGTCATTTACCCTAGCGAAAAAATATTATCACAATGAAGGGGTCTTTTTATAGAAAAAAGTAATCTTTTTCTATAGAAAACGCTTTCTAGGGTTTCTAAAAGGAAAAAATTACTGATTAAAACTAGATAGAGTGTTTTAAGAAAAGTTCAAGAAGAACTTCTTCTGAAATGTTTACTGGGGAGCCTTTAATTTTGTTAGAGAAGATTTTATCTATTAGGAAAAAGAAACATTGTGCTATTTCTTTTGGATCTCCGTTGATTATGTGGCCTTCTTTCTGTCCAAGAGAAATCTTATCTTGTAGAATTTTAAATAAATCAAATTGTCTTGCCCAAGAGGCCATTTGAGGAGGCAAATTCTCTATATAATTCATATCGAAAACGATTTTCACAATATAGATATTTCTTAAAGGAGATTTCTCTAATTTTTTAAAGTAATTTAAAAGCAGTTTTAACGAATCGAGGCCACCCTGTACGTCGATTTCGTCTACTGGAGGTAAGCAAGAAGCCTCTTGAATGATAGAGGAAAATAGACCCTTAAATATAGCTTGTTTGTCAGCAAAATAGTGATAGAAAAGACCATGAGAGCAATTTGCATCTTTAGCAATCGAATCTATTCTTAAATTTTTATATCCAATTAATGCAAAGCATTTAAGGGCTGATTCTAGAATTTCATTGCGTCTTTTATCTTTAATTTCTTTGTTTTGTGCGGCTGTCCTTGGCATATCGTTGTATGCGAATGATAAAATAGCACTAAAATTTTTCAATAGTTTTTATTCACTTGTTAAAAGTTTTTTTATCTCAACGAGAATTTTTTCTTCACAAGGATTATGGATTTCAATATAGGCTTTCTTTCCTTCTACTTCAAACAAAGTAAAACTTTGGTTCTTGTAGATGATTCTAGTTTTAACTTTTTTCTCGATTTTTTTGATAATAAACCCTGCCCTAGAGAAATCTAATAAGCAAGAATCTTCAGTTTGCCAAACCTCTTTAACTTCTTTTTCATCTAGAAGAACGTTGACTGCACGAATGATTCTTCCGTCTTTTCTTAATTTATTAATTCCTTTATGGATTAAAGAGAATGGTTCGTAAGTTAAACCTTTATCTTTGGAGATTTCTCTAAATCTAAGAATGTTATCTCCGCGACTTATTTCGTTCAAAACTCCAAAATAAGAGTCTTTTTCGTAATGTTCATAAATAATATGAGAATGCTCTTTTAAATATTTAAGACCTTCATTATTGGTGACTTCAAATGTATCTCTAATACTGTAAAGAGGTCCTTCACGAAGCTCTAAGAAGGTCATTTCATTATTTAATATAATATCTGCATGGTTTCTTGCGGGAAGAATGGTTTCTTCATATGAAGGAATAATGAATTTAAAGTAATTTTTGATTGTAAAGGTTGATGGGGCAGAGGTAGAAACTTTATCCCTAAGTATTCTTCTTAAGAACAATGATTTAGGATTTCCATCAATAAAGTTCTTAATTGGATTAAGATCCTCGAGAAGATTAAGGAATTCATTTGTAAGAGAATAAATACCTTCAACAACAATAATATCGCAGTCGCTTCCATCAATTCTATGTTTGGAATCAATTCTTTCTGAGACGATTTTGGAATATTTCTTTTCTTTAATTGTTTTATTTTCAAATAGTAAATGAATGTCTTTTGCAGCTTCTTCTAAATCGTAAACGCTTGGTTCATCGAAGTTTAATTTTGCCCATTCTTCAGATAATCCCTTTATGAATTTTGTTAAATCCGAGCCAGACATATATTGATTAAGAGCTTTTTTGATTTTATTTAAGCTGGTTCTATCGTATTTCTTTTCGAATGGAATATCGTAAATAATGTCTTTTATTATGTTTCTAATTTCTTCCATCTTAGGAAGCTTTCCATCAAAATAATTTTTGTTAACTTTGTTTGGAATAATCCCTGAAAGACCAAAGTTATACATATCAAGAGAGATAGTAATTAACTTATGTTGAGAATTTTTTAATATTTCAGCTAGATATTGGGCAGCAAAAGATTTTCCAGAGCTAGAAGCACCAGAAATAAGAACTAAGGCTTTATGTTTGCCTAGTTCTAATTGCTCTTCACATAAGTCTAAATTAGCGAAGACCCACTTGTCTAAATGATGGCATTCGAAACTCATGTAATGATTATAGTAAAAATAATTCAATTATGTATAAGAAAATTCATTTTCTTGTTTCTAATTGGGTAAAAATCTTTTATAAAAGCTAATTAATAATTTTTGGAAAGAAAAAAGAACGAATTCTTTAAAAAGAGCTTAGTTTTGCGGACTTTCTTCTTTTTTATTGAGGAATTTTCTAATAATAACGAATGTCACAACAGCTGCTACAACAAGACCTATTCCACCAACAACATATTGCCATGTAGCTCTCGCAACAGGTTTAAATACTGGTGCGGAGACATAAGGAGGGACATCATATTCAGGACAATAAAGACCCCAAGTTTGATTATTAACAAACATTGAAACGATAGATCCTAGAACAAATCCAAGAACAACAACATAAGTTGATGTTTTATGTTTTACTAATAAAGTTTTCATAGCTTTAGAAACAGCGAGGAAACCTATAATAATTCCGATAATTATTATGAATAGCAGTAGTAATCCAGAACCAACCCTATCGTGGTTTTTGAACATTGAATTAGGTCCAGAGAAAAGCCCAATTAATGGATTATAAATGCCGAAAATAAACAGAATCATTGCACCAGAAATACCCGGAACTAAGCAAGCTACAGCAAGGAAGAATCCGACAAAAAGAACAACGATGTAAATATACCAATTATCTTTTGGATTATTGAAAGCCATGGTTAAATCAAACCAACGGTAAACGTAGGCTAAAACAGAAACAACGCCAATTCCAGCGGCTATAGCAAATCCCGTAAGCAGCTTAGCCGTGTCCGCTTTTTTCCAAGTCATTCCTTTAAGTTGCGAGAAAATAACAGGCAAACCACCAATAGTGAAACCTGCACAGACACAGACAATTATGAAAGGAATATAAGCCCAAGCTTTTCCTTCAAGATACATTAAAATCAATGTTGCTGCTACCCAGGCTAAACCAATAGGTAAAAGAGTAAGGAATGATTTTAAGAAATCTTTTTTTAGATTGTTAATGTTATCGATAAGTTTATCGTAGACATTAACGACAATTCCAACTGTTCCGGCAGAAACGCCAGGTAGGGCACCTAATCCGAGTGATGCGCCTTTACAAATATCAATAAATAAAGACTTAATTTTCATGCTTCGAATTATAAGATACAACAAGTCTAAAAGAAACAAGTTAATTTAATTTTAATATTAAATTGTGTTAAAATGTGGCACATGAAAACAGTAGTTATTTATGAATCACATGTAGGCTCCACAAAAAAATATGCCGAAGAAATTGCTGAAAAGGTTGGTGGAGATGTTTTTCCACGTAAAAAATTTAAATTTAAGAAAAAGTTAGATGAATATGACGTTGTCGTCTACGGAGGTTGGGTTAAAGGATCTCAAATCCAAGGGCTAAATGACTTTTTATTCTATTGGGACGATATGAAGGAAAAACATGTTATTGTCTTTTCTTGTGGAATGTCTTTCCCTTCTGCAGAAAGTAGAAAAGATATGATAAACGCGAATGTTTTAGATCTTTATCATCTAAGATATTATCAGCTTCAAGGAAGCTTTGAATTTAAAAAATTAGATCCAATTAACAGATTTTTAATCTCTAATTCTCTTAGATTAATGGCAAAAGATGATGAATTTGGAGCATCTGCAAGAGGACTTGCCGACATTAAAGATAATCCTTTAATCGTTCACGATGAAAAAGGAATCGAGAAGATTGTTAACGTCATTAGACGTTTAGATAAAGTAGTTGAAGTTGAACCAAACGAAGAAGAAAAATGAAACTTATTGTTGGGCTAGGAAATATTGGATCTCAATATAAAGATACTCGGCACAATATGGGCTTTATGGTCATAGATAAGTTGAGCGATATTTTAAATATTGACCTAGATAACACTAAATTCAATGGGGATTTCGGATATAGATTCATTCCTGAATTAAATGAAAAAGTCTTTTTGGCTAAACCAAATACTTTTATGAATAATTCAGGTGAATTTATTAGACCCTTCATGGATTATTTTGGAATCGATATTGATGATTTAATAGTAGTTTATGACGATATGGCTATTAATGAAGGTGAAATTAGGCTTCGTTTAGATGGGTCTAGTGGCGGACACAATGGAATAAAAAGTATCATCTCTCACTTAGGCACAGATAAATTCAAAAGAGTGAGAATTGGTATAGGAGAACCTTCTCATTCAGGAATTGATTACGTTCTTTCTAAGCCAGCAGGGGAACATTTAGAATTAACTAATTTAGGAATTCAAAAAGGTGCACTTGCTGTTAAAGATGCTTTGCTTCATGACTTTGTTTATTCAATGAATCACTACAATGGAAAGGAGAAATAACACTGGGACAAGATATTTTAGAAACGTTACTTACTAAAATTGATACCTCCCCCCTTCAAAGCAAGAAGGGCTCTTTTGTTATAGATGAAAAGCTTGGAATTGGACTACTTTTTGCAGCATTTTTTAAGAAAAACCCGGCAAATCTTACGTTAATTTGTTCAAATCAGTATTTAGCTCAGAAACAATATGAGTTTCTTTTAAACTTCTTAGATGAAGAAGATTTAGTCTTTTTCCCCAATGATGAATTACTAAGAAGCGATACTTATACTTCAAGTAATGAGCTTATGGGTCAAAGACTTTATGCTCTTGGGCAACTTTTAAAGCCACGAAAGAAAATTTTAATAACTCATCCTTCTGCAATTTTACGTTTTCTTCCTTCAAAAAAAGATTTCCAAAACAATATTCTTAAATTAAAGGTCGGGGAACATTTTGATTTAGGAAAATTAAAGTCAAAGTTAGTGGATCTAGGATATAGAGGAGCTCACAAAGTAGAACATTCTCTTCAATTTGCTTCTAGAGGTGACATTTTAGATATTTATAGTGTTTCTTCTCTTGATCCAATTAGAATTGAGTTCTTCGATGACGAAATTGAATCGATACGTGTATTTAATTTGTCTACTCAAGAATCTAAAGAAGTTCTAAAAGAAGTAGAAATTTTACCTGCTTCTGATATTTTTCTTTCTGATGAAAAGCTTTCATCCTTTGTTGAAAGAATTCGAGCTGAAAAAGAAAAAGAATTATCTTTATTTAGTGAAGAGCAAAAGAAGAGATTAAATAATATTTGTGAAGAAGTAATCGATGATTATGAGAAACACAATTATAAAGAACAGCTCTACAAATATTACGTGTTTGGCCTTAATGAATCTAATTCCGTTCTTTCTTATTTTGATAGTGAATTGATTTATATTGCAAACAAAAGTTCATTTGAAAAATCTATAGATTTATTGCTGTTTGAAGCAAGAGAATTTTTCCATAGCTTAGAATTAGAAGGAAAAATAATAAAGAGCATCCGCTATTATATGGATTTAACTGAAGCTCTTCCTTTAAAGAAAAACGTTCTTTATGGGACTGAATTCTATTCAGAAAAAGCAGATTTCATTTTTCAAGTCCATCAAATTGCAAACGTTACAAGAAATCTTAATTCAATTCTCCCTACAATTTCTTCCTATATAAATATGAATGATAAAGTTGTGATTAGTTTAAATGAATCGCAGCAAAGAAGATCAATTGAAGAGTTGTTAAACAATGAAAAAATATCTTTTGAAGAAGTAGATGAATTTAATCTACCAGAAGGCAAAGTAGGAATAACATCTAAATATCTTTCAGAAGGATTTGAAATACCTTCTTTAAAGATAGCTTATATTTCTTCTAATGAACTTTTTGGTAAAAGAAGAAGCTCATCTAGATTTACTTCAAGATTCAAAGAAGCAACAATTTTAAAGTCTTATGAAGAGCTCCAGCCAGGTGATTTTGTAGTTCATGAGTATAACGGAATTGGAGAGTATGTTGATATAAAAACCATTGAAATAGAGGGGAATTGCCGTGATTTTCTTCAAATTGCCTACGCAGGGAACGAATATTTATATGTTCCTTTAGAACAATTTAGGCTTGTTAGAAAGTATGCTGGAAGAGAAGGGGTTAAGCCTAAGTTAAGCAGATTATTTAAAGGTGATTGGAACGAAAAGAAAGAGAAGATTAGGAAAAGGATTAACGAATTAGCTGATAGACTTTTGGCTCTTTATGGAGAAAGAGCAAAAGGAAAAGGTTTTGCTTTCCCTGAAGATGATGAACTTTCAATTCAATTTGAAAAAGAATTCCAATATGAACTAAGTCCAGACCAAGAAAAATCTATCAATGAAATTAAAGCTGATATGGAAAAAGAAGAACCAATGGACAGACTTCTTTGTGGTGATGTTGGATTTGGAAAAACTGAGGTTGCTTTTAGAGCTGCGTTTAAAGCAATAAGTGCAAATAAACAAGTAGCCTTAATGGCTCCAACAACTCTTCTTGCTAGACAGCATTATGAAGTTGCTTTATCTAGATTTTCTTCTTTTGGAATTAGGATAGCTTTATTTTCTAGACTTGTTCCTGCATCAGTTCAAAAAAAGAACATCGAATTAATTAAACAGGGTCAAATAGATTTCATAATTGGAACCCACAGACTTTTATCTAAAGAAATTGAATTTAAAGACCTAGGTTTATTAATAGTAGATGAAGAACAAAGATTTGGGGTCGAACAAAAAGAAAAGATTAAAGAGCTTAAAAAGAGTATTGATGTTTTAACTTTGTCTGCAACTCCTATTCCTAGAACTCTTCAAATGTCATTAGTCGGAGTAAGAGATTTTTCTACAATCAATACTCCACCTTCAACTAGAATGCCAATTCAAACCTACGTAATTCCTTTTAATCAAGATGTAATAGATGAACTTATTCAGCGTGAATTAGCAAGAAGTGGTCAAGTTTTCTATGTTTATAATAGAGTTGAAACTATTTATGCAATTGCTTCAAAATTAGCAGCAAGGATTCCTAATGCTCAAATTGGTGTAGCTCATGGGCAAATGGATAAAGATGAAATCGAAGATGTTATGGAGAAATTCTATAACGGAGATATAGATGTTCTTGTATGTACTTCGATTATTGAAAACGGAATAGATATACCTAATGCAAATATGATTATTGTTGAAGATGCCGACAGATTCGGACTTTCTCAGCTATATCAAATTAAAGGTAGAGTAGGAAGAGGATCTAGAATTGGATATGCTTACCTTACATATAAAGAAAAGAAAGAGCTTAACGAGGACGCTAAGAAAAGATTAACCGCTATACAAGAATTTACAGAATTAGGCAGCGGATATAAGATTGCTCAAAGAGATTTAATGATTCGTGGAGCAGGAGATATGCTCGGTCCTGAACAAGCTGGTTTTATCGATTCTATCGGGTTAGAACTTTATTTAAAACTTCTTAACGAGGCTGTTAGAGAAAAGACTAAAAAAGAAGTTATTGATGAACCTAAGCCAACAAAAATGCTCAATATTAATGCTTATTTTCCTCAAGAATATGCATCAAAGAGTGACAAATTATCTTTATATCAAGAGCTTGATGAATGTAAGAATCAGGCTGAGCTAGATAAATTTGAGAAGAAAATCAGAGATATTTATGGTCGAGTTCCTCAAGAAGTCAAACTACTTTTTGAGAAGAAAAAAATCGATATTTTGCTCAATTTTGCAGAATTTAACACAATTGAGGATAATCAATACTCTGTTGATTTGTTCTTAAGCAAGGAATTTTCTTCTATCAACGGGATCGGAAGTGAACTATTTAATGAACTGGTCCCATTCTTAGGAATAATTAAGGTTAGCTTCGTTGACAGAATTTTAAGAATTACTGTTAAAAAGGATGAAAATTACATTTATTCACTAGAGAAAATAATGGAATGCGTTCATAGAACATACGAAAAAAATAAAGAAAATAATTAGATTTGTAATACATTATTTTATAATGTGTTAAAATTATTCAAATGAGGTTAGATAAGTTCTTAAAAATTTCCCGAATTGTAAAAAGAAGAGAAATTGCTAAGAAGTTATGTGATGATGGAGATATCTTTGTAAATTCAAAAGTTGCAAAGCCATCTACTGAAATAAAACCTCTGGATGAACTCTTTCTAATATTAGGAAGACATCGGATAAAAGTTAAAGTTTTAGAGGTTAGAGAATTTGCATCAAAAGCAGACTCTAAAGCTATGTTCGAAATTCTTGAAGACAAAATTGTGGAGGATGAACAATGTTAGATTACAAATTTGATAAAGATTCTGTTTATTTAGCAGCTTGTACATACGGTAGCCCTTCTATGGCTTTGGTTGACATGCTTCAAAAAGAAGGTGTAAAGCCAGTAATTATTTACATTGATTACAAGATTTTTGATGAAGAAGAACACGTTGTTAATAATCTTAAAAAGTACTGTGAAGAACACGATTTAGTCTTTGAATATTGCGACACAAATTCTTGCGATACTTTAGGTAAAGAAAGTGATTATCGTGGATGGGCAAGAAACGTTAGATATTCTTTCTTTAAGAAAATTTATGAAAAATATGACGCTTCTGCGCTGTTTTTAGCTCATACTCAAGATGATTTAATCGAAACAATCTTAGACAGTAAACAAAATGGACATAGCAGTGCAAAATATTCTCTCTCAGCCGTTTCAACAAAATTTGGAATGGTTGTTGTTAGGCCTTTATTAAAGTTTACTCCTGAAGATTTAGAGGAATATGACATTGAGAATAGTGTTCCTTTCTCAAAAGTAGTAACTGATGAAGAAATCGCTCATCTTAAATCTTCTGTTCACTATGAAGTCATTAAAAAACTCTCAGAAGTTGATAGAGAAAACTTAATCGAGGAAATGAAGCAAACTAGACATGACTCTCTAGAACTTATAGAAGATGTTAGAGAAGAAATTCTCGCTGGAGAAGAACTTGATGTTCGTACTTTAATTGCTCTTTCTAAAGATGATTTTAGCGCAACAATTCTCCACTTTATCTTAAGAACTGATCCAAAAGTTAAGCTAAGCGCAGCAAAAATTGAACAAATTAGAAAATTCTTACTTTCTGATAAGGTTAACGATGCATTTAAGTTAGCTGGAGATACCTACTTAATTAAAGAATACGATTTAGTTACCGTAGGAAGCAATTTTGAACACCTTCCTTATACCTATGTTTTAGAAAGCGAAGGAGAACTTCACACTGATGAATTTGATTTAGATTTCTCGATGGGAGCTGAAGATAGAGGAATAAAGAAAGAAGATTATCCAATTACAATTAGAACAGCTCTTCCTTCAGATTTATATTCTCCTCATGGCTATCTAGAACCAGTTAGAACCTTATTCTCAACCTGGGGTATGCCAGTCAGTTTAAGATATATGTGGCCAGTATTTGTTAATAAAAATGGCAAGATTATCTACGTTCCTAGATTTAGAAAATCATTTAGCGAATATCACACATCTGTCTTAAAACTCCACATAAATGTTGGAGAATAATATTGAACTTTTTAAAATTTATAGTAAATTTTATCGACTAACCATTTAGGAGGTCATTTCATGGACAATAAACAACCACGCAGAAGCGTGTTATCTTATATTCTACCTTACCTAGCAATAGGTGTTTTCGTTTCTCTTATTGTTTGGCTCATTTTATCTCAGTTCCGTAACAATACTGAAGCGTGGGCTGCAGGGAAAATCGATGACAATATTGGATATAAAGTAGTTTTAAATACTTCAACTAATGAATACGAATATAAAATTACTCCTTATGATGAAGCTGAGAAACGAGTTCAATCTTTCTCTGTTGCTCAAGCTTATAAAATGACTTCCGTAAGCGGCGTTTATCTAGATAGAAATGGTGCAGCTCATGCTTATGCTTTTACAGTTGAAAACCATAAATGGGAAGAATCTTATGTTGTTACAGTCACTTTAGGTGATGGAACAATGAAACAATTAGTTCACCTTTCCTATTCTTCTATATTTGATTCATTAATTAAGCAAGTTCCTGATTCAAAAGGCTATTACACAGTAGGTAATGCTTTTCAAGTTGGATTCTGGGAGACCTGGGGACCAACACTTATTAGCGTAGGTGTAACCGTACTTATCTTCGCATTCTTCTTCTTTAGATTATCTAGATCTGTTGGAGGCGGCGGCGGAGCTAATTCCGTATTTAACTTCAATAAATCTACTGCAAAAAGAGTCGATCATTCTAAAGTTAGATTCTCTGATGTTGCTGGATGTGATGCAGAAAAAGCAGAAATGGTCGAACTTGTTGAATACTTAAAAGATCCTAAGAAATATTCTAAATATGGTGCTAGATTACCAAAAGGCGTTCTTTTAATTGGTAATCCTGGTACAGGTAAAACCTTACTTGCTAAGGCAGTTGCTGGAGAAGCTGGCGTTCCTTTCTATTCAATTTCAGGTTCGGATTTTGTTGAAATGTACGTTGGTGTTGGTGCAGGAAGGGTTAGAGACCTATTTAAGAAAGCTAAAGAAACCGCTCCATGTTTAATCTTCATTGATGAAATTGATGCTGTCGGTAGACAAAGAGGTGCTGGACTTGGCGGAGGAAACGATGAAAGAGAACAAACCCTTAACCAACTCTTAGTTGAAATGGATGGTTTTGATCCAAATACAGGTATCTTAGTTATTGCTGCAACTAATAGAGATGATGTTCTCGATCCAGCTTTAAGAAGAGCAGGAAGATTTGATAGAACAATTACAGTTTCTTTACCAGATAAAGCAGGTAGAGAAGCTATCTTCAAAGTACACGCTCGCGGCAAAAAAATATCAAAAGACGTGGATTTTGCAGCGTTAGCGAGCAGAACTGTAGGTTTTTCCGGTGCGGATATTGATAACATTTTAAACGAAGCTGCTATTCTTGCAGTTAGAAGAAATAAAGAAGAAATTGATATGGCTGACATCGATGAAGCTATCGATAGAAGAATCGCTGGACCAGCTAAAACTAATAGAGGAATGTCTGAAAAAGAAAGAAAGCAAGTTGCCTTCCACGAAGCTGGACATGCTGTTATTGGTATCAATCTTCCATATTCTGAAAAAGTTCAAAAGATTACCATTATTCCTCGTGGTAATACTGGCGGTCATGTCTTGATGACTCCAGAAGATGATAGATTCTTGTTAACTAAGAATGAATTAATCGCTAGAATCACCGGTTATTTAGGTGGAAGAACTTCTGAAGAAATCTTCTTTGGTGATGTTTCTACTGGTGCAAGTAACGATATTGAACAAGCAACTCATATTGCTAGAATGATGGTTACTGAATGGGGTATGTCTAATTTAGGCCCAATTCAATATGAAAGAGATACAGGTTCAGTTTTCTTAGGAAGAGACTATGCATCTACTCAAAAGAACTTCTCTACTCAAATCGCTTATGAAATCGATAAAGAAGTTAGACAAATTATTGATGACGCACATAAGAAAGCTTTAGAAGTATTAACTAAATATAAGGATCAAGTAATTCTTATTGCTCATACCTTATTAGATAAAGAAACAATTACTGCTGAAGAAATTGCTTATTTATGTGAACACGGTCAACTACCAAATGGTTATGTTCCACCAAATCCTGATGAGGTTAAAAAGGAAGAAAAGCCAAAGAGGACTAGAGTTCCTAAAAAAGAGGTAGAAACTGAAAAAGAAGCGACACAGGTAGTCGAAAACGAAGAAAAAGAATAAAATTAACGCTGCTTATTTGCAGCGTTTTTAATCTATGAAAGTTAAAGATTTAGAGATACAAGGATATTGTGTATTGGGGCCTATGGCTGGGGTCACATCTTCTTCATATAGAAAGTTTATGAAGAAATTTGGCGTTGGGCTGACTTTTACTGAAATGATTTCCGATTGTGGGATAGATTACGGTAATAAAAGAACTTTTGAATATACCAATATATCTAAAGAAGAAAGACCAATAGCTTTACAGATTTTTGGTTCCGATATAGGAAAAAGTTGCGAAGCTATCAAGATTTTAGAGAAGACATGTGAATACGATATTCTTGATGTAAATCTAGGCTGTCCTGTACATAAAGTAGTGAAAACAGGCGCAGGATCGGCTTGGCTTAAAGACCTTGACAAACTTAAAAACTACATGAAAGCTATTATTGCTACTTCTTCTAAGCCAGTTAGTGCAAAGATTCGTTTAGGATGGGATGCTAATTCAATTAATGTCGAAGAATGTGCTTTAATGCTAGAGTCTATTGGTGTTTCTTTGCTTTCTATTCATTGTAGAACCAAAGAACAAGGTTATTCAGGGAAAGCAAATTATGAAACAATTAGAGGATTAAGAGAAAAACTTAATATACCTTTAATTGTCTCAGGAGATATTTTTTCTTTGGAAGATGCAATTAGAGCAAAAGAGATTACTCATTCGGATGCAATTATGATTGCTCGAGGTGGAATTGGTCATCCATTTTTAATTAAGCAAATAAATACATATTTTGAGTCAAACGGAACCGAAATCCTTGCAAATCCCGACTTAAAAACTCAAATTTCATATGCAAAAGAGTATGCAAATATGCTTATTGAAGAAAAAGGTGAGCACGTTGCAATAAGGGAATTAAGATCTATTTTGCCTCACTTTATTTCATCATTCCCAGGCTATAAAAGTTATAGATTAAGGATTTCTCAGCAGATGAAATCGCTTAGCGATTTAGAAAATATTCTTTCAGAGCTTGAATAAATTATTTAAATTTTCAAAAATAGTTATAAACTATTTAAGTTAATTTATGAGCAAAGAGAAAATTTCAGAAACTCAAGAACTAAATTCTGACGCTTCTCAAGGTGATAAAGTTCATGTTTTGAAAACTTTGAAAGTTCACCTCCATGGTTGTAAACGTCCGATTTTTTTCACATGGCTTTTAGTTGCTCTTGAAGTTGTATGTGAAATTCTTATTCCTTATTTGTTCCAGTGGTTAACTGATTCATTTGATGTTCCTAATGGAATGCCAATCAATATGGATAGAATTTGGATGTTTGGCGGAATAATGATTTCTCTTGCTATTGTGAGTTGTACGTGCGGTATTATAGCTGGTTTTTTCTCATCTATCGCTTCTAGTAGATTTGGTAGGAATGTAAGAAAAGCTCTTTACTATAAAGTCCAAGAATTCTCCTTCGCAAATATTGATAAATTCTCAACTGGTTCTCTAATTACCAGAATGACAACTGATGTTTCTAACCTTCAAGGCTCATTACAGATGATCTTAAGAACTGTTGTTAGAGCACCGTTAATGATGATTTTCGCTCTTATTATGTCTGCGATTGCTTCTTGGCAGCTCTCAATGGTCTTTATTCCAGTGTTAATTTTCCTGATTATCATTTTATTTGGTGTTGCTTTAATTGTTCACCCAACATTCGTTAAAGTATTTAAAGCCTATGACGATTTGAACTCTTCCGTTCAAGAAAACTTAAAAGGTATTAGAGTTGTTAAATCTTATACTAGAGAAGACTTTGAAACAGAGAAATTTGGTAAAGTTTCTTATTTCATCTATAGAACTTTCTTAAGAGCAGAAAGAATTTTAGCTTTGAACTCGCCTGCTATGCAGCTTTCATCATATACATGTTTATTAGTTTTTGCTTATTTTGGATCCAAGTTAGTTATTGCTTCAGGAAATAGCCTAGTAAACGGCTTCTCTACAGGAGAACTTGCTTCGATGTTTGCCTATGTTTCTCAAATCCTCATTTCCTTAATGATGATTTCTATGGTCTTTGTTCTGATCATTATTTCGCGTAACTCCGCTGAAAGAATTAGTGAAGTATTTATTGAAGTTCCAACAATTGTTTCTAAAGAAAATGCTATTAAAGAAATCAAAAATGGCGACATTGATTTTGAAGATGTCTCCTTTAAATATTCTGAACAAGCTTCTAAGGATGTTCTATCTCACATTTCAGTTCATATTCCAACTGGAAGTACAGTCGGAATAATAGGAGCTACCGGTTCTAGTAAGAGTTCATTTATTAATTTGATTGCTCGTTTATATGATGTTAATAGTGGAAGCGTCAAAGTTGCTGGCGTTGATGTAAGAGATTACGACTTAGTTGCTCTTCGTGATGCGGTTTCTGTAGTCTTACAAAAGAATGTTCTTTTTACTGGAACTATCAGGAGTAATCTTCTTTGGGGAAATGAAAATGCTACTGAAGAAGAAATAAAAAAAGCGGCAAAACTTGCCTGTGCTGACGAATTTATTGAAAAATTCCCTCTAAAATATGATCATCCAATTGAAGAAGGAGGATCTAATGTTTCTGGCGGACAAAAGCAAAGATTATGTATTGCCAGAGCTTTATTAAAAAATCCTAAGATATTGATTTTGGACGACTCTACTTCTGCTGTAGACACTCATACAGATTCAATTATTCGTCATTCATTTAAATACGAAATCCCTAACGTAACTAAATTAATTGTTTCCCAAAGAATTTTATCTATTAAAGATAGCGATATTATCATTGTTCTTGAAGATGGAAAAGTTACTGCTCAAGGTAAACATGAAGAATTATTAAAGAGCAGTGCTTTCTATAAAGAACTTTATGAAACTCAACTCGGAGGAGGTGATTTCGATGCCGCCTAGAGGAAAGATTAGACCAAACGTAAATGCCCGTAAGCTCTCCGGAAAGGAAGTTTTAAAGATTTTCGGTCGCATTCTTAAAACAATGATTAAGGGATATCCTATTCATTTTGTTTGCGTCATTCTTTGTATTTTAATGAGTTCTGCTGCTGGAGCAGTTGGTTCTTATTTTGTAGGTTCTATCTTAATTAATGGATTTATTGCACCAAATCTTCCAGGAGCAATCAATACTCAAACAGGTATTTATTATTATGGCAAATTAGTCGCTCCTATGACTTTAGAAGTCGCTATTTTACTCATGATGAGTGTTTATCTTCTTGGAGTTATAAGTGCTTTCTTATATCAAATTTTAACTTCTCAAATTGGTCAAGGAACCCAAAAGAAGATTAGAGATCAGCTCTTCGCTCACATGGAAAAACTTCCTATTTCCTATTTTGACAGAAGAACTCACGGCGATATCATGTCTGTTTACACAAACGATATCGATACATTAAGAGAGATGATTTCTAGGGTTTTACCAATGTGTGTACAATCCATCATCACAATGATTTTTGCTTTCACAATGATGTGCATTTCTTCTTCAAGAATCTTAATCATTGTTGTAGCAATATTCTTCTTTTTAATTGTTTTCACCGTTCTTTCTTTATCTAAGAAATCTTCATATTTCTTTATCGGACAACAAAGAGCTTTAGGAAAAACTAACGGATATATTGAAGAAATGATCTCAGGTCAAAAGGTAATTAAAGTCTTCAATCATGAAAGAGAAGCTGAGGAAGGATTTGATGAATTAAACGAAGAATTGTGCAAATACGCTACAAAAGCAGGTCAATTCTCCAATATTATGGGTCCAGTTACAAACAATTTAGGCAACTTGATGTTTGTTGTTTTAGCTGTAACTGGGGGAATTCTCTACGCTAATAAATTCCCAGGAATTTTAGTTGGAGACATTGTTTCCTTTGTTCTTTTAGGCAAGCAATTTGTTATGCCTATCGGTCAGTTATCTATGAATATTAACATGTTCATTATGGCTATGGCTGGAGCTCAAAGAATTTATGAACTTATGGATGTTCCTGTTGAAGCCGATGAAGGATATGTAAGACTTGTTAACGCAAAGGAAGGCGAAAATGGAGAAATCATTGAAGTTAACGAAAAGACTAATAAGTGGGCTTGGAAGCATCCTCATAAGGATGGAAGAGTTACTTATACTTGGCTTAAAGGAAAGATTAATTTCTATAATGTAGATTTCGCATATGTCAAAGGAAAAACCGTACTTCATGACATAACAATGTACGCTGAACCTGGTCAAAAAGTTGCTTTTGTTGGCCCTACTGGAGCGGGAAAAACTACAATTACAAACTTACTTAATCGCTTTTATGATATAGAAGATGGTAAAGTTAGATTTGATGATATTAACATAAATAAGATTGTTAAATCTGATCTAAGAAGAGCTATGGGAATGGTTTTGCAAGAGACCAACTTATTTACTGATACAGTTAGAGAAAATATTAGATACGGTAATGTAAACGCCACTGATGAAGACATCATAGAAGCAGCAAAATTAGCTAATGCTCATAACTTTATTATGATGTTACCTAACGGATATGACACTGTTTTAGAAGGAGCAGGAGCCGGATTATCTCAAGGTCAAAGACAACTTATTTCTATTGCTAGAGCAGCTTGCGCTAATCCTCCAGTTCTTATTTTAGATGAAGCTACTTCCTCAATTGACTCTAGAACCGAAAAGCTAGTTCAACAAGGAATGGACGCAATTATGAAAGGAAGAACAGTTTTCGTAATCGCTCATAGATTATCTACAATTACAAATTCTGATGTAATTATGGTTCTTGAAGATGGAAGAATTATTGAAAGAGGTAATCATCAACAACTTCTTGAACAAAAAGGAAAATATTATCAACTTTATACAGGATCTAAGATTGAATAAGGAAAGCATCAGATGGCAAAGATTGAGAACTTTATAACTAAATTTGATGACATAATTGCTTTTCTTTATAGCAAGAAGTGGATAAGAATTATCTTTTTCCCAGTAATCTTTTTGCTTATCTTAGCTTTATATTGCATCTTCTGTTTAAAGAATGGAACCTATACATATTACGGATTTAGAAATCTAGGTTGTTTATATGGATTTTACGCAATAATAATTATTTTATCCGTGATTTGCGGGCTTTATTTGATTTTTGAAGGGATTTTCCATCGATTAAATTCTAAGAAAGTAATTGTTATTTTGCTTCTTGGTGCATCATTTTGCCTACTTTCTTATGGATTTGCCAATTCCTTAAACTATGGCAATCATCACCATGATGCGAGTGTTTATTCTTCAGGGTCTCATTGGACTATTATTTATCAAATTTATAACAATAAAGAAATTCCTGACGCTACAACAACGAATCAATTCTATAACTTCAAGGTTTATCATGTTTTGATGGCTTTAGGAATGGCAATAAATGGAATATTTGTTCATTTTGGTTCTGAACATGCTCCAACCTCTGCGACAAACGTTAAAAATTTTCCTAATTATTCAATAACTCAATATCAACAATACGATATGTGTCGTATTTATTTATGTTTTATTGGAATCTTATCTTTATTCTTTATTTATAAAGTGTTTAAAGCAATGGGGCTAAGAAAAGGATTACTAGCTACTGCTTTAGGAATAACAATTTTTATTCCTCAAATGTGGTACATACATTTCTTTGGTAATCAAGATGGCTTAGTTGTTTTATTTTCTCTAATTTCTATTTATTATGCTCTAAAATTCAAAAAGAGCGGGAAATGGCATGCAATTTGCCTTACAGCTTTATTCTTAGGTTTAGCTACAATGACCAAATTTGCCGCCGGAATTATCTCTATTCCAATTGGAGTTTTAGTTATCGCTAGAGGATATGAAGAATATAGAGCCGGGAAAGAAAAATTCGATAAATTTGTGCTTAAGTTCTTTGTTTTATTCATAATTGCGGTGCCGTTATGCTTTGCTTTACCTGTTTGGTATAAGATCCTCTATAACGTACCGATTGTGTTTAATTATGACGTAGCAAAAACTTTAGCTGCTAGAAAGAAATATAGTATGTATATCGATCCAGATTATTATAACTGGTTCCAAAGATTTGCTTCTTTCCCTAATGGAGATTTATTCTTTAGCCCATTTAATATGAGAGTTAGAAGTACTGAAGCTGCCGGAGCTTATGTTAATAATTATGGAGATATTGACTTCAACGTTTGGACTGGATTTATCAAAACATTATTCTTTGATGAATGGAATTATCAAAATATTTCCACTTTCTATGGCGGATTTATAACCGGCCTATTAATGGCAGTTGAATATATTTATGCGATAGGAATCCTAGTTGCTATTGTTGCATCTCTAATCTATTTCTTTAGAACAGTTACTAAGAAAATTCCTTATGAAAAGGGCATATTTGCTTTATTCATCATCGCATTTACATTCTCTTTGATTGGTTATTATATTTGGTTTAATGGCAAATATCCTTATGGATTCAACCAAAATTCAAGGTTAATTCCATTATTAATAATTCCAATTAACTTATTATTAGCTGAAGCTATATTTGATAGCAAAGCTATTATTCAAGAAAAATTTGAGGAGGCTAAACATCATGTTTGACAAAGAAGTTGAAAGAATTATTGAACTTGAGGAAATTAGACAAAATAATGGTATTGAGTTAATTGCGTCTGAAAACTACCCTTCTAGATCAGTCATGGAAGCTCAAGGGTCAATTATGACCGCAAAATACGCTGAAGGATTTCCAGGAAAACGCTATTATGGGGGCTGTGAAAATATTGATTTAGTTGAAAATTTAGCAATTGAAAGAGCAAAGAAACTTTTCAATGCTAAGTATGCTAATGTTCAACCTCATTCAGGTTCTCAAGCTAATTTTGCTGCCTATCATTCCTTACTTAAAAAAGGAGATAAAGTTCTTTCTTTAATCCTTGATGACGGTGGACATTTAACACACGGGTCACCTGTTTCCTTCTCAAGTGACTATTATGACTTTGAATTTTATCCTTTAGGAAGTGATGCAAAATTAGATTATGAAATAATTAAAAAAGAAATTTATAGAGCCAAACCAAACCTTCTTTTAGCGGGTTATAGCGCTTATCCATTTGAAATTAATTTCAAAAAAATAAGAGAGATTATTGACGAATATAATGGTACGTCCCCCGTGAAATGCTATTTTATGGTCGATATGGCTCATATTGCAGGTATAGTTGCAGCAGGGCTTACAATGAACCCGGTTGACTATGCAGATATAGTTACTTCTACAACTCATAAAACATTAAGAGGACCTAGAGGAGGACTTATTCTTTCTAACAATGAAGAATTAGGAAAGAAAATAAATTCAGCTGTTTTCCCTTATTCTCAAGGCGGACCTTTAGAACATGTAATTGCTGCTAAAGCAGTTTGCTTTGCTGAAGATTTAAAACCTGAATTTAAGGAATACATTAGAAAAGTATTAGAAAATACAAAAGCTGCTAATGATGAATTAGCTAAATTAGGCTGCGTAGTTTCTTCAACAGAAAATCATTTATTCCTTCTTAACGTAATGAAATCATTTAATATTACAGGTAAAGAAGCTCAATTACGTTTAGAAGAAGTTGGTATAAGCACTAATAAAAATATGATTCATGGTGATACTCAAAAACCAATGTATACTTCCGGAGTAAGAATTGGATTTGCCGCTGTTACTTCTAGAGGCTGTACAAAAGAAAACGCAATTGAAATTGCTAAATTAATCTATAAGACTTTAGCTGATAAAGATGTTGATAAAGAAGAAATTAAAGCGAAAGTTCATGAGATTGTTTCTTCTTGGAAGAAAATTACTGAATTAGATTATTAAAAATTTAAAACTGTTATATGGAATTTTACTTGTTATTAAAGTAAAATCTCCTTTCCCGGAGGGATTTAAGTATGGAAGAAAAGATGAATGACCAGGAAAGAGCTAGATTTGATAAACTAGCAAAATATGCTGAACTCGGAGTTGATCCATTTGGCAAACGTTTTGATTTTACGCATCAAATAGCCGAGATTCGCAAGGATTTTGGAGATTTAAGCGCTGAAGAATTAGCAGAAAAAGCAATAGAAGTTAAAGTAGCTGGAAGACTTATGGCTATTAGATCCATGGGTAAAGCTGCTTTTGTTAACATAAAAGATGAATATGCTTCTATTCAAGCTTGGTTAGGCCAAAACGTAGTTGGAGAAGAGAACTACGCTATCTTTAAACTTGCTGATACGGGTGATGTAGTTGGACTTGAAGGAACTTTAATGAAATCTCGTACAGGAGAATTAACAATTAGAGTTACAAAGTTCACACATATTTCTAAATGTTTAAAACCTCTTCCAGAAAAATTCCACGGATTAACCGATACAGAAGATAGATATCGTCATAGATATGTTGATTTAATAATCAATGAAGAATCTAGAGAAATTGCTATTAAAAGAGCAAAAATAGTCAAAGTTATTAGAGATTACTGTGATTCTTTAGGGTTTATTGAGATTGAAACTCCTGTTCTTTCTCCAATCGCTGGAGGAGCCGCTGCTAGACCATTTATTACTCATCACAATACTTTAGATAAAGATTTCTACTTAAGAATTGCTACAGAACTTAACTTAAAGAAAGCAATGATTGGTGGAATTGATAGAGTCTATGAAATTGGACGTATCTTTAGAAATGAAGGAATGGATACTCGCCACAATCCTGAATTTACAAGTATTGAACTTTACCAAGCTTATGGAGATTTAAATTCCATGAAGGATTGGACCGAAGGATTATTCAAAGAGCTTGCTTTAAAGATTAATGGAAGCTATGAAGTTACTTGGGGGGATATGAAAATTGATTTCTCTAAACCATTTGCTTCTATGTCTATGTGCGAAGCTATCGAAAAAGAGACTGGAATTGATTTTACAAAAGAGATGAGCTTTGAAGAAGCTGTCAATTTAGCCAAAGAACACCATGTCCAATTAGAAAAATCTTGGAACTCTGTTGGATATATCATTCAAGCCTTCTTTGACGAATTTGTTGAGAAGAAATTAATTCAACCAACTTTCATTCATACATATCCAATTGAATTATCTCCTTTAACCAAAAAGTCCGCAGATCCCCGCTTTGTTGAAAGATTCGAGTTCTTTATGGGCGGATTTGAATTCGGAAATGCTTACTCTGAATTAAATAATCCATTTGATCAATTAGAAAGATTTAAAGCTCAAGCAGAAGCTAAAAATAGGGGAGATGACGAAGCTAACGACATTGATGACTCATTCATGGATGCAATGAGATATGGTATGCCCCCAGCTGGCGGAATCGGAGTTGGAATCGATAGAGTTTGTATGTTATTCTGCAATGTTTCATCAATTAGAGAAGTAATTCTCTTCCCTACAATGAGAGACGAGAAATAAATCATTAACTTATGTTAAAAACCGGGCGAATATTGACTATTCGCTCTTTTTATT
>JAXFZD010000007.1:0-4666 GCA_034185265.1 Bacilli bacterium | reverse complement strand
TTCTTACTATTTGCTTTCTTACTTTTAGTAGTTGGATTTAAGCTTTCTGAAAGATTATTCTTAAGAAGGCATAACGACGAAGCTAGATATGAGAATTATTTACATACAAACGCTCATGCTTTAAAGATGTCCATTGCTATTTGTATCATCATGGTAGTTAGCGTTATCGTAGATTTATTTACTTATGTACTTATTATGGCCATTGTACTTAAAAATGCAGGAATTCCTCTAAATACTGATGCTGGGCAATTTCTTACTTACTGGGAAGCATATGCTTTAACGGATTCAGGATTCCTGGGATCTCTGCCGTTTATTTTGATTTTACCTGTTGTAATGTTCTTTGATTACCGAAAGACGTATCAGAATAAACTGGTTGATTTGCTGATTCCAATTGGTGGATTAGCCTTAGTTCTTCTAGTTTATTTAGAAGGCATCTTCCAAGTTATAAGTAAGAATTTACCTTATGTTCTTCAAAACTTAGCTGACAAGATTGAAAAATTCCTCAATGGCGATACTGCTGAAGAAGAAGGAGCAACTACTACGGCTTCAGCTATACTTAAAGGAATTAAATCTCTTATAAGCCGAATTAGATAAGTTTTCCTAAATTTAATTGAAATATAAAAAATATTCCTTATCTTTAAAAAAGTAAGGAATTTTTTTATGAGCATAGTATTTATTTATCTTATTTTATTCTTATTTGGATCTGTAGGCGGATATTGTCTAGAAGTATTATTTAGAAGATTTTTTAGCGCTAAGAAATGGGTTAATCCAGGATTTTTAAAAGGTCCATTTCTTCCTTTATATGGATTTGGAGTTATCCTAATGTTCTCTTTGACCTTCTTTTGTATATTTTTCCTTCCTACTTCAATTCATTTCTATAATCCTTTAGGAAATCTTTTTGGGCTTAATTATTACTGCGGTGCAACTATTTATGACCTAATTCCTATCTCTTTAATGTGTCTAGGGATGAACGTTTTAGAATTTATTGCAGGGATTATATTTGTTAAAGGATTTAAAGTTAAATTATGGGATTACACGAATATGAAAGGGAACATATTAGGCATTGTATGTCCTGTATTTGCTTTTATTTGGTTTGGAGTAAGCGTTTTATATTATTACTGCTTTAATCCATTTTTATATCAAGTAGTACTTAATATAACAGAGTTTATCTATGGAGAAGGCGCGCTAGCTGCTTCTACTAACTTACTCTTTATCTTATTTATTGGAATTGCGTATGGAATCTTCCTCGTAGACCTAGTTAAATCAACGAATATCTTTGCGAAAACCCGTCAATTTATGGATGAAAAAGGAATTTCTAGAAGATATGAAGATATTAAGAAAGCTACTGAATTAAGACTTCATGAATCTAAAGTTATCTTAGCTAAAGCTGTCCCTGAAACTATAAAAGAAAGCTTTAATAAGAAAAAAGAGAAGAAAGAACCCAGTAAATTTTCTATGTGGTTAAGAAAATTAATTCTTATTGATCCTAATCCAGTTGCTAAAGCATCAGATAATTATGATGAAAGTGGCAGACCATCAAAAATGTAATTAGACATAAAATAAGTATAAAAAAAGTGGCCTCGTTTGAGACCACTTTATCTTTATGAATTATTTTAGTCAAGTGATGCAGAAGCTAATATAATTGACATACTAATTTGAGTGCCGCCATCATAGCCTGTGTAAACAGACCAAATAGATAAGGTAGAAGTTTCTTCTTCATAAGTATAATATGCGTAGCATTGTTCTTCTTCGTCATAGAAGAAACTTTCACTATTATTTAAATAATCAATCAAAGCAAGATAAGCAGTTTCGGCTTCTTCAGCGGTTTCAAAGGAAAAGTAGACTTCATTAACTAGAATATATGAAGGGCCATATTTCTCTTGATACCAAGCTGTCCAATCACTAACTAAAAAGTTAGCATCTTTAAAAGTGTCTAGTGGGAAGATTTCTGGGAAACCATATTTTTCAATTAAGGTTTTTTGATAATCTTCAACTGTTGGTTCAACTACTGGTTCTTCAGATTCAGAGATAACTGGTTCTTCAGATTCAGAGATAACTGGTTCTTCAGATTCAGAGATAACTGGTTCTTCAGATTCACTCCAAACTGGTTCAGATTCGGAAGTTTCTTCTGGTTCAACTTCTTCAAGGCTGACAGCAAATCTCATTGCGAAATCTGTAGATTCTTCTTCATAATCCCAGAGATAAACTGCCCAGTAGCCAATAAGAGTTTCTTCTTCATTAAGATAGTAAGCGACATAGTAGATTGTTAATCCAGATTCTTCAATTCTTACTTCTCCGACTAATTCAGCTTCAGCTAAAGCTTCGTAGTAGCTAGCAACAGCACCAAAGGCAGCTTCGGCTTCTTCAGCGGTTAAATATGTGAAATAGAGGGTTGAGAATAAGATATAACCATCTTCTTCATGATAAGAAGTGCTGTCATAAACATCAAATTGATCAACTTCTCCGAGTTTATCAAGAGGATATGTGAAGTCGAAGTAATATTCTTCTTCTAAGACTTCTTGATAGCTTTCTGGAGTGTGTTGAATAGGAGCTTGGTAGAAGGATTCAAGATATACAACGACTTCAGTGCCACGGAGTTGTGCCATATATGTATCAGTGTAGACACCGTATCCATAAGCAGATAAATCAGTGAGGTTTTGATAGTGGATAAGTCCTTCAACGCCATCATCAACTTCTTCATCGATTACTTCAGCCCAGTAAGCATCAAGAGCTTCGAAAGCAGCTAAAGCACCATCTTCATCAGCAAAGCTAACAGTAATGCTTAATCCAAGAATGTATTCATCTTCGGAACCTTCTTCTATTTGAGCGTTAAGAATGTCAGTGACATCCATGAACTCAACCTTAACATTATTAAGATATAAATCTTCTGGAAGTGGTTCCATGTCAGCTTCGTCAATAAGACCAGCAATTACATCAATTGGGTCAGAAGATTCAGTATAAACTGCGAATCTAACAAGTCCTTCTGGATAGAGGTAGGATGATCCTTCTTCTTCAAGTTCAAGATATTCAGGAGACATGAATATGATTTCAACGCCATAAACGAGTTGTTCTTCTTCATTTTCTACTTCTAAGCAAGCATACCAAGAGCCATCGTTAGAAGCTTCTTCTTTAACAAGGTCGTATCCAGCTTCGTCAATTTTCTTTGCAAATTCTTTTGCACTTGCTTCTGTTCCTAAAAGATCTTGTCCAGAGACATAAATTTCACCATCGTCGGCTTTGCTGGCTTCTAAGGAGACACCATAGGATTCTCCTGGGAAAGGGAATGCGAGATTATCTGGAATGAATCCAACAAGGATTTCTTTTTCTGCAGCGGTGTAGTCGTTTCTAGATTCTGCATCGACTGGATTTTCTAAGTAAGCTTCAACAGCTTCATTAGAAGTTGTGCCGATGCTGTCAATTGTGATACCTTGACTGATTTGTCCATCACCAACAGAGACGCTAAATGAGATAGAGTCTTCAGTGACAACAGCGGAAGCACCATCAAAGTATCCGTAGGCGACAATTGATGAAGAGTCGCTACCAAAACCAGCTAATTGTAATAGATAAACAGCAGTGTAATAAGCATACACATCTTCCATTACATCACCGACGAATGAATAGACGGAACCGAAAGCGAGTTCCCAGTTTTCAGCAGCGTGAGCAGCTAATAAGTCTGCTGGGCCATACATGAATGCTTGTGTGTAATCAATATCGGTTCTAACTGTAACTAAATCACCTAAGACAACTTCATCATCTTCTAAGGAATATTCGAAAGTTCCTTGATTTGGATTGGTGATATAACCAAAGTTTCCATATTGTGCATAATCACCAACGTAGGTGACTAGCATAGCTCCAAGTGGATCAAATAATTCGATTACGTTGAAGCCATCAGCAGTAATGGTGTAGTTTTCAGCTAAAGTAGCTTCTAAAAGGAAATCTCCGATTGGATCTTCAATTGGTTCTTCAGATTCAGAAGCAGATTCATCAGTTGATAATCCTGTTTCATGGGTTTCGGATTCATCTTCAGATTCTTCTGTAGAAAGTCCGGTTTCATGGGTTTCGGATTCTGCTTCTTGAGTAGATAATCCTGTTTCATGGGTTTCGGATTCATCTTCAGATTCTTCTGTAGAAAGTCCTGTTTCATGGGTTTCGGATTCAGAAACGTCTGGTCCGTAATGTTCGGAAGTATCTGATAAAGCGGATTCGCTCTCGTCTTGGCTTTCGCTGATAACTGGTTCAGATTCACTGACAGCTGGTTCAGATTCGGAAGTAACGACTGGAGATTCGCTTGTACCGGTACTTGCGGATGTTCCTTCACTGGTTTGTGATGTACTTGCGGTGGAAGCAGATGTCTCGGCAGATGTAGATGCTGGAGTAACAGCATTACAGGAGGCAAGTGTCATCATTGCAGCGACGGAGTAAATAAGTATCGATTTCTTAAATTTCATTTAAAATTCCTCCTAATTCGATATGGCCGGTATTTTCCTTTATCTATAAAAAAAATCAAGAGGTTTTTTCTCTTTTATTTTATAAAAGACATGTTAAGCGCTTACATTAAGTGTATATTACTGCCTATGAGAGAAAAATATCTTAATGTTTCACTCTACAAAATTGTTGCCTCTTTAATGATTGTTGGCTTCCATTTTTACTTCTGTTTTAGCAGCCA
>JAXFZD010000006.1:0-105407 GCA_034185265.1 Bacilli bacterium | reverse complement strand
TTAAAATTTAGTTAGTCAAAGAATGAAAAAAATATTTCTTGTTTTATTAACTTGCTTAACTAGCTGTTCTGGATCAAGTCCTGAAAATCCAGGGACGACTTTATCTTATGATGAAGATACCCTCGAAGCTTTACCTACAGATTTTAATAAAATTAGTGATGGCATTGTATATTTAATAAGTTCATTCACTCTTTATTCTGTTGAAAGAAAAGATGAATCGTCAGGAGAAATAGTTAAATCAACTTATAAATTTAAGAATGCCGTAATAGAGAACAATATTACTCAGGATTTATCTAATTATGTTGACGGGAAAACTGATTGGACAACTACCTTTGGATTCTCTATTACTTTTAAGAATGAGCAAGTTACTTTTTATAACGGAGAAGAAAGTAAAACAATCTATTTAAATTGTGATGATTCGAAAGTTACATCAAACGATCTGCTTCTTATAGCAATGGGGTCTACAAAATGGAATACTGAAGGCAAACCAATTTTAGTTGTCAATTATCAAAGCTCTCATCTAATTGAAAAATTTTTATATGAACAATGTAAAAAATTTGGAATAGAAAAAGCTATCTCTGGAGATGTTTTAAAAATGACTCATTCTGGATATGTCTTCCAAACTGACTGTCACGGCGATTGCGGAGAAATTTGGTTGGTCTATGGGCTTGTAATAAATTTAGAATTAATACCTTGTGATATTTTTGAAGTAACAATAAATCAAAATTATGAACTTGAATCCCTAGATGACTTCTATACAACCGATAAATTATGGAATTGGAACAGTCCACTTATAGGTAATGATGATTATAGTTCGTGGGCAGTTCTTGATAGAGATAATTATATTCATGATCTTCATGATTATGAACCTGGCACAAAACTTTATGCTACCATTGCCGAGAAAGATGATGATAGATATAACATGGCTGCTATCTATGATTATTATCCAAGATCTGAAGCATAAAAATGTACTCGCATTTTTCAAAATCACCGCAATTCTCAGTTATTTTTTGAGTTAATTATTTTTTTACTGTATTATTTAGTCTGATTTCTTTAATTTATTTGTATTTGATATAGAAGAAAATTATAATTTTCTTATGCCTGATACTTATCAAGAAAACCTCGGTGATCCTTCAAGCGAACCTAAAAAATTTAAGAAAAAGAATCGTAGATGGATTAAATATACAATTGATACTCTTTTAATTGTTGTTTTAGGTGCAGTTGCAATTGTTTCAGCCAATATAATTTACTTATCCACCGAATTCGGTTCTTCTTTTTATGTTAATGGAGCATCAATGTATCCAACACTAAATTATGATGCTTTAAGAAATGAAGGAGGAACGTATAGAAAATTTAATTGGAATGATGGCGGAAATAGAGACGGCGATATAGTTGATTGGGGCTGGGCCAAGATGGGAACTAAAGATTGGAAGTCTGATCTTAAGCGTTACGATATTTTAATTACTTACTACAAAGAAGATTACGTTAAAGATAGTTATGGAAACGTAACTTCAAAGCTAATTAACGATCCAAGCTTAAAAGTCAAAAGACTTATAGCTTTTCCAGGAGAAACAGTTAAATTTGAATATAATCCAGATAATTATGCTTGGGGAAAAACAACTGTTACCCACGTGGATGGAACTAGTGAAGTATTAAAAGAACTTTATACAATTGATAATTATCCAAATATTGGTTCTAAGAAATATCCTTCTCCAGAAGGTTACGGAACTTGGACTTTAAAGGAAAATGAATATTTCTTAATGGGAGATAATAGAGGAGGATGGAACTCTAAAGATTCTAGATCGGAGGGACCCATACCGTTAAATTTCATTCAAGGGAAGTGTCATTTAATTACAGCAAGAAGAAGATTAATTAAGCAAAATAATTCAAAGAACTTCTCAACACAGTTTATGCTTAATTATCTTAAAATGCCTTGGGATTATATTCATTTAGCATAATATGGGACAACAGAATATCCATTATTTTCCAGGTCACATGTCTCGAGCAATCCGAGAGATGTCTTCTTTTATAAAGTCCGTTGATTTAGTTTGTGAAGTGGTAGATTCTCGCGCCCCTTTATCTTCTTCTAACCCTCTTTTAGCTGACTTAATTAAAAATAAGCAAAAAATAATATTATTGTCGAAAAGTGACTATTCAGATGAAAAAACTACGCAAAACTGGGTTAAATTTTTCAAAAACAAGGGTTTAGTCGTTACTTCAGGCAATCTAAAAAAGACAAAATTTATAAATATTCTTAATGAACTTTCTACTCAAATATTAACTAAAAAAAGAGAGAAAGAGGCAAAGTACGGCATGATTCCTCAACCTGTCAGAATCATGATTGTAGGAATCCCTAATGTAGGAAAATCTACCTTAATTAATAACTTGAAAGGTTCTAAAGTAGCTGTAACTGGAAATAAAGCTGGTGTAACTAGAGCAGAACAGTGGATTAATATTTCTAAAGATTACGTTGTATTAGATACTCCTGGAATTCTTCCAATGAATTATGAAGATAAGCAAGTTGCAATTAGATTAGCCTTAATAGGATCAATGAAAGAAGAAGTTCTTCCCACAGAAGAATTAGCTTGCTATTTATTAGATATTTTAAGAAATTCTTACGATGACTGCTTGCTTTCTCGATTTGAAATTCCTTCGATTTCTTCTTTATCTGATGAAGAAATTCTTCTAGAAATAGCTAAAAAACGTAACTTATTAGAAAATGGTAAATATTCTTCTTCTAGAGCGGCTTATTTGCTTATTAAAGAATTTAAAGATGGTATTTTAGGAAAATATTCTTTGGAGCAACCGGAGTGAAAGAAGATTTTACTTATTATAGTGATTCTGTTAATTACATCGCTGGAACTGATGAAGCTGGCAGAGGTCCTCTAGCTGGTCCAGTAGTTATTGCAGCAGTCATCTTTCCTAAAGATTATGTAAACGAAGAGATAGATGATTCAAAGAAATTAAGTGCTTCAAAAAGAGAAGAATTATATAAAGAAATCATCGAAAACGCACTGACGTATGCCGTGGTTTTTGTTTCCGCGGATGAAATTGATAGGTCAAATATTTATAAATGTGCCCAACTTGGAATGGAAAAAGCAATCAATTCTCTTTCGGTTAAACCTGATTTGGTATTAAGTGATGCAATGCCTTTACCTCGCCTAGAAATGAAAGTAATTCCTTTAGTTAAAGGAGATGCTAGATGTCAAAATATTGCTGCAGCATCAATATTAGCTAAAGTAGAAAGAGATAGATATATGGATGAATTAGAGAAGAAATACCCTAACTATAAGTTTTCTTCTCATAAAGGATATGGAACTAAAGAACATCTAGAAGAACTTGATAAATATGGACCAATTGAAGGAGTACATAGAAAAACTTATGCTCCTGTTAAGAAATTTTATAGTGAACAATTAAAACTTTTTTAAACTTTTTCCTATTTTCTTCTAACTATATAAGGGAGGAAAAATATGGAATCACGCGAAATAGTTTTAGCTTTATCTTTATTATTTAAAGGGGATATCGAACAAATTTTGGAAGTAATTACTAAAAAACAATATTTTGAGGTCTCTTATCTAAAAGAGGTTATTAAGAATTTCAAAGGTAATTATATTTCTATATTCGATGAAATTTATCCTGCTTCTTTAAGAGCGATGCCGAAACCTCCCGTAGTTTTATATTACAAAGGGAATATAGATTTACTTAATAAAGAAAAATATCAGCATGTTTCTTTTGTTGGATCTAGATATGCTAGCTCAGAAAACAAGAAGAATGTATATGATTCTGCAGCTTTTCTTTCTAAAAAAGAGACAGTAGTAGTTGTTTCAGGCTTAGCTAAAGGAATTGATACTTCTGCAGCTTATGGAGCACTTGCTTCAGGAAGAATCATTGGAATTATAGGAAGCGGATTAGATGTTTATTATCCAGAAGAAAATAGAGAGTTGCAGGATGAAATAGCTGAAAAAGGGCTTCTACTAAGTGAATATCCTTTAGGTTCAACTCCAGATAGAAATCATTTTCCTTTTAGAAATAGAGTTGTTGTAGGTCTATCTAATGTTGTAGTAGTCGGAGAAGGAAAAAATAGAAGTGGAACCGCAATTAGTGTTTGTTACGCTTTAGAATCAGGAAGATGTTTAGCAGTTTATCCAACTCTTCCAAATAGAGAATATGTAAATAATGCATTAATTAAAGATGGAGCATTTTTAGTTGAAAACGGAGAGGACATTTTCTATTTGTTAGACTATCGGAGAAAAAACTATTAAAAGATATAAATACCTATATTTATATAATAGGATAAAGAAAATTTAGTCTTTGACATCTCAAAATTATTGCCATAGACTACATAAACACGAGGCAGTTATGAAGCTAGTTATTGTAGAATCACCAAACAAATGTAAGACAATTCAAAAGTACCTTGGAAGCGATTATGAAGTTGTTGCTTCTAATGGTAATTTTCGTGATCTTTCTACAAAAGGTAAAGGCGGACTAGGAATAGATATTAACGCCAACTTCAAACCTGACTGGGTAATTGATGCCAAGAAAAAAGGTTTAGTTAGAGAACTTCAAAGCAAAGTTAGTAAAGCTGAAGAAGTTTATCTAGCAAGCGACCCTGATAGAGAAGGGGAAGCTATTTCATTTCATTTAGCCTCTGTATTAAATTTACCAATAGAAAGTGCAAAACGCCTTAGATTCCACGAAATTACTAAGCCTGTAATTGATGAAGTTATTAGATCTCCTTCAACTATAGATTTAAATTTAGTTAACGCTCAACTTACTAGAAGAATTGAAGATAGAATCATTGGATTTAAACTTTCTACTCTTTTAAGTAAGTCAATAAATATTAAATCTGCTGGTAGAGTTCAATCCGCAACCCTAAAATTAATTGTAGATAAACAAAAAGCTATAGATGAATTTGTTCCTGAAGAATATTGGACAATCTCAGTTGAAATTGAGCTTAAAGGAAATAAGTATGAATTGCCTCTTTCTAAGCTAAATGGTAAACAAGTTAAGATTTCTTCCCTTGAAGAAGCAGAGAAGATTTTAGAGAGACTTCCTGAAACTTTAGAAATTAAAGATATCAAAAAAGAAGTAAAAAGCGTTTCTCCAAAGCCAGCTTTAACTACTTCTACAATGCAACAAGAAGCCTATAAACTTTATAAATTCTCTTCTTCAAAGACTCAAACAATTGCTCAAAAATTATTTGAAGGTGTGGAAATTAATGGGGAACGCATAGGTGTTATTACTTATTTAAGAACAGATTCCACTAGAATTTCTTCTGCTTTCTATACTCGTCACGCAGTTCCATTCTTCTTAGAAAATTTCCCTAAAGAATATATTGCCCCTTATGTAGATAAAACTCCTAAGTCATCTTTAGTTCAAGATGCTCACGAAGCTATTAGACCTACAGGAACGCACAGAACTCCTGAATCAATGGAAGCTTTCCTTTCTAGTGATGAACTTAAGTTATATAAATTAATTTACTACAGAGCTTTAGCTTCTTTAATGTCCCCTAAAAAAGAAGAAGCTACAACAGTTACTTTAGAAGGTAACGGATTAGAATTTGCTTTAAAAGGAAGTAGAGTTCTTTTCGATGGCTTTACTGCTTTATTTAAAAAGTTAGAAAAAGAAGAAGGAAAAGCTCTTCCTGAAATTTCTAAAGAAGATGTGGCTAAAGTAATTAAAACTAAAAAAGAACAAAAATTTACTAAACCTGAACCTGCATATAATGAAGCTAGCATTATTAAAGCTATGGAAGATAACGGTATTGGAAGACCTTCTACCTATGCTTCAACAATGGTCACTTTATTTAAAAGAAAATACATCGCAAAGAATAAAGGATCTATTTATCCAACTGAAGATGGAAAGAAATCTATTGAGGTTCTAGATGAATATTTCCCACGTTTTGTTTCTTCTACATATACAGCAGATATGGAGAGAATTTTAGACACCATTGAAGAAGGAAAATTAGATTATATTGAAATTTTAGGTAAGTTTTACAGCAATTTCATGGAAACTTACGATGATGTTAAAGGAAAATTTTCTTCTGCTGGAGGCGTTCCAACTGGAGAAATTTGCCCATCTTGTGGCTCCCCACTAGTTTATAAATCTAATAAACATGGTAGTGGATTTATTGGATGCTCTAACTATCCGGCTTGTACATATGTTCAAAAAGAAGAAAAAGAAGTTCCTGAAGAAACTGGAGAAATTTGCCCATCTTGTGGCTCTAAACTTGTTTATAGAGTTTCTAAAAAAGGAGAGAAGTTTATTGCTTGCTCTAATTTCCCTAAATGTAAATATACCGCGTCTATTGGATCCCCAAGTTCTCAAGCTAAAGAACCAGCTAAGATAACTGAAAAAGATTATGTTAAACCATGTCCTTCTTGCGGAGATGGCCATCTTATCATCAAACAAGGTAAAAAAGTTAAATTTTTAGGATGTACAAATTATCCTAAATGTAAATATCATGAATGGCTAAATAAGAAAGAAGATGCCGGAAAATAAAAAAATTAAAATTATAGGTGGTGGGCTAGCTGGTATGGAAGCTAGCTATTTCCTTTTAAAGGAAGGTTTTACTGTTGATTTATACGAACAAAGACCAATTAAATCTACCGGTGCCCATGAAAGTGAATATCTAGGAGAACTAGTTTGTTCAAATTCATTAAAATCAAAAGAGCTAACTAATGCCTGCGGATTACTTAAAAAAGAAATAGAAATTTTAGGTTCATTAATGGTGGAAGCTGCTAATGTTTCTTCTATTCCTGGAGGAAATGCTTTAACTGTAGATAGAGAAGTTTTTGCAAAATATATAACCGATAAACTTCTTTCTTTTCCTAATTTTCATCTTCAGAGAGAAGAAGTTACCTCTTTAGATGATGAACTTACTATAGTTTGTACAGGTCCATTAAGTAGCGAAGGGATTTGTAAAGAATTAGAGTCAATTATAGGAAGCAATTTTCTTTCATTTTTCGATGCTTCAGCTCCAATAGTTAAGAAAGAATCGATAGATTTTACAAAGGCTTATTTCAAGTCTAGATTCTCTCAAGATGATGACGCTTATATAAATTGCCCATTTTCTAGAGAAGAATATTTCACTTTTGTTAAAGAACTTTTAGGAGCGAAAAAAGCAATCCTTCGCGAGTTCGACACAAAATACTTCGAAGGATGCTTACCTATCGAAGTTATTGCTTCTAGAGGAATAGAGACTCTCCGTCATGGACCTTTAAAACCTTTTGGACTAGAAAAAGACAAACTTTCTAAGCCTTACGCTGTAGTTCAACTTCGACAAGATAATGTTTTAGGAAATTATTACAATTTAGTTGGTTTCCAAACAAATTTAACTTATCCAGAACAAAAAAGAGTTTTTTCAATGATTCCAGGTCTAGAGAACGCCGAATTTGTTAGATATGGTCTCATGCATAGAAATACTTTTATAAATTCTCCTTCAGTTTTAAATGAAGATTTATCACTTAAAAATAAACCAAATGTTTTTATTGGTGGACAGCTTTCTGGATGTGAGGGATATGTTGAATCAGCCGCTATTGGGCTTCTTGCCGCAATCTTTGTAAAACAAAGAATTGAGCAAAAACAACTACACGCCCCCTCTAAAAATACAATTTTAGGAAGCTTATTAAATTATATTTTACATGCTTCTCCGTCTTCATTTACTCCAATGAACGCTAACTGGGCTCTGCTATCAGATACAAGTAAAAAGAATAGAGAAGAATCTATTAAAAAATCGATTTCCGATATGGAAAGTTATAAAATTTGTCTATGACAAAAAGAGAAAGACAATTTCTTGACTATCTAAAGAATCAAAAAGGATTAAGTACGAATACGCTTAAGTCATATGAACATGACATTTTCCTTTTGGAAGAATTCTTAAATATAAATCAAATTGGCTATGAAGAAGTTAACGCCGATATCATTGAATCCTTTTTGTCTATTCAAGTTCAAAAGAATGTTTCTCATAGATCTATTCAAAGAAGACTTTGTGCTTATCGAGTTTTTTTCCAATATTTGCTGAAAAAAGGAGATATTAAATCTAATCCATTTGTAGGAATTTCTTCTCCTAAATACGCTAAAAAATTACCAGATGTTTTATATCAAGATGAGATTAGAAAAGTGTTAGATATGAATAAAAAGAGAACTGACTATCTTAAAGAGAGAGATCAAGCAATTTTGGAACTTCTTTTTGGGTCAGGCCTTAGAGCAAGCGAGCTTCTTTCTCTTACTAGAACAAGTTTCAATTATAGAAATAGAACGATGAATATCTTAGGAAAAGGCAATAAATGGAGAATTGTTCCTTTCTCCATGGATGCAGAGGAAGCAGTCAAAAAATATATTGATGGGCTTAGAGGCGAACTACTCGAAAAGAATCATAATGCAATTAGAGTAAACGCACTTTTCCTCAATTCTAGAGGTGAGCCATTAACTGTTAGAGGCCTAGAATATATCATTAAAAATCTAGATCACAAATTGTCAGCATCATTAAACATGCACCCTCATGAGCTGCGTCATTCCTTTGCTACAAACCTAGTTAATAATGGTGCCTCTTTATCCTTTGTTCAGGAGCTTTTAGGACACAAATCTATAAATACGACACAAATTTATACTCACACATCAACTAAGATGATGCAGGACGAATATAACGCATTTTTCCCAAAAAGAAAAAAGTAAGTGGGTTTTGCGGATTTTTCGCTCAAAATTTGATAGAAAACAGGCCAAAAAATATGTGAAAAATTGGTCTTTCTTTTTGGACATACTTATAGTATGATTTCTCTCGGTCTAAAGAGACCAATGCACACCTCATGGATTCAACGCCGTGTTCCTTCAGGGTCGAAGCAGACTTAAAAAGCTGATAGGTGGTAGTTGTTCGAAGTGGGGGAGGTTAAAACAAATGGAGGTCACAAAAATGAGTGACGAAGTAAAAGTAGAAGTTGCTGTAGCAGAAACTCCAGCCGTTGAAGAAGTTACAATGGCTCAAATCGTTAGAGATCCCAATGCTCCAGTAATCACAATGAAAAAATGTTTAGAAGCCGGAGTTCATTTCGGACATCAAACAAGAAAATGGGATCCACGTATGGGTCGCTTCATTTATGGAGCAAGAAATGGTATTTATATCATTGACTTAGAAAAGACCGTTGAAAGAACAATCGCTGCTTATGCTGAATTAAAAGCAATTGTTGAAAAAGGTGGAAAAGTTCTCTTTGTCGGAACAAAAGCCCAAGCTCAACAAGTTGTTATCGATGAAGCTGTTAGATCTGGATCATTCTTCATTTCCAATCGTTGGTTAGGCGGAACATTAACAAACTTCCGTACAATTCAAGGAAGAATTAAGAGATTACGTGATTTAGAAGCTCAACAAGACGAAGGTTTATGGGACAAACTTCCAAAGAAAGAAGTTGCTCTCTTAAAGAAAGAACTCGCCAAATTACAAAAGAACCTCGAAGGTATCAAAGAAATGAGACGTATTCCAAATGCTCTCGTTCTCGTTGATCCATCAATAGAACGTAATGCTGTCTTAGAAGCTCACAAATTAAACATTCCTGTATTTGCATTAGTTGATACTTCTGATAACCCAGATGTCATCGACTTCCCAATCCCAACAAATAATGATGCAATCTCTGCAATCAAATTATTAATTGGTGTCCTTGCTGATGCTGTTGTTGAAGCAAGAGGTGGATTAACAGAAATCGCTTATATCAAAGATGAAGGCGAAGAAGTTACAATGTCCGATGCTATTAGAAATGCTGATATTGCCGCTGAACAAAGAAGAGCCGCAATCAGAGCTGCTAGAAAAGCAAAAGAAGAAAAATATGCTAAGATTCAAGCTGAAAGACAAGCTCGTTTAGCCAAGAAAAACGTTGAAGAAAAAGGTGAAAAACCTGCTCCAAAAGCAAAAGCCCCAAGAGTTAAGAAAGAAGCTCCAAAGGCCGAAGAAAAACCAGCAGCAGTCAAACCTGTTGAAGAAAAAGTAGAAAAACCAGCTGAAGTTAAGCCAGTAGAAGCTAAACCAGTTGAGGAAAAGAAAGCTGAAGAAAAGAAACCAGCTGCCAAAAAACCAGCTGCCAAGAAAGCTGCTAAACCAGCCGAAGAAAAACCAGCTGAAGAAAAACCTGTCGAAGAAAAAGGAGAATAATATGGCTGTTACAATACAACAAATTAAAGCTCTTCAAGATCGTACCGGTGCCGGCATCATGGATTGTAAAAAAGCCTTAATCGAGGCTGATGGTGATGAAGAAAGAGCAATTGACATTCTTCGTGAAAAAGGAATTGCCAAAGCCGCTTCAAAAGCCGGAAGAACTGCCGCTGAAGGTTTAACAAATATCAAAATTTGTGAAAAATGCCATAGTGCTGTTATCGTTGAAGTTAACTGCGAAACCGACTTCGTTTCTGGTTCTCCAAAATTCAGAGAATTCGTTGATGCAGTAACTGCTAGACTTCTTGAAAAGAAACCAGCTTCCTTAGAAGAAGCAAAAGAATGCACACAAGATTTATTCACTGATGCTGTTGTTGCAATGAGAGAGAACTTCGTCTTACGTAGATTCGAAATCATTACTGCAAAAGAAGGTGAAGCATTTGGTTCTTATATCCACATGGGTGGAAAAATCTCTGCTCTTGTCTTATTAAGTAAAGATGTCGCTGAAGCAAATAGAGGTCTTGCTATGACTGTTGCTTCTTCCGCTCCTTATTACTTAAAGTTAGCTGATGTACCAGAGGCTGACAAAGAAAGAGAAACAAGATTAGCTCAAAAAGAAGTTGATGAAGATCCAAAACTTCAAGCAAAGCCAGAACAAATCAGAAAGACAATTGTCGAAAGAAAAGTTGCTTCTAGACTTGGCGAAAACTGCTTAGATGCAAAAGCCTATGCTCTTGATCCAGAAGGAAGATTAACTGTTGCTGAACTTTGCAAAAATAAAGGTTTAGAAATTCTCCGCTTTGCCCGTTATATGGTTGGCGAAGGAATCGAAAAAACCGAAAACGAATAAAAGAACTATTAAAAATAGGGGCTTCGGCCCTTATTTTTTTTACAAAAAAATTTGGAAGTGTATAATGTGCCTATGAATAATCAATACAAAAGAATAGTCTTAAAACTTTCAGGAGAAGCTTTAAAAGACAAAAATGGTGAAATTTATGACCCAAAGATGCTTGAAAACGTCGGAGAAATTATCTCTAGCTTAGTTAAAAAAGGCATCGAAATTGGGGTTGTTATTGGTGGAGGAAATATTTGGAGAGGTAAATTGGCCTCATCTATTTCTATGCATCAAGCCAACGCTGATTATATGGGAATGCTTGCTACAGTTATGAATGCCATGGCTTTAGCAAATGCTATTTCTAATAAAGGAGTTAAAGCTAAAGTTCTCTCTTCTTTAGATATTCCAGAATGTGGAAGTTATTACACTAGAGAAAGAGCAATTCGTTTATTAGATAAAAAAGTTGTAACTATTTTTGCTGGAGGAACAGGAAATCCTTATTTCACAACTGACACTTGTGCAGCTCTAAGAGCTTTAGAAATTGGAGCCGATGTCATCTTGATGGCCAAAAACGGAGTTGAAGGAGTTTATACGGATGATCCTAGAGTTAATCCAGAAGCTAAACTAATTAAAGAAACAACCTACAAAGAGATTGTTGATAAGAAGTTAGGCGTTATGGATTTAACCGCAGCTTCTATGCTTGATGGTAAAGGAATTAAAGCTTATGTCTTCAATATGGATGAAAAAGCTAATTTTGAAAAGATTATTCAAGGAGAACATATTGGTACATTTATAAAGGAGTAATTATGGACGAGTACGTTATTGAAGTTAAAGAGAAAATTGAAAAATCATTAGAATCCTTACGTTTTTCTTTAGGAAAACTAAGATCAGGAAGCGCAAATCCTGCTATGTTAAACGGAGTTAAGTGCGATTATTATGGAGAAAAAATGGACATTGTTAATCTCTGCTCCATTTCTAAACCAGAAGCTCGTCAATTACTAGTCAAACCTTATTCAAGAGAGGATTTAAAACCTATCGCAACTGCAATTATTAACGCAAATCTTAACGTAAATCCTCAAATTGAAGCTGATGCAATTAGAATTGTTATCCCAGCTTTAACTGAAGAAACTAGAAAAGATACAGCTAAAAAAGCTAAAGTTGCTGCTGAAGAAGCTAAAGTTGCAATTAGAAACGTTAGAAGAGATATCCTTTCTTTAGTTAAAGAAGATGATTCTATGTCTGATGACTATAGAGATAGAGTAGAAGAAGATATTCAAAAAGAAGTTGATAAAGGCATTAAGCAAGTTGATGAAATCGTTAATGCTAAGATTGATGAATTAATGTCTATTTAATTTTATGGCTAAGAAACAATTTGAATTAACCAAGAAACTTGATCACGTTGCTTTCATCATGGATGGCAATGGTAGATGGGCGAATCTTAGAGGTCTCCCACGTCACCTAGGTCATCACGAAGCGTGCAAAAGAATTATTGAAATATTCGAGACTTGTAGAGAATTTAACGTAAAATACATGTCTTTTTACGCTTTTTCTACTGAAAACTGGAATAGACCTCAAGATGAAATTGATCATCTAATGGACTATTTAGAAGAATTCTTCAATAAAGAAATTGACTATCTAGATTCTATTGGAACTAAGATAATGATTTCAGGAGAGCTAGATAGAATTAGACCTCAAACTAGAAAGATCTGTGAAGAAGCAATAGAAAGAACTAAAAATAATTCAAATTGGTTAATTAATATCTGCCTTAATTATGGTGGAAGAGATGAAATAGTTAGAGCTACTAAGAAAATCGCTAAAGAAGTTAAAGAAGGTAAAGTAAATATTGAAGATATTAATGAAATTTCATTTAAAAATTACCTTTATACTAGAGAGTTACCTGATGTTGATTTAATGATTAGAACTTCTGGGGAAAGTAGATTATCTAATTATCTTCTTTATCAAAATGCTTATGCTGAATTTGTTTTCACAAAAGTTAAGTGGCCAGATTTCAAAAGAAAAGAATTAATTGATTGTTTTAGAGAATATCAAGATAGAAACCGCCGTTTCGGGGGACTTAAAAATGAGTGAAGAAAAGAAAAAGAAAGTAATAGAAGTTAATCATTTAGATGAAAAGAAGAAATCTTCAATGATTAATAGATTAATCGTTGCTGGTATTCTAATTGTTTTATGTGTCCCTGCTTTATTCTTTGGCGGATGGGCTTGGTTTGCTGTAATTACTGTAGCTCTTTTATGTGCAACTTATGAAGCAATTCATGCTCCAAGAAAGAAATATAAGTGGTACGTGTATGTGTTTACGTATGTAATCGTGCTGTGTTTAGTGTACTGGATGTTTATAAAATCTAATCTAGCAGCGTTTCAATCTCTAGATGATAAATCCACATTTGTTTGGGAGCTAGAAAATAACTTAAAGAGTATTTCTTTCTCAGTTATTTTATTAGCTGCTGCTATTGGTGGATATTGTTTATTTGCTTTATTAGATCCTAATTTTAACTGGAACGACGTTACATATTTATTTACTATGTGCGTTCTTTTAGGAATTGGTTTCCAATCCTTACTTTATGTTAGATATTATCCTGTAGCATATAATGAAGCTTTCTATTCGTGGCAATCTTGGATAGATAAATCTTCTCCAGGATTTAAATATGCACAATCTGTTTTATTCATTATTTTCATCCTTTTAGGAGTAATAATGAATGACGTATGGGCTTATTTTGTTGGAATGTTCTTTGGGAAACATAAAATGTCTCCTAGAGTTTCTCCTAATAAAACATGGGAAGGATTCTTTGGTGGTTGGATTCTTGGAGGTCTAACTGCTTTAGGGTTTGTCTTAATTGTTGATGCCTGCGGAATGATGATTTTACCTCCATATCAAGTATTTACTGTTTCAAGTCAATGGTGGTGGATAGTAATTTTATCATTCTTTATTCCTCTAATTGGAGATTTAGGCGATTTAACTATGTCGATGGTTAAACGTCATTATGGAATTAAAGATTTCTCTCATCTTTTAGGCGCCCACGGAGGAATGCTTGATAGAGTAGATTCCATGTTATTTGTATTTACCTTTGCTGCTATATTCACTACTTTTGTTTCTAATGGATGGAATATTCTTCTATGAGAAGAGTATGTCTATTAGGAGCAAGTGGATCGATTGGTTCTCAAACTCTAGATATCTTAGAAGCAGATAGAAGTCATTTTGAATTAGTTGGTTTTTCTGTTGGAGAAAGAATTAACGTAATTCCTGACATTCTTTCTAGATTTCCTTCCTGCAAATTTATTTGTGTAAAACATAACGAAAATGTAAAAGATATCCGTGATTTGCGGGGAAATTTAACTATTTTTAGCGAGGATGAAGGCTTAATTTCTCTTATAAAAGAATGTAATTGCGACCTAGTAGTTAATGCTTTAGTAGGCTTTGCTGGATTAGTTCCTAGTGTAAGAGCATTAGAAGAAAATAAGATATTATGTTTAGCGAATAAAGAATCTCTAGTTGTTGGAGGAGATTTAATTAATGATCTTCTTAGAAAAGGTAAAGGGAAACTTTATCCAATAGATTCTGAACATGTTGCCATAGCGAAATTATTTTCTAGAACAAGAAGAGAAGACATAGATACTTTATATATAACTGCTAGCGGAGGTTCTTTCCGCAATAAATCTAGAGAAGAACTAGTTAATGTCACAGTTGAAGATGCTTTAGCTCATCCAACTTGGAGCATGGGAAAGAAAATCACTATCGATTCAGCAACCATGATGAATAAAGGATTTGAAGTTATTGAAGCTAAAGTACTTTTTGATTTCCCATTAGAGAAAACAAAAGTCATGCTTCATGAAGAATCTTACGTACATTCTTTCCTAAAAATGAAGGATGGAAGCTATCTTTGCGATATTTCTAAACCTGATATGCATAATCCAATTCGTTATGCTTTATACGAATCTAAAGTTGATTTTGATTTAGTTAAAGTTGCCTCCCTAGATGAGCTAGAAGGGCTTCATTTTAAGGAGTTTGACAAAGAAAGATTCCCGATGGTTTCTAAAGCTGTAAAAGCTTTTGAGATTGGAGGAACCGCTAGAACAATTTTAAATAGATCTAATGAGGAAGCTGTTTATGCCTTCTTATCTAAAAAAATTAGTTTTTTAGATATTGAAAAAATTGTCGACTTGGCTTTAAATACCTTAAGTATAAAATCTAATCCTTCTTTAGAAGAGATTATCGCTGCAGATAAAGAATGCACGGATTTTGTAGCAAAAGTTATTAAGGAGCTTTAATGGGATCTTCACCTCTTGAAATATTTATTAATATCCTTATTGTGCTTTTGATTCTATCTGTTTTGATAGCAATTCACGAAGCAGGTCATTTATCTATTGCCAAGCTTTTTAATGTCTATTGTTTTGAATATTCTTTAGGTTTTGGACCGAAAATATTTAAATGCAAAAGAAAAAAAGGAGAGACTTATTTCTCTCTTAGAGCGCTGCCTTTAGGCGGATTTGTCTCGATGTATGGAGAAAAAGAGAGCGTTCCTGAAGATTTTGTAGCGCCTCCAAAGGAAAGATCTTTAGAAGGAATTGCTAAATGGAAAAAAGGATTAATTCTTATTGCTGGAGTTACGATGAACTTCGCTCTAGGGTTGGTTTTAATCTTTGTTTCTTGCTATGCTCTCCCAGTTTATTATTCTTCTTATGGAGTCCAAATTAAAAATACGACTTCTTATTTCTTAGAAAATGAATATAAAACAAAAACCGAAGTTAATGATTATTTAACTGCGGATCTTCTTTCATATAATGCTAGAGCTGAGCAAGAAGGAAAAAAGCCCGCTACAATTCAAGATTATTATTTATTGATGCCAGCTTTAGTTGATTATGGCTACATTATAGATGATGCTGTAGCTATCTTTAATGTAGAGGATGTTAGATTAAATCCTGAAATTACTTATTCTGCTGTCTATTATCCTTCTGTTTTAGTTAGCAATCATGCTTTAGCTGATGCAATTAGACTTTATCCTGCTAGAGTAATTAATTTAGAAAACACTGATGAAAAGCTTATTCATGATGTTTATGGATTTAATTTTATGCCTAATGAAGACTCTATGAAAAATGGAGAATATTATAAAGCGACAGGAGAAAGCGATGGGGTTCATTTCTCTTTAGATCTTAATTTCCTAAATAGAAGAGATCATAAAGAATATAAAACTGGCGAAAACGATAAAGCCTGGAACGAAGTTTTTGATAATCGAGTAATTCATGGAATTACCTTTAAATATAAAAATTTAATTTTAGAAGATAACGGAATCAACGTTCTTTCTATTTCTCAGAAATTAAATTTCAAACAATCTTTAAAATTATGGACTCAAAGAGTTCCTACAGCTTGTTCAGCAATAATTAAAGGATTTGCCTCTTTATTTACTAAGGATGGACTTAAGAATATGTCTGGCATTATAGGAATGACTGCAGGGCTACCTAAATTAACTGCTTTAGGAGGGTCTTCTCACATATTCTTTTACGCAGGAATTATTTCAATTAACTTAGCTTTCTTTAATCTTTTACCATTCCCTGCGCTAGATGGATGGGCACTTCTAGTAACTGCTGTAGAGGGCATCACAAAGAAGAGAATCCCTGCAAAAGTCCAGGGAATTGTCTCAATTATTGGTTTTGTAATACTTTTCATGCTTATGATTGCCATCATGGTTAAGGATGTAATTGTACTTGTATGACACAGAAGATGGAGAGATTTTTACTTTCGGTTGGAATTAAAGATCCATCTGTTTTCAAACTTGAATTTGTAGATATTAAAAACGATAACGGAACTATCGTAATGAAGATATCTAAAGAAGATCCCTGGGCTTATTTTGAGCTAAGTGAATTTTTATTAGCTATCTCAAATATCCGTTATCCATTTAGATTTGAATTTGTTTATCCTTTTGAATTAAATAATCAAATTACTAAAGAACTTTTTCTAGATTTCTATAGAAGTGAATATTTTTTAGACTTTCCAAAAGAGATTCTTTTAGAAGAAAAACCAACTATAAATATAGAAGGAGATAATTCTTTACTCATCTCTATAGATCAATTTAACGAGATTTGTTCTTTTGTTTGCTATCCTTCTAAATTAGTCGTTAAAAATGAAGTTAATGAAGAAAAGAAAGAAGACCCTTTAGAAGCAAAAGAAGAATCATCAAAGCCCATCTTAGAGGAAAAAGAGGCGACCCGTATACACGATTTCAAAGAAAAAGAAGAAAATTTCAAGGATGTAAATATATCTAAAAAAGATGAAGAATCTTCTGGAGAAGAAAAGGATCTAGATGGAGAAAAACTCATCGAAGAAGATAGAAAAAAGATTCTAAATCAAGGAGAAGTCTCTTTAATTAATCAACTTCAAGAAAATCTTCAAAAGATGAAAGAAGAAAGAGAAAAAAGAAGAGTTTGGAAAATAGGAGACTATAAACCAGTCGATAATCTTGCTTCTATTTATGATATGGATGTTCAAAATATCGATATCGATGGAGAGATTTTTGAACTTGAAGTAAGAATGACTAAAACCGGCAAAAAGATGGCCACATTTGGCCTAGGTAATTATCTAGGAGCCGTTAATGTTAGGGCTATTGAGGGTAGAAGAATTGAAGCAAGCACTCTTGATGGACTTAAAAAAGGACAAAGAGTAAGAATTAGAGGTGCGATTGAAGTTGATACAAATAGAAATACAAGAAGTGTTGTTGCCCATTTTATAGATCAACTTCCTAGCAAAGTTTATAGAGAAGACCCAGAAGAAGTTAAAAGAGTCGAACTTCATTTACACACAAAATTATCTTCTTTAGATGGCTGTGCAGAAATAGGGGATTATGTAGATTTTGCTGCTCATTTAGGAATGAAAGCAATCGCTTTAACTGACCACGGATGTATTCAAGCTTTCCCAGCTGGTCAAAGCGCAGTTAGAAAAATAGTTGAAAAGCAAAACAAAGAATTCAAGATGATTTATGGATGTGAATTCTATGCATTCTCAACTAAAAATGAGGTTTTATTGCAGAATCCTACAGATATTCGCATCAAAAATTCTTCCTATATTGTATTCGATACAGAAACTACGGGTTTAAGTCCTAACTACGATAGAATTCTAGAAATCGGTGCTGTAAAGATTACTAACGGCATGATTGTGGATAGATTTTCTTCATTAATTAACGCGGATTTTGATCTTTCTATCGCGAAGGAAGCTTTAGAAATTAACCACATTGACGTAGATGAATTAAGAAGATCTCCTTCAGTTGACTATGTTTTAGAAGAATTCCTTTCCTTCATCGGAGATAATCCTTTAGTTGCTCATAACGCATTATTCGACCTTTCTATGGTTAACGCTGAGCTTTCTAGATTAGGTAAACCTAAATTAGCAAACTCTATAATCGATACTTTAGCCTTATCTAGATATTTATTCCCAAAATCTTCTAAACATAATGAAGGTGCTTTACTTAGAAATCTAGGATTAGAGATTTATAAAAAAGAAGAAGCTCATAGAGCTCTTTATGATGCTGAGATGCTTGCTCAAGGATTTTCTACTATTGTAGATATGCTAACTAGAGATAATCCTGATTTAGAAATTAAGGATTTAAACACGTTAAAGCTTGATAGACCTAGAGAATTAACTGCTGAAGAAAAGCAAAATCCTGAGCTAGTTAAGAAATATGAAGAAGACTTTGATACGTATGTTAATTACTGCAAGCACTTTAGAGAAACTCATCTTATTGCATTAGCAAAAAACCAAGCCGGTCTATCAGATTTATATAGATTAGTTACTGAAGCTCATGTCACTTATTTAGGAAAAACCCCGCGAATCCCGTTCGAAATGGTAGATTTTTACAGAAAAAACCTTTTAATAGGCTCTGCTTGTTTTAACGGAAATGTCTTTGACTATGCCATGACAAGAACTAAAGAAGAGCTTAGAGAAAGTATAAAATTCTATGACTATATTGAGATTCAACCATTAGAAAATTATTCCTTCTTAATCAATATGAAGCGTATCCCAAGTCAAGAGAGATTGATCTCTTTACTTAAAGATATAATTGAAGTTGCTAAAGAAGAAAATAAACCAATTGTCGCGACAGGCGATTGCCACTATTTGAACCCAGAAGACAAGATTTTAAGAGATGTAATTATTGAAACTAAGGCAATTGGTGGAGGTTCTCATCCTTTAAATCCACCTAATAGAGGAAACTTCGGGCAATTCCCTAACCCAGATCAGCATTTTAGAACAACAAGAGAGATGCTTGATTCCTTTGAAAGCTGGCTTAGCAAAGAAGACGCTTATGAATATGTTGTAACTAACTCGAACTTAATTGCTGACCAAGTAGAAGCTAATATTTTCCCAATTTCTAATAAGACCTTCCCGCCTAGAGCTAATGTTGAAGGAGCAGAAGATAAGATTAGAGACCTTTGTTATAAGAATTTTGCTGCAAAGTATGAAGGAAATCAAAACCCTGAAGTTATCGAAAGAATTAATACAATTAAGAAGAGATTAGATGAAGAATTAGATGGAATTATCAATAATGGTTACGCTGTAACTTATTACATTGCTCAGCAATTAATTAAGAAAGCTAACGATGAACCAGAGCATTATGTAGTAGGATCTAGAGGATCTGTTGGTTCTTCTTTTGCAGCAACTATGGCAGATATTACAGAAGTTAATCCTTTAGCTCCTCATTATTTATGTCCACATTGCCATTATTTAGAATGGGGAGAAGAGCAATATAAATCTGGTTACGATTTACCTATTAAAAAGTGCCCAGAATGCGGAACGCTAATGAAATCAGATGGACAAAATATTCCATTTGCTACTTTCTTAGGTTTCCACGCAGATAAAGTTCCTGATATTGACTTAAATTTTGAAGATGAATCTCAAAAGAAAGCTTTTGACTATACAAAAGAACTTTTAGGAAGTTCAAACGTCTTTAGAGCAGGCACAATTCAAACGGTTAAAACTAAGCTTGCTTATGGATATGTTGCGAAATATTTAGAGAACAGAGGAAAGGTAATCGACAACAATAATCGAACATATGTCGCTTATATTGCTTCTAAATTAGAAGGAATTAAAAGAACTACAGGTCAACATGCTGGAGGAGTTATCGTTATTCCTTCTGACCATTCTTTATATGAATTTACAGCTGTTCAATACCCAGCCGATGAATCTTCTTCTAAGTGGCTAACAACTCACTATGATTTCCATTCAATTCACGATGAAATTCTCAAATTCGACATACTGGGTCACCTGGATCCGATGGCGATGAGATATTATAGAGATTTAACTCACATCCCAATTGAAGATATTCCAATGAACGATAAACGTGTTATTTCGCTATTTAATTCAACTAAAGAGCTGAACTTAAAACATAATTATCTTAATCTTAAAAATGGTGCAGCTGGTCTTCCTGAATTTGGAACTAATTTAGGTTTATCTTTATTAGAAGAAACTAAGCCAACTTCCTTTAACGATCTTCTTATTATTGAAGGATTATCGCACGGAACTAACGTTTGGAAAGGCAATGCTCAAGATTTAATAAGAGAAGGCAAGAGTTTAGCTGATGTTATCGGATGTAGAGACGATATTATGACTTATCTCATTAGCTGCGGCATAGATAACATCGTCGCTTTTAAGATTATGGAAGATGTTCGTCATGGTAAAAGAGTAAAAGATGAATATGCTGCTATCATGAGATCTCATCATATTCCTGAATATTACATTCAATCAGCAAACAAAATTGAATATTTATTCCCTAGAGGCCACGCTGCAGCTTACGCAACTATGGCAGTTAGGGTTGCTTACTTTAAACTTTATCATCCTTTAGAATTCTACGCTGTCTTCTTTTCTATTCGTTCAGATGACTGGAATATCAACTCTTTAATCCAAGGAGAAGAAGGCATTTTGAAAGAGTATAACGAGCTTAAAGCACGTGAAAATGACCGCAAATCCCCGCTATCTGCTAAAGAAGAGAACATTTTAGCTACTGATCAGATGGCTCTAGAAATGCTCGATAGAGGATATAAATTTTCTAACATAAACCTTTATAAGTCAGATGCAAAAATGTTTGTTGTAGATAAAGAAAACAAAGCTTTAATACCTCCGTTTGTTGTTATTGGCGGACTTGGGGCTGCTGCGGCTCAATCTATCGTTGATGGAAGAAATGATGGAAAAGGAGAATTTATCTCTGAAGAAGACATTCTTAAAAGAGCCCCTAAACTAAATTCAACTAATATTGCTAAGCTTAGAGAGCTTGGAGTTTTAGACGGATTAAGCGAAAATAATCAACTTAGTTTATTCTAATTTGAATAAAATTTTGATATGATAGGTCTTGCCTTTCGGGGCATAGCACAGCTTGGTAGTGCGCTTGGTTCGGGACCAAGAGGTCACGAGTTCGAATCTCGTTGCTCCGACCAATTTTAAAGAAGTATGAACAGTAAAATTAAATCAAATTTACCTAGAATGGGAATCTTCAAAACCATTCGCTTTAATTGGCATTATTTCGGCTTTAAGTCCATTTTTAAACCTAGAGCAGTAATTGCAAGAAACGTAAAATTTGGGAAACTTAAAGGTAAGATTTCTGCTCCAGTTAAAATAGGAAGCGTGATGATTGGGTTTGCTTTAGATAGAGCATATCCAATTAAAAAAGGAAGAACATTCTTTAGTAATGAAGGTGAAATTGAAATAGTTGAACATTTTTCTTTAGGTAGGGGATCTAGCTTCTATCATGGAGAAAAAGCTGTTTCTAAAATTGGAGATACTTCAATTGGCCAAGGAACTATGATTAAACTATATAAAGGATTAGACTTAGGAATTAACGCAATTATTTCCTGGGATGTCCAAATTATTGATGATGATTCTCATTCAATTATAGATCTAGAATCCAATAAAGTTTTGAATGCTCCAGAAAAGATTGAAATTGGTAATAACGTTTGGCTTTGCTCAAAATCTATTGTTCTTAAAGGAACAAAAATTTTAGATAATTCTGTGTTGGCAGCAGGAAGTTTTGCTTCAAAAAAGTTTGATGAAGGAGATGTCATAATTGCTAATAACAAAATTGTTAAAAAAGGAATTATTTGGGGAAGCGAAGAAGATTAATTGGGCTCGTAGCTCACTTGGATAGAGCACTTCCCTCCTAAGGAAGGGGTAAGGCGTTCGATTCGCCTCGAGCCCGCCAAAATGTAGGTTAAGGATATACATAAATAGTATATCTTTTTGTTTTTTACTAATGTAAAAGTAGTGGTGACAAAAGGTGATGATAGATGACGAAAGGTAACTATACCATTCAACAAAGAAGTTTTAGCAAACCATGGCGCAATAAGTGGCGCAATAAGTGGCGTAGATAGTGCCTAAAGGAAAACGAAAGCGAAATACTTAATGTCATCAAAACTAATCCGAGTGTTTCAGCAAAAGATTTGTCTATCTCATTAAATATTCCATTTAGAAGCGTTCAAAGATATCTTTCAAATCTTAAGGAGAAAGGAATTATTGAGAGAATTGGCTCTAATAAGTCGGGCTATTGGAGGGTTTTAAAATAAAATGAAAAGAGAACTTGGCATAGCTAGATGTGGATTAGCATGTTGTCTTTGTAGTGAAAATACACATTGTTCTGGCTGTAACTCTGGAGATTGCCCTGATAAAGAGTGGTGTGAAAATAGGAAATGCTCTATGGAGAAAGGCATATCAAATTGTTTTGTCTCTAATGATAATTGTAGAAAAGGGTTGCTTGGCAAGATTAAACCATATGGTTTTACCTTGTTTATTAAAAGATATGGCGTTGAAGAATTATTAAATTGCTTAGAACGTAACGAGAAGAATGGGATTATATATCATCGAGATGGCATTAATGGTGATTATGATGACTTTAACGATGTGGAAAAACTCATAGAATTCATTAAAACAGGAGTTAGATAGTACAAAGGGACAGAATTTATATGTCGGGGACATTTTTACAACAGTAAGGGACATTGTATTAAAGAAGATAAACTATTCCATTGACTTAATTCCCTATTCAAAATAGGGTTTTATTTTGTATTATAAAGTTGTCAAAAGGAAAACCTTTTGATAGATATGGTCTGAGGGTAAGACCTTAAAAAGAAATCCCAAACGAAGATATGGTCTGAGGGTAAGACCTGAAAAAGAAATCCCAAATGAACTTGCTTGGATATTCCAAGCTTTTATTATCTTTATGGCTAAAATTGTAGAACTGAGAAAACTATCAAAAGAGTTTTATAAGGCTTATCCTCACAATGATTTTTCAGAGATGGAAGCTAAATTATGGAGGCCTTATTTATGAAACATTTTTACACACAGTATATTATAAGTTATGAAATTATTGTCTTATAATTTCAGTAGTGCTATAAATAAATTAAATTTAGGAGGAATAAGTATGCAAATCACTAAAAAAGTGCTTGCATTGCTTCTTGGTGTTATTGCACCTTGTTCAATTATTATTGCAGGATGTAATAAAGGTTCATCTGAGAATCCATCAATACCAGAAGTAGTAACAGAGCACACAATTACCTATGCAGGTGTAGAGGGCGCTACAAATCCAAACACTGTAACAACATATAATAAAAATGATGCAGAAATAGAACTTCTAGCGCCAACAAAAGAGAACTACACATTTGTTAACTGGACTTATAATGGTACAGCGGTAACAAAGATTGATCCTAAGTGGGATCAAAGTATAACATTAGTTGCAAACTGGACTCAAAACAATTGTTATTTAAAACTAGATTACGATTTATCTGAAAATTATCGTTTCTATTTCTTAAATGAACCATTCTCAACTAACTTCTATTTATTTGGGAAATACTTAAGAGTAGCCCCTGAAGTTCACCTTATAATGTTAGATTTAGATAAGGATCTTGAAATACCATATGCTTCAGGCTATGTTAAAATGACAGGATTTGATTCAAAAACAGTTGGAACAAAGCATGTAGCTTTAACAGTTGATTTCCCATGGAATGGTCAACATTATATTGCAACTGCTTCTTATGATGTTGAAGTAAAAGATTATGATCATGATAAATATGGATATGATGTCGTTCCAGAAGATAAGGTTCTTGAATGGCCAAATGGGGATTCAATGAAGTTATGTACAATTTATCAAGATTTGACAAGAGTATATACAAAAGAAATCAAAATCACATATAGCGATTTGCCAGTTATTCAAGATGAATATGCAATGGTAGACGAATATAGATTCGCAAAAGGCGAAACTCTTGATCTTGCTGAAAAAGGCATAGGTTCTGGTACAGTAACATATACTTATAATGCTGATGGAAGCAGAGAATTCTTGTTTACAAATGTGAACTATATAGCTTCAAATTTCATGAGCGATCTATCTAGAGCAGGCTATGGATTCCAATATTATTTCAATGAAGATATGCATGGTGTTACAGTCGAAAATAAGAGTGTTACACTAAAATTTATTGGGGATAATTATATATCTCAACCAATGTTTAGAGATAATGGTTATGGTATTGCAATGACTGCTCAACATTTAAGTGGCAAAGAAGAAGATGATATTCATTGGACAGTCACATTAACTGGTGGTGGTTTAAATATCAATGGTGGTGGTACTGCATTCTATACTGATTGCAAACTAGAAATTGATGATATAACACTAAATGTAACATCACATCTTGGATTTAGAACAAATGCTATTAATGCACATACTATTGAAGTAACAGATAATGCAAAAGTGCACCTATATAACAATGGTACAGCAATGCTTGCAATGTCTGGAAAATTGACGGTTGAAACAGGTGCTGTTGTGGATTGTAAAATCACAATGCCACATAAGGATCTTGATCTTGATGCAGAAGCCGTTATTCAAGCTGCAGGTCCAATTGAGATTAAGAGCCAAAAATTTGATATTGAAGCATTCTTACCAGATAGCATTTATGGAGATGCAGAAGGTATTAAATCTTGTGTATTGCTTCAATCTCATTTCGCAGATGTAACATTTAATGGAGCTATTTGTTCATTTAAAACAAGTGCATCAAATTATAGGGGCTCTGAACCAGGATTTGGCTCAGTTGTAGCTATTGCTACACCTGATTCCCAAGATAGAAAACCAGGTACAGGCTCTATTATAATCAAAAATTCAACAATCAAAATAGATTTGCAAAACAATGTATTTAATGATTCGTTTGGAATTATGGCACTAGAATCACTTGAAGTAGAGAATTCTGTTATTGATATGAATTTAAAGAGCGTTTCTGGAATTATCGGAATGCAATGTACTAATGGCGGTGTGGAGATTAAATCTAATTCTAACGTAGATATTAAAGCCACAAGAGCCAATACAGCTGCAAACGCATATGGTGTTCAAACTAATGATGTTACTGTTACAGAATCTAGACTTTCTGTTGATTTGAATAGTGGTGTTGGTATATTTGCAGCTTTAGCTATTGAGCATCAACCAGCTAAATATGAAGAAGGATATACTGCTACAAAATTAAAAGGATTTGAGACTTTAGATGCTACAACAAGAGATATTTCAAAAGCAAGTGTTATGAATGGCTCTGAACCAGGAACATATATTGTTTATGAAACCATTTATGATATAAGCGGAACTAACCCAGTTATTGCTACAAAATTCGTAGTAGATAATAGAGCCGCATAATATCTCGAAACTAAAGATATAATTTTTAAATAACGAGCTTCGCTAATTGCAAGGCTCGTTTTTTTAGATTCTCTGAAATCTATGGTGACATATCTAAGAGGGTATAACACCTTTGATTTTTATAGGTCAAAATAAGCATTATTCTTGATCATGACCCCCCTTTTTTGTAAAGAGTGTCTATATATAAATTAAGATAAACGGAAATTACTTTAAGAATTCACAGCTTTTGTGCTGTTTTATATAAAACTATTGTTTTTTTATTAAAAAACTTATTATAATCAAACGCCAGGAGGGCTAAAAGATGAGTAGTGCAAAAAATAAGAAAATCCTATTATTAGCTTCAACAGGTTTAATTGCATTATCAACTATGGCGGTTGTCTTATTAGGACAAGACAATGCTGGATTAATGTCGTCAAAAGCTGCTGCTAATCTTGGTAGAGTAGTTACCGTAAATGAAAGTAACCGTATCTTAGATTTCTACGATAACGGTAATAAATATTTTACTGGTGCGATGTTCCAATTAGACGATAAATTAGCTTACAACTATGTTTATGCTTCTCAATCTCAAAGACTTGTATTTGAAAACCACAATAATTGTATTTTGGCTTTATGGGGCGATTATGGTGCTTGTTATTTTACTATTAACTTTCAATATAACACTAGTAAAACATTCTCGCTTGATTATGAACAAACAAACAAGATTACTCTTGCAAAATTTAGACATCTAACTAGAATCGATATTACTTTAGACAAAGGTGAAGGACTTGACCAATATTATCGATATACTTCTTTAAAATCTTATAAGGGTAGCGTTGAATCTGGAAAATTTACAGTTCTTGAAAATAATGATTCATATGTCAAATATCAATGGATTCCTGAAGGTGGTTTTCTAGCTAGCGATGAAGCTATTGATTTCAAACCAGCTGAAGCTTTAGGGGACCACAGAGCAATTTGGTTAACAGAACTCACATTCTATTACGATTGCTAATTAAAATGTTATGTGAAATTACTTTAAGAATTCACAAGGCGCCAAAAACTTATAGATCCCTATTCAAAAATAGGGTTTTATTTTGTAGTACCTGACTTTGGTAAATAAATAAAAAATATGGCGCTATGTGAACTGAACCCAATTTAGTTCACAGGAAAAGAAAAAACCGGCGAACCGGATTTTCATTAATATTATACTTGGAATTATTGACGTGATTGAGCAGAATCCACGGCGAAGAGAATGCCAGGAACTAAGGAACCGAAGATAGCAGAGATAACGCCTAAGGCAATACCAGCACCTTTGCTCATGTTTGAATTGCGTTTGAAGATGAGGATTAATGTGAAAACGATGGAGAGCACATAGTAACCACCGACACCAACATTGGCACCACCGAGAACATAGTCTGGTTTCCAATCGACACCAGCATTTTGGAGGTGGATCATTTGACCGATACCATAAGTGATTTCAGCAATCGCAACGCCAAGGCTGATGACGATCCAAATAATTCCAACAATAAGGATAGCTTTTTTCATAGGTTTATTACTCCTTTCTATCCAAATAATAGACTTGTGTATATGATCTGTAAATAAAAATACTCTTGTTTTGATTGAGCGATGTATTTCTATCCAATTTCGGAAAAAGAGAGATATAAGGTTCTAGTTTGCTTATAATTGCGTTTTGTATTTATGTTAAAAAAATATGAAAATCGACATAAATACATTTTTCTAATATTAGATGCTCTCATCATCGTTTTATACTTTTTGTTCCTCATCGTTGGCGTTCATTTATTCAAAAAAGACAATAGTTACAGTCCTTTCGCAATTATTATTTATCTCGTTCCTGTAGTGCTATCAGCAGTCTTTTATGTTCTGTTGATCCTTTTGAAATATAAATTTCTATTTTCACTATTAAGTATTTTAAGTATTACATTTGGTTTATCTGTTTATGTTATTGCTAGGTTTTACTATAGGCAAAGGTTCTTTAAATCCATTGACCTTGCTACATAATCATTTACTTGATGATGAAGTAGCCATTAAAAATATTAAAATTTCCAAAGTGATTAGATAAGTTGATTTCCTACTAGTTTAAGTAAAACACTATTTCAATCGTAGGAAATCTAGTCTTTTTATACTTTGATTATGGAATTTGTCAAAATATTTTTTACTAGTAAAAAACCTCCAAAATAGTAAAATTCAAAGAGTTTAGGAGTCAAACTATGAAAAGAAAGAAAATATTTATCGGAGCTTCTTTATTAGGAATTTCTATTTTAGGAATTTCTACAGTTGCAACTATAAAAGAAAATAATTTGTTTGTTTTTGCAAATAATTCTTATACTTGTGCCTTACCTGAAGGATATGTAGAAATTGAAAAAGCAGTAGAAACTGCATTAATTAATGGATCTACACCAACAGAAAATTCTCTCAATTTTAGAGGAACAGTAACAGCAATAGTTGATGATTGCGCTTATATCCAAAGGAAAAATCAAACTAATATTTGGACTGATGGTATAAAAATCAAAGGAGTTTCTACTTATGCTCCATCCTTAGCAGAAGGCAATGTAATAGATATTCTAGGCGGAAATTTATATATTGATCACGGTCAACCTGTCTTAGAATTAACTAATTCTGCAGATTTTGACATCCCATTTGCTTCTAATCCATTTGGTTATGGACCTATAAACTACGCAACTTACCATGATTATTTATCTATGGGATTTAGAGATCCTAATCAAAAAGAATTTGACTGCGCTGTTTCTATTAAAGCAAATTCTTTAAAAGTAACTTTCTATGCAGAAAATTTCTCTCATTCTTCTTTATTAGGCGGGAAGGCTGTAGATTATTTTGAAGCCTATTCTCAAGAAAATCCTTCAGAGAGTTATAGTTTTTATATAGACAGCGGTGATAGCGATATAGATTCTAATTTACTTAGTGTCGTTGTATCTGCATATAATAACTCTAAATATATAAATTTGACTGGATATACGGTTATTTACGATTCTCTCCAGTTATTTCATATTGCTAGAGAAGGGGATATAGAGCTAGGAGAAGGAGCTTTTGATCCTCTAGTTTTTGATAGTTGCGCTACTTTTACAACTTATATAAGTCTTGCAGAAGGGAATTCACTAACTTCAACTTTATATTATCCAAAAAATAGCGATATTCCTTATATTTCCTTCCTAGATTATTACAATGAAGTTTTCTTACGCTTAATGGGATTGAGTAATTATGATCACTATTTAAGAAAATCTAATTGCGATTCTTCTAATTCTAGATACTATAGTTTAAATGCTCAAGGATACGTAAATTTCAACTTTGATGACGATGTAATTACTTTCTATGGAGAAGATGTCTCTATGATTGATACTTTACATAGAATGTCTACCGGAAATGCTTATTTAGTAACAGGTTTAGACAAATATTGCTCATTTAATGAAGAAACAAGTAGAACATTAGTTGAATTTAGTAAGACCCAAACTTTTGATTTAGGTGAATATAATATCTCGCTTATCAGAGATTCTTATTACAATGCTTATATTCCTTTATCAATCGCAAACGACATTTTACTTGTATCAAATGGCTTTGATTTTGCATTTAACGGAAGAGATTGTTTCTATACAGGTAATTTTGGTGAAAGTTATGCAGAAGGAACAATGGAATATGCTTTCTATGCAACTTCTCCATTCTTTAATGCTGAAACAATGGGAAGTATTGAATACTGCGAATTTGCTTATAATGAACTTTGCTTTACTTTTGACCATTCTTACGGACTTTTAGAAGAAAGAGGAGTTTCTCATATATCTGACGTATTTGTTGAAATGGGAATTGATGATGATCTAAAGTCAACTGATCCAGCAATATATGAACAAGCAATGTCTAAATTTGTGGGTTCCTGGGTATATGATGGACATGCTAGATATAGTTATCGTTCTCCAAAGACATTTAATACTTCAATTAGTAAACCTTATGAAGAATATTTAAATGAAAACGCCCGTTATACTCAATTAATGGGAACTCGCTCTATTCTTAGCCAAGCTAGAACTAATGCAGGGAAAGAAGTAGGGCTAAGAATTTATGGAGAAATGGCTGTAATTTCATTTGATAGCTTTATGAAATATACCAGCTCCGTAGATGAAGTTAATGTAGATAATTATACATACGCGCAACTTCAGGATATGGGCACAGATTTGTTATTTTACAAGGCTTTTGCGGAGATTTCGGCTAATACAAGCATTAAATACGTTGTTTTAGATATCTCTATAAACGGTGGAGGAATGGTCGATGCAATTCCTACTTTAGAAGCTTATATGACTCTTGATCCAAGCATAACAAATAGAAATAGACTAACTGGAGAAGTCTTCGATGTACATTATGAAGTTGATTTAAATAGAGATGGAGATATTACTAGCGATGATACATTTGCTAATGATTATGACTTCTTCTTATTAACTTCTAATTTCTCTTTCTCTTGTGCAAATATGTTTCCAACTATAATTAAGGATAAAGGACTAGCTACAATTATAGGAGAAACTTCTGGAGGAGGAGAATGTATTGTTGGAATGCTTTCTACTGCTCATGGATGTATTTTAAGAAATTCCAGTAATAGACAAGGCGGACACTGGGATTCTAGTGAAAGTAAATTTATTGGAAACGATAATGGAATTACTCCAGATTATTCTCTAGAAAGATCAAAATTCTACGATGATAATGAGCTATATAATTTCATTACATCAATTATTTAATAAATACGGGAGATACTTATGATTAAGATTTATGTCAAAGATTATGGTGTATTAGAAGTTGAATTAGACTATAAAAATGGCCCTAATTCAGCAGCCAACTTCGTCTCTTTATGTAGAGAAGGATTCTATGATGGCCTTATTTTCCATCGAATTATAAAAGGATTTATGATACAAGGAGGATGGGGAGAGCTTAAAGGAAAGAAAGCCGACTTCACCATTAAAGGAGAATTTGCTTCTAATGGTATTAAAAATGAGTTAAAACACACTAGAGGAGTTATCTCAATGGCTAGAACCATGGTTAAAGATAGCGCTTCTAGTCAATTCTTTATAATGCATAAAGACGCTCCACATCTAGATGGACAATATGCTGCATTTGGAAAACTAGTTAATGGGTTTGATGTTTTAGATAAAATTGCTTCTGTAAGAACAGATTATAGCGATATGCCTTATGAACCAGTTATCATTGAAAAGACAGAAGTAATTGATGAACCTGTAATTGAACCAGTTAGAAATAAATAAAAAAATTCTTTTGCGAGTTAAAAATTATTGACATTTAGTTATAAAATGTATAAGTTATACCTCGCGAAAGCAATGGGCCTTTAGCTCAGCTGGGAGAGCGCCTCCATGGCATGGAGGAGGTCATCGGTTCGATCCCGACAAGGTCCACCATTAGCAAACAACAGTCTGACTTGAGAATAGTTAGACTTTTTTTGTTTTATAAGTAATATATGGGGTTTGCTTATTTTTTTTTAAAATAATGGGGTTTTACGGAGATTTTAATCTTTATAAGGGAAGAAATTGCACATTTTTTCAATGGATATTCCTAAAGATTTATAGTTATGTTCATCAATAAATGACTTAGCAATTATTCCAAAATATATATCATCGTAGGCGATTAATTTCTTTATATAAGGAACTTCACAGGAGTCTTCTAAGCCATTTTCTAGTTCTTTGCAGAAAGCGGAAATAATTTCTTCAAAGTCAATTTCTTCATCATCATAATCAACTTTAATAGCGAGCAGAGCAGTAGTTTTTCTTTCTTTAACATCTTCAAAAGTTGGGAAGGCTCTATTTCCATTAAGGAAGCCTTTGTTTAGATTAACTGAAGGAAAATTCTCAAAAATTAGTAAGAATTTACCAACTGGAAGACCTGAAAGATATATTGAATGTTTCATAAATTTATTCTTGAGAAGCTTTATTTTGTTTTCTTAATTCTATTTTGACTTTTATTTTATCTACTACACGATTAATAAGCTTAAATAGAGGACCTTCTAAAGCATATTTTCTAGTTACATCTATTACTAAACCTAAGCAGAAAATAATCGCTAAACACATTAATAGATGAGGAATCATAAGATTTGTGCTCGTGAAATCTTGGGTTCTAAATAAAGTGTGCCAGTAATAATCTCTTAAAAAGATATTATCGTGGATTAAATAAATTCCTAAGGTGAATCCAGCAACAAAGTTAAGGGGCCTACAGTAAAATGGCTTAGATAAAGAGACTAACATTATTAATCCCATAACCATTAGGATCATTAGGAAACTAAATCTAGTTGTAAATCCTTCAGCTGCTGGAGCAGTATCTATGTTATAGCAAGCAATTATCGTAACTATAGTTTGATAAAGAAGAATAACTCCTAATCCTATGAAGAAAAGTCTCCAAGCAGTCTTTTTGTTATACCATTTTTTACCTACATCCTGAGCTAATTTTAAGAAAGCTCCATAACAGTAGAAGCAGAAAACTGAAATAAATCCATTTAAGAAGAATTGAGCTGTGGTGAATGTAGGAACAATTGACCAAACTACAGTAATTAAAACAATAAATGTAAAGGCACTTTTATAGTTACTTTCAGTAAATATTTTATTAATAAATGGATGGAATAAATAAACTAATAGATAAGCTGGAACAAACCAAGATTCTTCAAAAAATAAAGGAAATATAACTCTTAAAAACTCGTTTGAATCGAATGTTTTTCCTGGAACTAGAGCAAAAGAAAGTCCATATCCAAGAATAATATAGAAATAATATTCTAGGATTAACTTAACCATATGCATTACGTTAACTTTTTGTGATTTTCTTAGGAAATATCCAGAAATCATCATGAAGATAGCCACGCCAATATTTCCTAAAGAAAGATTACAGGCAATAATCATGTTGTAAGGTAAAATATTGGGATCGTTTCTAGCTCCATGGAAACAGTAATGAGAGATGATGATGAAAATAATTGCAATTACGCGGAGTAATTCAAATGCAGAATTTCTTATTTTCTTGTTTCTAATCTCACTCTTTTCTTCTTGAGTAGGGGTGGCCATTTGAGAATTTTCCATAAGCAAAATATTTCAGAACTTGTTAAAAATTATTATTTCTACATAATTTTACAAATTTTAGCGGAATTTTACTACTAGATATCTTGTTCTTAGAAGCTTAGAAGCATTTTTATTTACATTTTTAATTTTATTAAAAATTGAATATCTTTTCTTTGTGAATATAATATTGGCATGCCAAAAAGAAAGAAGACTAGAAGTGTAGCTATAAGAAAAAGAGAGCAGTTAAGATTGCTCTACTGTTCTTCTTATATGACAGTTAATGGAATTCCTAGATTATCTCTAGATGATTTAGTTATGGCTGATGGAAGTAATGGAGTTAGACTTCCTGTTCATAAAAAAGAAAGAAGAGTTAGTTTATATAATTCCAAACCTGCCACATGTTTTCCTTCTCCTTCTTTATTAGCGTGTTCATTTGATAACGAATTAGTTTCTGAAGTAGGAAAAGCTATTGCTAATGAAGCTCTAGATAACGGAGTTAACATGCTTTTAGCTCCTTCAGTTAATATAAAAAGAAATCCACTTAATGGAAGAAGTTTTGAATATTATTCTGAAGATCCTCTTTTAGCAGGTAAGCTTGGAGCTGCTTTTATTAATGGCGTTCAAAGCCAAAATGTAGGAGCGACATTAAAGCATTTTGCTTGTAATAATCAAGAATCTTATAGAATGCTGAATGATTCTATTATCGATAAAAGAGCATTAAATGAAATCTACCTCAAACCATTCGAGATTGCTATAAAAGAATCTAATCCATATGCTTTAATGGCTGCTTATAACAAAGTTAACGGAGTTTATATGTCTAGAAATAGCGAACTCTTATTTGGCTTAGTTAGAGAATCTTGGGGATATGATGGAATCATCATGTCTGATTGGGGCGGCTGCGAAGATTATATTTATGACCATAATAAAGGATTAGATCTAGAGTTATCTAATGCATACAACAGATATTCAACTTTATCTAGTCACTATAATAGCGGAAGTCTTCATAGAGAGAACGTAAGAGCCTCTGCTCATAGAGTTGCTGAAGTCATGAAAAAAGTTAGCAGAAGAGGACCGTATAAACGTAACTTTACATATGAAGATCATCACGAATTATGTAAAAAAGCTGCGCAAAACTCCACTGTTTTATTAGAAAATGATGGAATTTTACCCTTAAGAACATTTAATAATGTCTGCGTAATTGGAGCTTTAGCTAACGATAGTAGATATCAAGGAGCAGGCTCAAATACAGTCTGTCCAAAGAATCCAGTTTCTTTACTTCAAGCAATTAGAAAAAGAAATGTGAGCAAGCTCGAAATCCCTTATGAGTCTGGTTATGAATTAGATAGAACTCCTTATAATCCAACTTTTGCTTTAGGTGCAATTGATTTAGCTTCTAGATGTAAAACTGTAATTTTAGTCTTAGGTTTATTAGATACTGATGAGGGAGAAAATTTTGATAGAAAGAATCTTCAACTTCCTGACTGTCAGATTAAATTATTTGATTCTATCTATCAAGTTAATCAAAACATAATTGTTATTTTAAATACTGGAGCTCCTGTCGAACTCCCTTTTGCTAAAAAAGCTAGAGCTATTTTACTTCCTTATCTTCCTGGAGAAGGAGGATTTGAAGGAGTTGCCTCCATTTTATTAGGAGACGTTTCTCCTAGTGGAAGACTTGCAGAAAGTTGGCCACTTCATCTTTCTGATGTTGCTTCATTTGGTTTTTATCCAGGAAGTGAAACTCAATCAGTTTATAGAGAATCTATATATGTAGGTTATCGTTATTATGAAAGTGCGAATAAAAAAGTTTTATATCCATTTGGCTACGGGCTTTCTTATACAAAATTTAAATATACTGAATTTACCGCTAGTAAGGCTAATATAGATAGTGAAAATCCATTTACAGTTTCCGTTACAGTTACTAATACAGGAAAAGTAAGTGGTGGACATGTAATTCAACTTTATTTAGAACCTAAAAATAATAAGGTTTTCAAAGCAAAAAGAAGTTTAATTGCATATAAAAAGGTATTTTTAGAGGCTGGAAAAGCAGTAAAAGTAAACTTCACTTTAGATAAAAACGTCTTCTCCCACTACGACATTGAATCAAAGGCATTCTGTATTGAAGATGGGCAATATGATATTTGTTTATGTGCAAATTCTTCTACAGTCATAGGAAAGATTGCTTTCAAAGTTAAAGGAGAAATCTTCCTTTCTAGTCGAAATGTTTACCCAGTTTATTATGATTTAGGAAAGAATGGTTTCCTTAGATATGAAAATGATTTCGAAAACTTATTAGGTCATAGTGTATTTATCGCTAGGGATCCTAAATCTAGACCATATACGATGAACTGCACAATTGAAGATTTATCTAGACTTTGGGTTGGAAAGAAAATTAATCGCAGATTAGCACAAACTTATAAAGGTGCTTTTAGAGATGGAATAGAGAAAATGTCTTATTATGCTATGGTTCAAACTCCTTTAAGAACTATATCTTTATATTTAAAGAATCATAGACTTGCTTATGTAATATGTGATATGGCGAATAAAAAGTATTTTACCGCTGTTTTCCATTTCCTTTTTGGAGTAGGAGCTAGACGTGATCGTTCGTAAGATTATTGAAAAAGAGTTAATTAAAGGGGCACATATGCGCTGCGATGGTTCTCCTTTCTTTGAATATCCTGAGATTTCTAGCTTTGGAGTTAAAACTGAAAAATTCTCTTTTTATAGCGGACAAAATAAATTAATTGGCGAATTAGCTTATGTTGGAGAAAAGAAAAACAAAGATTTACTTATTTTTATTCCTGGATTTGGAGCAGGAAGAAAAGCATATTCTCTAGAAGTTTCCTCCTTTGCTAAAAAAGGATTCTTAGTTTTATCTTTTGACGGAACTGGAACTATGGAATCTCAAGGAGAATCCATGGTTTCTTTAGCTCAGATTATTCCTGATCTCGATGCTTTATTTAAATATATTGAATCTAATGAAGAACTTAAAAATAGAAAAAGATTAGTCATAGGACATTCCTGGGGAGGATTTGGTGCTGTTCATTGCTTACATCATGATGAATATAAAATAGAAAAAATAGTAAATTTATCAGGTTTTATTTCTCTTCCTAATGAATGTATAGATTTAGCCCCAATTGTTAAAAAAGTAAAAAAATCTTTGATACGTGCATTAATTAATCTCTATGGGAAAGAGTGCGTAATCGATGGAGTTGACCTGCTGAATAAAGCAAAGATTCCTGTTTTATGCATACAAGGGGACAAAGATAACATGGTTAGTTATAAGCATAATTTCCTTAGAATTGTTAACGAGGTCCATAATCCTTTAGTCACTACTTATACAGCTAAAAATAAATATCACCAGCCTTATTGGACTTTAAAAGCTCAAGATTATTTCATTGCTAATGAAAAATTTGATCGGATTAACCGGCCTTCTGGATTCAAATTAGACTATTCAATTTTGTTTCAAGATGACCAACAAATAATTTCCTTAATAATCGACTTTTTAAAAAAATAATTGTATATTTTCTCTACATTGGTGGCGGAACGGTAGACGCGCTAGCTTCAGGCGCTAGTCTAGAAATAGGTGCGAGTTCAAATCTCGTCCAATGTACCATTTTGTGCTTGTAGCTCATTTGGATAGAGTGTAGACCTCCGACGTCTAAGGTAGGCAGTTCGAATCCGCCCAAGCACACCAAAATTTTCAAAAATTCCCTGTTTTTGCAGGGATTTTTATTTATTTTGCTGTGAATTATTGTAAAATTAATTTAGTAATAAAAGGATCATTATGGAAGAAATTACATTAGAAAAAATTACTTATAAAAATTATATAAAAGTTATTTGGGGCTTAAAAGTTGCCCGCAATCAAAAAAACTTTGTAGCTAGTAATAAGGGATCTTTAGCTGAAGCTTATGTTGCAATCACTAATGGAGGAGTCGCTCTTCCCTTTGCAATATGTAGAAATAAAAAGCCAATTGGATTTTTAATGATTGGCTATGGACTAGCTGAAGATGACGATCTTGCAGGAGAAGATCCAGCATTTGTTGAAATAGTTAGAAAAAGTTACTGCTTGTGGAGATTTATGATCGATAAACGCTATCAAAGAAAAGGCTATGGAAGAAAAGCGATGCAACTTGCTTTAGATTACATCAAAACATTCCCTTGCGGAAAAGCTGAGACAATTTGGCTTAGCTATGAACCAGAAAATGCAGTTGCAAAGAAGCTTTATGAATCATTTGGCTTTGTTGAGCAGCTTCAATTTTATAAAGGAAATGAGGGAGAAGAAATTCCTGCCATCCTAAAAATATAATTTTATTAGCAAAGACAATTTTCTTATTTTATGTATAATAAGAAGCATAGATTTTATGAAAAAACTATTTGTTATTTCTCTAACCTTAGCCTTCTTAATTTCTTGTGGAAAAAGTAGTGCTCCATCTTTAACTTCGGAATCTTCATCTGAAGACATTACTATTTATTCTTTAACTAGTGCTGAAGGTGAGCAGAAATATCATTCTGAAAATACGTTTGAAAGAACATACATGTACGATTCTTCGTATAGTGGTAATTTCAAGTTTGTTTTTGATGCTGATTATTTCAATTCAGGGCATACGTCTATCAATTTTTACTCAAACTTAGCCCAATTTTTATTAGGATTAACTTGGTTTAGTGGAACTGCAACTTCGCTATCAAATTTCCTTAAATCTTTTAATTTTGATGATGTATATTTTTCTAATGATTACTTCTTAGAGAATAGAGAAGATACAACTAAATATTCAATCAGCAGAATTCATTTAGATCCTAAAGAAAATGTCGAAGAACAAGATATTGTTATTTGCTGTTATGGAAATTCTTACCTCAAAGAATGGGAAAACAATGTTAGATTTGGATTAAGTGAAGATCATGAAGGGTTCCACGAAAACGCAGAAGAAATTTATGAAGTCTTATATCAATATTTAATGAATCTAAAAAAGAATAATAGTAAGAAGGTTAAATTAGTCTTCACTGGATTTTCTAGAGGAGCTTCTATAACCAATTTAGTTAGTTTGAAACTTCATAAAAATCTCGATAATTCGCCATTTAATAACTTATTATCGCACGAATATATCTATACTTACGGGTTTAATTCATCCTTGTCTTTAGGAGAAAAAGACGAGACTTATTCTCGTTATTTCCATCAATTCGTAAGTCCTTCAGATTTAATAGCAAATATGATTCCAGATACTTACGGGATGTATAGGATTGGAGAAAGTATCGATACATATAGAGATGATTATTTAGAACTCATGCAAGAAGTTTTCCCTGATTTCTATGTAGATGAATTCAAAACTAAGACTGTCCAAATTGACTTTAGTGGAATCTCTCTTGTTGATTCTATTGTTAAATTGACTCCTGAAGAAGCTGTACAAAAGGTCAAGCAAGTTGTTACAACAAAAGCGACTGATGATCGAACAATTTCGATAGAAACTAGAGAAAAATACGTAGAGAATTTTCAGTCTGAACTTATTTATGTTCTTGATTTATTCCTTTCAACTGCTAAATCAAAGATAGAAACAGTAGTTAAAGAACTTTCAAAATATTATCTTTCTCTCTATCTAAGTGTCGTGAACGTAAGCCCAGATTCAGCAATAGCAAATATTGAAAAATGTTTGGATGCCGCTGAAATCTCTTATGATAAAGCAGATCTTGAATTGCATGTGAGAAAACTTTTACTTCTTGGAAGTAATTTTATGAATAATTCTAATATAGGAACAAGCTTACTTTTTAGAGTTGGCGGAACAATGTACTATAATTATAAATTTTATGAAATGTTTCATAGCTATTCCTATGACTATCAAGTTTTGAAGCATTTTGAAGAAAATTAACCGGGTTTTACGGTGATTTTGGCCATTTTCAATATTTAGAAAAGCGATAAAATATTTATAAATAAGTTCCTCCTGAAAGCTTGTTTTTTCTATATATATTGAGAATGTCAATTTATTTGACATATTCTCAATTAGACTAGAAGAATAAACTATAAAAGAGTATAGTAAAAACATGGAAAATGAAGAAAATAAGGTTAGTCCTAAGCCAAGAAGGACTTCTAAAAGAAAGAAAAAAGGTTTAGCAGCATATTTTTACTCCCTTGGAAAATACAAATATTGGGTTGTTGCTTTTACTGTTATTGGCGGAATCATTGGCTATATTGCAATCGCTCAAGGAGTCAACAAACAAATAGAAAGATTGATTTCTAACTTCGATGTTGAAATTCCTTTAATTGAGGAAGGCGGCCAAAAGAAATATTATGACGGAAGTGCTTTTGCTTTAAGTGATTTTTATTCCAGAAATCGTTTAGAAAAAATTAAAGCTTCTGATTCTACTTTTGGTGGACTTCTTGTTGATAAGATTGCTGTTGAAAGCGGAGTTAGTATTACTGAAGTCAAAGGTCAGCCGTATCGTTATACTTTAACTTTAAAAAGAAAATATTTCTCCGACGATGCTGTTGCTAAGAAATTTGTTAAAGCAATTATTGATACAGAATTATCTTACGCAGAGAACAAATTAATTGATAAATTCGACTATACTTTCGATGAAAACTTCGAATCTTTGCCATATTTAGACCAAGCTCATTCTCTTCAAACTATGGGGAGCAGAATGACTACTTTCTATGATGCCTTAACTTCATCTTTAAATTTCCTTCCTACTTATTCTGTAAATGAAGAAGGCTTATCTTTAGGGAATGCCAAGGCTAAATTTGCGACTAAGCACTATAAAAATAACATTTTAGATGCAGATAGATTCAGCAATGTTTTAAGTGCTGCAAAATATATTAATGTTGGAGATAAAACAGTTGAACAACTAAAAACTGCTTTTGATTTAGAATTTAATTCAACAGTTAGAGGAGTTAAAAATTCATTTACTAGTACAGCGAGATACAAGAATTACATTAAAACTCTTGATCCAGTTGAAGACAAAGAAGAACTTAAATACTATAACTTGCTTCTAGTAGAAGAAGAAAATAAGAGAAGCGTTTATGCTCAATATATCGAATATCTAGGCTATTATCTAGAAGGAAAGTCTACTTTATCTTTTGAAAATATAGCTGAAGTAGATAATTTAAAGTTAGCAACAGTAGATGAAGAAAATAGAGGAGTTATCTCATATTTATCTGCTCCTACATCCGCAAAAACAACTACTTATATTTCTGAATCTAAAGAATTTGGAAAGACTTTAGCTGATTCTAAAGCCGGTTATGTTGCTGATGAAACTGACTTAGATTCTTACACAGTTTATCTATTTAGAAACTACAAAGAAAATCTTAAATATGAATTCGCCGATATTACTATTACTAAAAACGGCATATCTTCTTTAATTGGCTTAGCAGGCGGAATTGCAGCTGGATTCTTAGTTTCTAGCGTTGCTTTTGGTCTTTATTATAGATTTTCAACTCCACATAAGGAGAGCGAGGAGGAATAATGGAAGAGACATATAAGGTTAAAAAACTTCATTGGTGGTACTACCCAATCAAATATTCTTTTGATTTCCTCGTGGCTTTAATCGGAGTTATTTTACTGAGTTGGCTTTACATTATTTTAGCTATCTTAGTTAAATGCACTTCAAAAGGAAAAATTCTTTTTAGAGATGTTAGAGTTGGAAAAAACGGAAAGATTATCCATGTTCTCAAATTTAGAACAATGTTCTCTGATGCTAACGAAAATCCTGGTAAATATATGACTAAAGAGCAAATGGAAGAATGGAAGAAAGAAAGAAAACTTGAACGCGATCCTAGAGTTACTAAGATTGGTCACGTTTTAAGAAAAACATCCTTAGATGAACTTCCACAACTTTTCAATATTCTTGCTTGTCAAATGTCTTTAGTTGGTCCTAGACCAATTACTCCTGCTGAAGAAAAGAAAAACTATACTCCTGAACAAATTAAAATTATTCGTCTTGCTAGACCTGGAATTACAGGATATTGGCAAGTTAATGGACGTAATAACGCTACTTATGCTGGCGGAGAAAGAGCTAGACTTAATCTTGCATATTTTGAACAAAGATCCTTATGGCTCGATGTTAAGATTCTTTTCAAGACCGTTCCTACAGTTTTAACTAAAAAAGGCGCTGTATAAAGATGGAGGAAGTCGTTAAAAGTAAAAGACTATCATTGGGGAATCGTCCCCATTTGCTTTTAACAATGGTCTACTTCCTTTATATGATTTTAACTTTTGCTTTTACAGCTGTTTTTGAAGGCGAAGATTACCACGTTTTACCTTTTGACATTATTGGTGATTTTGGAGGAATGCTTCTAGGTAATATTGTCTTAGGTGTCTTTTTATTATTTGTTGGAAAACGCTACTTTAATGTAAAAATCAATTATTTTATCTTAGGTTTGCTGGGTTTTTGCTTTATTGGCAACACTGTAGCGTTAATTTATTTCCCTAATACATTTACCTGGGGAGAAGATTTCAAATATGACTTAGAGATAGCTAGACGTGTTGAATATATCTTCATGTTTTTAAATACAGCTTTATTTCTTTACGTTACTTATACAGTAGCTCCATTTTGTAGAAAGAAAGAAAATTCTTGGAGAATTATTTATTACATAATAGTTATCTTCGCTATTTTCGTAATCATCTATTCTTATTTCTCAGACTTTGATTCTTATTATTATTTCTTCAATACAAGAAGTGACATGGAGCTTCCTCCAATTCAATCTTTTACAGGTCAAAAGAACGTATTTGGTGTCATAGTTTTATTTGGTGTATTTGCTGAAACAATACTCATGTATTTCGACCATAAGTGGTGGAGAATATTCTTTATTCTTTATTTCATGTTCCATATTTACGTTTCTGGATCACGAAGCTGTCTTATGGCTGGAGTATTCTTACTTATAGTTCTCTTCTTATATCTAATTTATGATTTTAGAAAAAGAAGTAAAAAACTCTTCCTAATTACTTTTGGAGGAGCAGCGTTAATTATTGCTATAGCATGCATAGTTACTTTTGTTCCTTATTTCTGGAAATGGTCTATATTTGAGAAAATTCATAATAAAGTTGTAGGCCTATTTACTTCAGAAGACTCAACTTTGCATAGTAGAATTGTTATTTGGGATTCTCTTTTTGCTGTGTTAAAAAGTGATCCTATGTATCTAGTGTTTGGCCTAGGGAGCGGGAACTTTAATAGAGCTTTCTTCTTTGCTGCAGATAATCCTGGAGCAAAAGTTTGGCATACACATAATGGATATTTAATGCCTTTTGGAGAAGGTGGACTTATTAGAGGAATCCTTTCTTTACTATTTGATGTTTATTTAATTTTTAAAGCATTCCAAATTTATAAGAAATATAAAGATAAATCCGTTAGATTGTATCTAGCTATTTTAGGCTGCTACTTTATAAGAGCCTTATTAGAACCAGAATATTTATTAACTACAGAATGGAGTTCTTTATTCTTTATTAACTTTGCTGCTGTTCCTTTATTATCTGTTGAAGCTAGATATAAGATGGAAGAAGAAAAAGTCAGTAGAATTAAAGAACCAAGCGTTAATTATCCTAAGTTAGATTTCCTTTTAATTTTCCCTGTCATTTTATTAAGTGTTGGCGGAGTTGCTTCAGCTTCATATCTAAGATTCCCTCTAATTGCTGCCGCTATAATCATTCAAGGATTAGGAATTTATCTCCATTATAGAAACAAGAGTTTAACTAGAAATCATTTCTTATATTTAGGAATTCTTGATGCTTTAGTTTTGGGGGAAGCGATTGGCTGTTGTTACTTATATAAAGTAGGTTTAGCTCACTATCTATTCTCTATAATATTCGCTATTACGTTTGCTTTCGTCCTTCATTTCTTCTTCATTGAATTCAAGTTATTTGATAACTGCCTTAAGTTTATAGTTAATAATGAAAAGAAGTATTCAGGAGTCATTTCTAGACAAGCTAAAGAAGATAAGTCTATAGGCTATCTAGAAGAAAACCCTGCAGATCCTAGCTAAAATTCATAATGGGGAGGTGAATTATGATCATTACAATTGGTAGAGAGTTCTCTAGTGGCGGAAGAGAATTAGGAAGAAAAATCGCTGAAGAATTAAAAATTCCTTATTATGATAAAGAGATTTTAGTCGAGATAAGTAAGAAGACAAAATATAGCTATGGATATATAGAACATTTTGGTGAAACTAAACCAATGCCTTTATTCCCGGTTAAATTAGGTGTTAGTTTTTCTAATGAAAAAACCGACGCTAATTTAGCTTTGTCTTTAGATATTTTTGAAGCTACTAAAGCAATCTTAACTGATTTAGCTAAAAAAGGGGATTGCGTAATTATTGGTAGAGCTGCTGACTATATTTTAGAAGAATTTAAACCTTTAAGAATATTTGTCTATGCATCTATGGAATATAAAATAAAAAGATGTAGAGAGAAAGGTCAAGAAGACGATGTATCTAATTTAACAGATAGACAACTTGCTAGAAAAATCCGCTCTATTGATAGAAAAAGAAGAGATTATTACGAATTCTTCTCTGGAAAAGATTGGGGCGATAGACTTAACTATGACCTGTTAATTAACACAACTGACCTAGATATTGATAGTTTAGCCAAACAAATTTCAGGAGAAATAAAAAGAAAAGAATGAAAGTGACTTTCGTTACAAATTTTATGTCCCATCATCTTCTTGGGATTGCCGATATTCTTTATGAGCACTTTAAAGATGATTTTACTTTCTTATGTCAGGAAGAACTTACTCTGGAGAGAAAATCTCTAGGTTATCAGCAAACTCAAAGACCTTATATAGTTGAAGATTATGATCCAGAACATAAAAAGAGCGAGGACATCACGTTAAATTCGGATGTAATTATAGTTTCTTATTCTCAAGGAGTTGCTTCTATTAAAAAAGCATTGAAAGCAAAAAGAATTGTTTTCTGGTACATGGAAAGACTTTATAAAGACTATAAATTATCTTGGACTGTGGCTAAATACTTGCGTGCAAGAAAATATTTGAGAACTGGTCACAACAAGAATCAATATTTCTTATGTGCTTCTAGCTTTGCAAAAGAAGATATAGAAAAGACAGAAAAACATTATTCATCTAGAAAATATTTTAAGTTTGGCTATTATCCTGCTTTTGTTTTAGAACCAATTGAACAAAGAGAAGAAAATGAGATTCCTAATTTCTTATATTTAGGTAGATTTATCCACTGGAAACATGCTGAATATATGATCAGTTGTGCCCAAAAATTTAAAAAAGAGGGGAAATCTGCAAGGTTTAACCTAATTGGAGAAGGTGAAATACTAGACTTATGTAAACAAAAAGTTATAGAAAATCAGCTAGAGGATTATATAAGTTTTTATCCTCCGTGCAGCGCTGATAAAGTTAAAAATTACTATTATTCAAACGACTTCTTCTGTTTCACCTCTGATAGAAGAGAAGGCTATGGATCAACTTTAGCAGAAGCTATGAGCTGTGGATGCGTTGGAATTGCTTCTACTGAAGCTGGGGCAACTAATTTATTCTGCGTAGATAAAGAAAATTCAATCTTATTTAAAGGCGAAGAAGAATTCATTCAAAAATGTTTAGAAGCATATGATTTATTCTTTGATAAAGCGAAGTTTAATAAGATTAAACAAAAAGGTATTTCAACTGTAAAAGAGACTTGGAACTATCAAATAGCTGGTGAAAGATTAGCTGATATTTTAGAAAGAACATATAAAAATGAGAACCTTGATGTCTATCAAGAAGGACCCATGAGTTTAATTAAATAATGAATAATTCATTAAAAATCATTTTAGTTGATACTAGCATTAACGATTTTTCTTTTTTTGAAGCCTTTAATTTAATCTCCAGTTATAGAAAAGAAAGGACTAGAAGATATTTAAAAGAAGAAGATAAAATAAATTGTTTAGCTTGCGGGCTTTTAGAAAGACTATATGTTCCTTATGAAATAAAGATAAATAAGTTCGGTAAAACATATGTAGATGAGAAATTATTCTTTAATTTGTCTCATTCAGGAAATATTGTTGGGCTAGTTTTATCTAAAAAAGATGAAGTAGGAATTGACTTAGAGAAAGTTAAAGAAATTAAAAAAGACCTAATTGATTATTCTCTTGCTGCAGAAGAAAAAGAGTATGTAAAAGATGAAAAAGACTTCTTTAAGATTTGGACTTTAAAAGAAGCCTGCGCGAAAGCAAATGGTAAGGGAATAACAAATCCTAAGGAAGATAAATGTTTTTTAATAGATGATAATACAGTGTCATTTTATGAAAAAACACTGTATTTCTCACATAAATTTTTAGAAAACAGAGGAAATCAGTATTCTTTATGTGTCGTAAGTAATAAGAAAATAGATGAAGTTAAAGAAGAAAAATTCAGTATTGGAGAGTTAATAAAAAGAGTTAATCACAACTAGGTTAACTCTTTTTTTGTTTTGCTAAGTAAGCTTCAAGTTCTTCTTTTGCTTTATGATCTTTATTGATTTCTTTTTGTTGTTTTTCAATGAACTTTTTATTTTCGAAATAATTAATTCCAATTGCTCTTCTAGCTCTAGCTGCATAGACGTTTGCTCTCTCATTAGCTTTTTGGCAACCTCTTTCTAGTATCTCATAAATTTTGCTAATGTCTTTTTCTAATTCATATCTTCTTTCTCTAATTGGTTTGAGAATGCTATTTAAGACATTGAACAAGAAACGTTTGCAGACGACATCTCCAAGACCGCCTCTTTCATAGTGAGCTTTCATTTCTTCTAGATTTTTATATTCGGGTAAGAATTCTTTAAAGTGCCCGTCAGTTGCAAAAGCATCTAGATAAATAAAGACCGGATTATTTTCTGTATGTCCTGGGTCAGAAGGAGAAAGATGAGTAGGATCTGTGAACATTGACATAACTTTTTTGTTCAGTGTTTTTTCATCATCTGACAAGTATATGCAGTTTCCTACAGATTTTGACATCTTTGCTTTACCGTCTGTACCAGGTAATCTCTTGCTACTTTGGTTCTCTGGAACGACCGCTTTACATTCTCTAAAGACTTCTCCGTACATTGAATTAAATTTATGTACTATCTCATTAGCTTGCTCAATCATTGGCTTTTGATCTTCCCCTACGGGAACAATAGTGGTTCCGAAAGTGAGAATATCGGCTGCTTGAGAAATTGGATAAGTTAAGAATCCTACTGGAATAGATTCTGCAAAATTCTTTTGTTGAAGTTCAGCTTTGACAGTAGGATTTCTTTCAAGTCTAGAAAGAGTAACTAAGTCTAAAAAGTAGCAAGTTATCTCAAATAAAGCAGGTACTCTAGATTGAACAAATATTGTTACTTTTTCTGGATCTAAGCCACAAGAAAGGTAGTCTAGAGCGACTTGAATGACATTTTCTCTGACTTTTTCTACATTTCCTGCATGGTCTGTAAGTGCTTGAGTATCAGCAATCATGATATACATTTCGTCATAATCACCTTCTTTTTGAAGTTCAACTCTACGTCTTAAAGAACCTACATAATGGCCAATATGGAGTCTTCCAGTAGGTCTATCACCAGTTAAAATAATTTTTTCGTTCTCAATTTCCATAGATAAAGTGTAGAAAGAAGAGGGGTTAAAGTCAATTATTCAATTGATTTTAATGATCCATTCATATCAATTGCTCTAATTTTACGTTTTAAAAGAATATTTACGATATAAGTTGAAGCAATAATGATGACTACAGTAAGGACATAAGAATACCATTTTAGGTCTCCTATATTTCCAAATCCTAGGAATTCTAATACCCAAGCAATAATGCCTGTAGACATAGGCAAACCTAAAAACACAGCAATGATCGCAATAATTAAGATTTCCCTAAAGGCATAATTTGAACATTCTCTTTCGTTATAACCTAAAACTTTTAAGGTAGCTAATTCTCTTACTCTATCTGAAATATTCATACTAGTTAAGGCATAAATGACCGTAATAGACATAAGTAACGCAAAAGCTACGATGACAAAAGAAATTCCTGACATAGTTTTTGCTACATTTCCATAAGTAGAGTCATTTGCTAGATCTCCAGAAACATCTAGAAGACCAAAGCCAATTAAAACTAGCAGTGTAGAGCCCATAATTGACATCGTTGTAAGAACAAAGTTCTTCTTTTGTCTAAAGATATTACGAAGGCTAGATTTATAAGAAAATTTAAGTTTTGACCAAATTAGTGAGATTTTTTCTAAAATAATCTTCTTTCCTGGCTTTGCTGTTTGAGGTCTAAATAGAGCACTTGGTGTTTCTTTTAGATAAGAAACTGCATAAATTCCACCAGCTAGACAAGAAACTAATAAAATAATTCCACTTACCGCAATTCCAATTACGGATAAGAAATTAATTAGATTTGGGCCCATGTAGAATACTGCGCAGAACGTACTATAAATAAGCTTAGGGATGAATGGAGTCCCACAAATATATCCAGCCGCAGCTCCTAAAATTGTAGAAATAAGCGAGAAATATACATATCGACGCACAATTGAATGTTTAGAAACTCCAATAGAATGGAAACAGCCTATTTGAGAACGTTCATCTTTAATTAATCTAGTAATAATTAAAACATTGACTAGCATGCATAAAACAATAAAGAAAAATGGGAAAACATAACTGATTCGAGTTATTTTATTGCCATAATTAGAAAATAATCCATAAGATGTGGTTTCTTTTAAAGTTAGAGCTTTGACTTTATCTGTTCCATAAAGAGATTCAATTTCTTTAGCAATCATCGCAGTTTTATTGTCATAAGACTCAGATAGATAATTATGATCTATATTGAATCTAAGATAGATATCAGTGATTGGAAAGTTAATTCCAAATTTCTTAATAAGAGCTAAATATTTAGCATCTATATAGATTATTTCATTTAGATATTTTTCTTCATTTTCAAAGTTAGCTCTTTCTTTACTAACTGAATTATAGATTGAGTTATGAACTACCCCAGTTACTTCAAAAGATAATTTACTAGGTAAAGAACTCCCCATATCAAAAGAAGAGAAATCAAGATCTACTAAATCCCCAATTTCATATTTTTTTAAGTTAAGAGAAGATCTTTCTACAACGACTTCTCTAAGATAATCGCTAGGATAATCTCCGCTATCAATAGATAAAGTAGAGATAGGAAAATTATTGAAATCTATAAAATAAATTCTTGAGTTTTTATCTGTTTGTTCTAGGTCAAATTGAGAAAAATAACTGAGTTCTGCGAGGTTTTCGATAGTTTTTGCTTTATTTATATCTTGGTCAGAGAATCCATCTTCAACTTTAGTTTTTAAGTCAATATCAAAAGCATTTCCTTCTTTATAAACAGTTGCAAATGATTCATTATAAGTTGGAACTAATCCTCCTAATCCAGAAGTAATAGCAACAGAAAGGAATACTATAAAAAAGTTTGCAATAAACCTTGCTTTGTTTGAAACAAACATTCGTATAGTGGTTTTAAAGAAAGCTTTTTTCACCATTCAATATCCTTAATGTCTTTTGGATTTGGATTGTATTTATCCTCAATAATCTCTCCATTTTTAATTGTAAGAAGGTGATTAGCCATTTCTTTTAAAGAACTATTATGAGTAACAATTAAAACAGTTTTATTTTTTTTGACTGCAGCATCTTGAAGAAGCTTTAAAATATCTTTTCCTGTTTGATAATCTAGGGCTCCAGTAGGTTCATCACAAAGAATAAATGAAGGATTTTTTGCTAAAGCTCTAGCAATAGATACTCTTTGCTGTTCTCCTCCAGAAAGTTGAGCTGGAAAATTATCTTTTCTTTCTTTTAGTCCAACCATTTCTAGTGTTTTAGCAGGGGAAAGAGCATCGCTTTTAAGTTCAGTAGCAAGTTCAATGTTTTCTAACGCGGTTAAATTAGGCATTAAATTATAGAATTGGAAAACGAAGCCGATTTTATTTCTTCTATAGTAAGTTAGAGCCTTTTTATCGAATTTACTTACATCTTCTTTATCTACGATTAATTCTCCTGAAGTGATGGTATCCATACCTCCTAGAAGATTTAATAAAGTAGTTTTTCCAGCTCCAGAAGGACCTAAAATAACCGCTAATTCGCCTTGTTTAATGTTAAAAGAAACTCCGTTTAGAGCTTTAACTTCAGAGTCTCCAACTTTATAAATCTTAGATAAATTTTTTGCCTGAATTACATATTCCACGGGCAATAGTCTAAAGGAGAGATTGTCTTTAGACAAGATATTAAATTAATTAAGCAATATATTTTCTATTTCAATAATTTTGTTATCTAAAAACCAAATTAAATCATTAGCTAGCTTTCTTGTGTTTTCATTTATTAGAGCAGGATTTTCTCTTTCAGGGATAATTTCTAGTTGGTAGAAGGAGTCAAATCCTCTTTTTGTGTAACGGGAATAAAGTTGGCCTCTTCCTGCTAATTTTTCGTTCCACGCTTCTCTAATAGGAGCATCAGCATAGCAGAAAAGCTCAATCATATTGCCTCTATTTTCAGCATTAAAACTTAAAGAGAAGTAGAAAAGATCCTTAATATCTTGCCACTGACCGTTCCCTTGATTTTTAAATCTTTCATGCATTTTTTCTGTAGTAAAAACAATAAAACCATAGTTTGAATGAAGGAGTTTTATTCTTTTGCTAGCAAAATAAGGTTCCATAATCTTCATTATCAACCTAAATCTAAGGCACTTAATTTCTTCCATATCTACTTCCTTATATAGTTAATTTTAACTGAAAATGCGAAATAATCTATACTTTGAAGTCAAAAATATGGGGCAAAATATGGGGTAAAACTGCTGAGTAATGTAGAAAGTTGTAAAAAAATGCAAAAAATATAATTTTTTTATCGAATAAGTTGTCAATTAGGTTTAAAATCTTTCTAGATTTTTTGGAGAATGATTATGGAAAATGATGTCGAATTAGTAAACCCTGTTGAAAACAAAGAAATTAAAGCACCTATGGTTACTGGAAATACTCTTCCTTTACCAGTTGCTAGATATACAGGTAAGAAGCCAGGTAAAGCTTCTGTTAACCGCATGGTATTACGTGTAATTACAACTAACCAAGATGGAAGTGTTGTTACATTTGGTTTACCAATGTCCTTAGCTAACGATTTAGCAAAAACAAGAACAAATGCTGCTGTTTCTTCTTCTAAAATCTTAAGAGATATTGATTTTAAAACAGTTATTGGTCTTGTCAGAATGGGTCTTGAAGGAGATTTATTCTCTATCGATACAGCTGAAGGCGAACATATCGTCGTAAGAATCGAAAAGTAATTAATTATTAACTAAAAGCTTATCGGAAACCTGATAAGTTTTTTGTTTGCCTAATTGTGGTATAATACTTGCATGTCTGAAGTTGCATATCTAATAATGTGCGGTGGAAAGGGTGAAAGATTTTGGCCTTTATCTACTGAAGAAAAGCCTAAACAGTATTTATCAATATTTTCCGATAAGCCTCTTTTAACCAAAGCCGTTGAAAGAGTTCTTCCTCTTACTGATATTGATCATATTTTTATTGCAACAAACAAAAGTCAAAAACAATTAGTTAAAGAAGTTTGCCCAAACATCAAAGATTCCAATATTATTCTAGAACCTTTATTCAAAGATACTGCTGCTGCTATTGGCTTTGGATCTTCTTTAATAGCGCAGAGATTTGATAATCCTATTATTTGTGTTTTAGCATCAGATCAATTAATAAATGATGAAGAAAATTTCAGAAAAACACTGCAAATTGCGGTTAAAAGCGCTGGAAATGACGAGATTGTTACTCTTGGCATCTTTCCAACAAGTCCTAGAACAGAGTATGGATATATCAAAGTTTCTTCTCCAAAAGTTAATGAAGAAACTAAATGCTTAGCTTTCAAAGAAAAGCCCCAATTAGAAGTTGCGAAACAATATTTTGAGTCAAAAGAATATCTCTGGAATTCAGGAATGTTTATTTTTAAGTATTCTGTTTTAATGAATGCTTTTGAGAAATATTCCCCAATCCATCATGAAGTTTTTAGTGAGTTATGTGAGAGCGTAAGTCTAGAAAATTTAAGTGAAAACGAATATACGTGTCGCCTCTTTTTTGAAAAACTGCCTAAAATTTCAATTGATTATGCGGTCATGGAGAAGGCAGAAAACGTGTATGTAATTCCTTCTTCTTTTGATTGGGATGATGTAGGTTCATTTGAGGCATTCTTCAAACTATTTGAAAAAGATGTTGATAACAACGTGAATCTAAATTCATTATTTTTCAAAGTAGATTCAAATAACAATATTGTTGTTTCTTCTGAAAAAGATGTTGAAATAGGATTAATCGGAATAAAAAACAGCATTATTGCTTGTAATAAGGGCAAAATTTTAGTCTGTGATAGAACTAAATCAGCCTTAATTAAAGAGCTTTTAGAAGAAAGAAATAAGGTAGTTAAGTAAAGAAAATATTTTCTTTACTATTTTTTTGTAGTAGTTTATTTAAAGTTTAATTTGTATGGGACTTTTTAAAAAGAAAGCAGCACAAGTACAAACATCGATGTCATCGAACATTATGTTCAATACCATCTACAATGTTTTAGTTTTACTTATCCCATTAATTACAATTCCATATGTTTCTAGAAGTTTAACTAGTTCTGGCGTGGGTTCTTTCTCTTACGCTTCTTCTTTAGTTACATATTTTGCTGCTTTTGCTCAATTCGGTTTTACTGAATACGGCTCATATTTATTAGCAAAACACAGAAATGATCGAGCAAAAACTAGTGAACTTTTCTATGAACTATTTGCAGTAAGAATAACGATAACTTGTTTTGTTTTAGCCATTTATCTAGGTTTAGTAAATTCTAATTTCTTATATTCATCAGACTTTGAATTAAATGATAGAAGAGTATTTAATGCTCTTTCTTTATTTATAGTTGGCGGATGTTTAGAAATTAATTTCTTATATATGGGCTTAGAAAACTTTAAGACCATTTCTATAAGATCTATTATTGTTAGAATTTTAAATTTCGTAGCAATCATCGTATTTATTAAAGGACCTAATGACTATTTTAAATATGTATTAATTATGTCTTTAAGCTCTGCGGCTTCAGGATTATCAATGTTTGTTTTCATTCACAAATATTTAAATAGACCCCATTTCCATAAATTTAACCCTATGAGGCACGTTGCGGGATGTCTTCCATTCTTGATTCCTTATTTAGCGACAATCTTCCTTCCTTTAGTTTCTAAAACTGTTTTAGGAAGTATGTTAGGAAATGCTAATGCTTCAGGAGACTATGAAGTTGCGGATAAATTGCTGAATGTAGTTTATTCTATTGTCTCAGCTTCTAGTGCGGTTGCTCTTTCTAGAATGAGCTTCCTTTATGCACAAAAGGACTATAAAGAAATCAACGCAAAAGTTAAAGAAACCCTGCAATTCTACTCTATTTTGGCTCTGCCGTGCTTCTTTGGCTTAATGGGAATTAATAAATATTTTATCCCTGGATTCTTTGGAGAAGACTATATTGGGGCAGTAAATATTCTTTATATTTTAGGACCAAAAATCCTGCTTTCTCCTTTCTATGCAATTCTAGGATCGGTTTATTATGTCCCTAAAGGGAAGACGTGGCTTAGAAGTATTTTCTTAGTCGCAGGTTTACTAATTAACCTAGGACTATCCATTGTATTTACTAAACTATTCTCTCAAACTGGGGCTGCTTTAGCTTCAACTTTAACTGAATTAGTTTTAGTTATCTTATTTGTTGGTTTTGCTGGAAAACAAATTAATTATAAAGGCGCAGCATCTACTTTTGTTAAAGCTCTAGATGCATCTTTAATTATGTTTGTTGCAATATTTGGAATAGGAAAACTCCTTGAAGGAAGATTTGGAAATCTCGTTCTATTCCTTATTTTATTGGTTCTTGGTGGATTAATTTACGCTATATGTATGATGTTATTTAGGGAAGAAACGGTTAATAAACTTATGAAGAGATTTAAAAATACCCTCTTCCCGAAGAAAAAGGGTAAATCTTAATAATATTAATAATTAATTATTTGTTAGCTTCTTTTAAAAGCATTTGTCCGTAAGAATTTTTAGACATACTTTCGCCAGCTTTTATAAGTTGCTCTTTGCTAATCCAACCATTTCTATAAGCAATGATTTCTAAAGCAGCGACAGGGGTTTTCTCTTCAATTTCTTTAATGATGTTTGAAGCTTCGAGAAGAGATTCAAATGTACCTGTATCTAGCCAGAGATTGCTCTTATCTAAAAGTTCAACTGAGACATTAGCTTCTTTTAAATATAGGTTATTTAGATCAGTAATTTCATATTCTCCTCTTGCGCTTGGAGTAACTCTTTTCGATACTTTAGAAACTCCAGAAGGATAGAAGTATAAACCTGTAACAGCGTAATTCGAACGGGGATTTGCGGGTTTTTCAACTAAAGAAAGAACTTTCTTATTGTCATCAAATTCAACAACTCCGAATCTTTCTGGATCAGGAACTTCATAGCCAAACAAGGTTACATTTCCTTCTTTAGCCTCTTTAACTGCTCTAAGAGAACTTTCGACTAAATCTTTTCCGTAGAAAATATTATCTCCAAGAACTAAAGCACATGGTTCATCACCAATAAATTCTTCTCCGATTAAGAAAGCAGAAACTATACCTGTAGGAACTTCTTGAACTCCATAAGAAATTTTCATTCCAAGTTGGCTTCCATCTCCAAAGAGTTCTATGAATTTTTGTTTATCTTTTGGAGAAACAATTAACATAACTTCTCTAATGTTAGCTTCCATTAAAGTTGCCATTGGGTAATAAACCATGGGCTTATCATAAATTGGAAGAAGAAGTTTAGAAGTTGATCTAGTTGATGGATAAAGTCTACTTCCAGCACCGGCTCCTAAAATAATACCTTTCATTTTGTTATATCCTTTCGATTTCCATTTAATATTATGCCTTGTTTTCTTAACTTTTTAAATCTTTATATTTAAAGGGTGGAAAATGAATGAAAAATACGTAAAAACTACCAAAAAGGTAAATCTTATAGATTTATTTCGCAAATTTTACTTGAAACTTTTATTTTCCGTTGTATGCTTGCATTTGCCTAAATGTTAGGGTAGTAAAGGAGAAATTTATGAAAAGAAATAAATTTATAGCTTTATTTGCTGCTTCATTGCTTCTTGCTTCTTGTCAAGGAGGATCAACTCCAGCTGCATCAAGCGCATCGACTGGTACATCTGAAGCCTCTAGTGAAGTAAGCTCACAAAGCCAAGAATCTTCTGTTAGCGAAGAATCTTCTGTTAGCGAAGAATCTTCTGACAAACATGAAACTCATGAAACTGGATTATCGACTGAAGATGAATCTGAACCAGTTGAATCTGAAAGTGAAAGTGCAACAGGAGCTTCTGAAAGCGATCCAGAATCCGAATATGTTGATTTAGCAGATAACGAAAAAGCTACAATTGTCATCAAAGATAATCTTGAACTCGCTTCTGGAGAAGATCACGCAGTTAATCTTAGAGACACAGGTTTAGTAGTTGCTACTAGAAGTAGCGACCAAGCAAAAGCTAATTTCAAACTTAGCATCACAGTTGGAGAAGAAAACGTCAAAGTTTATGATCAAACTGTTGAAGGTCTTTTAGAAGGAGACTTTACATTATTAATTACTGCTGGTAAAGCTAAAAAAGCATTCCACGGTAAAGTTGTTGGACAAGGAAAAATCTTGCTTAACAGAGCTTTAGAAGAAATCGTTGAATCTGAAAGATATTATTACGATTCTCAAATCTACTATAGCGGTAAATTTGTTAGCGTTGGTGAAGGTTTAGCTGCTCCAAAATACAGAGCTAAATATTTAACTTATGAAGAGAAAGCTGAAAAAGTGATTAAACGTAACTATGAAGGCTTCCTTGAAAGAGATGGAATTGCTTATGGAATGACTTATTCTATCGATGAAGAACAAATCGATAAGAATACTGTTGAATTAAGCGAACCATACGACTTTGAAATTGCTAAAGGTTATACATATACAGCATATAGAAGAGGTTATCGTGATTTCTTCACATCTGCTGGAATTAGCGGTGTAACTGAATTTGAAAAGAGTGCTTACAAAGATAAATCAGGCTTAGAATATTACGAAGTCAGCGCTGTTGAAGTTGATGAATATGGAACAACCAACATGGATAACTTCTTCGGTGGAATCTTCGGAGAAACTTCTACCTGGGAAAACACAATTGATTATTGTGCAGGCTTGCTTGGAATGAAAGCCGCCAAGATTGTTGCTGCTTATGATGAAGCTGCACAAGCTATCGTTATTAGATCTCTTACCTCTAATAATATAGAAACAGGCTTCGCTATGTGGTTTAGAGATATCGGTTCTGCCGTCATTGAAGATGCTGAACGATGGCTTATTGATGGCGAAGTTCCAGAGCAAATCGATGGATCTGAAGTCAATGCATTCTTCGATGCAATCGATGAAACTAGATGTTATACAGTTTCTTCTCAAGGTTGCTGGTTCAACGCCAAAGGCGAAGTTCAAGCTTCTCCAAGTAGCTGGAAATCTTCTACTGGAGTTACCGTTAGAGGAAATTATCAAACAACTACATTCGTCAACGAAATGGGTGTTGTTTCTGCAGCTAGCGTCGTTGAAGATGGCTTAGTTTCTATCGATAATACATACGAAGCTGAAGGTTATGCTTGGACAGCTACAGATTATAAAGCAGGCGATTTACTTGCTTATGCTGAACACGAAGGAGTTTTAAATTCCGCAGTTGGTAGCTATAACGAACAAACACAAAAGATTGAATGGGAAGAACCACAAATCCATTCTGGTGAAGGTATTGCCACAAATCCATGGGAAACATTAGGTATGACTGCCCATATGTTAATTGGAATTGAAGATGATGAAGGTAATACTTATCACTATTTCGATGAAATCGCTTCTATCTTAGATAAAAAAGTTGATGAAGAAACTGGCGTTATTACATTTGAAATTAATGATGCTGGATTAGAAGCTGATGCTTTCTATGCCTCACGTCGTTACTATTTCTCAACATTAGTTGCTCAAATTGGTGACTTATTCTCATTTGGTTCCGATATTGCTCAAGTTGGATCATGGCAAGATGATTACATCTTTGATAATTGGTATATTACTCTTGATCCAGCCAAAGGCGAATTAACCTGGACTTGGTTATATTCTCTTAGCAGCGATATGTTCTATGAAATGGATGTTACCTTCTCTAATATTGGTGAAGATCGTGCTGGTGAAATCTTAGACTCTATCTTTGAAGAACCAGAGCCAATCATCGAATCCTCCTCTAGTGAAGAAGTTATCTCTGAAACTATTTCTGGTGAACCAATCATTTCTGAATCTGAAGAAGTTCTTTCTGAAAGCGAAGAAGTTTTATCCGAAAGTGAACACTAAACAGGTTTAATCGTTTCTGAAACTGAAAGTGAATCCGAAGAATCTGAAACCGAATCTGAACAAAAAACTGGATTAATTATCTCTGAAAGTGAAGAACCAGAAGAAAGTGGTGATTCTTCTGAAGGAGAAACTAATCTTTCCGAAATCGACATTTGCTAATTATTAATTAAATGTTCTTAAAGCTTGGCTGCGTGCCAAGCTTTTTTGTATATCTTTTTTGTAATCTTTTTGGATTGTAAAAAGGAAACATTATTTATCACATTATGAGGTTTTTAGTGTGGTTTGATTTTCTAAAAAATAACACCTCGCCTAAACGTTTTTAAGTAAAGAACAAGATATAATCTAACGATATATAATTTCTTAAATTTGAGGTCTGTTAGAGCCTAAATTTATGTGTACAAAATATGATTAAGTAATAAAAAAAGCGGCAAAAGCCGCTTTAGTTTGTAGAATTTGATATTTAATCAGCGTTCTTGATGAAGTGTAATCTAATGGAAGATTCAGTTTGAGAATCAACGGAGAATGTCCAGTTGAGTTGGGAATCGTCATCAAATTGCATGGTCTTTGGGAAGAAGTCTTTCATCTTGAAGTTGGTGTAGACATTGCCACCATAGATGTTATCTTCGCCCTTAGCATTTGTAAATGTTGGGTCGCCGAATAAATTTTTTGTTTGGCCCATAATGTTAGCATAGCTAGAACTCTTTAAGGAGTTTGCACCAGAAGCAAAGACAGCACTAAATTCTCTATAAGGACAGTTACTTTCACCAGCTTTATGGCTGACACCAGCATAAGTTTCAGCTTGTCCATAAGAAGATCTTGATGGAGTGTTGTCATGAGGGAAGATAGCAGCAGTTTGCTTTGTTCCATCTTCTAAAGTAGTTTCAGCATCAACTAAGTTGGTGGTGTATTTCATTGCGCCAGAGGATGGTCTACTTCCTTTATAGAAAGTAGAAGCGATTCTAGCGTCAACGTGGAAGACTTTTAAACCTGGATCTTCATAAGTTCCGCCGTGTCCATAAGGATTGCTACCGGTTTCGGTGCTAACAGAACTCCATTCTGGATATCCGTCAGAGTCTTCATAGTTAACTCCGGTTGGAGTGTAATATTCAAGAATCAAATATTCATCATAAGGATGTTCGCACCATAAAGAGCCGTTTTCATCGGTCTTTTTAAGTAAGATGAATTCTCCTGTATCAGTAAATGAAGGTAAATCAATGTAGAAGTTTTCACTTGTTCCATCAATAACTTTTGGAGCAACCCAGTTATAAAGCATCTTAGAATACGCGTTATGATCACCAACGTTTTGGTCCATCATATCGACACATCCTGCAGGTCCTTCATTATGATCATATGAATAATAATCGTTTAATCCCATTAAGTGTCCATTTTCGTGGATAATTGTATGAGCATCAACTGCTGCAAGATTAGCATCTCTTAATCCTTTATAAGAGCCATCTTCTTTTTCATAATTAGAATAATAGGAATTCATTACATAGTCATATCTAGACCAGAAATATCTATGAGGAGTTGGATTTGCAAGGTTTGCGCTTCCACTAACTACAGAAGTGAAGTTCCACCAAGTAGAAGAATCATCTCCAACACTAGATGGAGTTGGTTGATTTGTTGCATAGATTACATTAATTCCATCGACATATCCGTCTCCGTTTAAATCGTAATCTTTTCTAGAATAGCCATAGGTTTTTTCTAATTGGCTCATTGCATAAGAAATGATATTTGCAACGCTGTCGGTTCCTTTTTTAACATCAGCATCAAATTGTGCACATGTTTTTGGATAAGTTATGACAGGAGAAGTTTCTCCTTCAATATGAAGTTGTCCATAGGAGGATTTTTCATAATAAGCTTTTAAAGAAAGCCATGGAGTTTCTCCTTCTGGAGCAAAGAAAGCTTCATCGATAACTGCTCTAGCGAAGTCTCCGCCAACTAATTTTCCATCGTGTGAACGATATTCATCAAATGTTACATCTGTAAATTGGACCGGAATAACAATCATCTTTGGATGTTTTCCATCAATATCTTTTGCTGGGAATTTTCCATCACCTAAAGCACCCATGTTGGCGTGTTTCCATAACGCATAAGAAGAAAGATCATCTACAGATAAAGAATGATAACCTTTTCCTTCACTTGCTACTTCTGGAGTACCTTCAACGATTTTTAATGTAGCTGTGTCGTGTCTATTTTTAGAATCATAGGATGCTCTAACTGTGTATTCTCCAACAGGAAGGACATCGTTTTCAGAATAAACATCACCAGTTTCGTTATTTGTAACTCTATAACGAATTCTTTGAGTCCAAGAAGATGCATCTTGAACATCATCGCCATCATGCCAAGTAACGATTGGCTTGGCTCCATCATAAGTAGTGGAACCAAATGGGAGTGTGTCGTATTTTAAGTCTAATTCAAGATATCTAGATGGCTTGCTGCTAGAAGTTTCTTGAGAAGAAGATGAACTTTCAGCTTCAGATGAGACTTCAGAACTTTCTTCACTAGAAATTTCAGAGGTTCCTTCACTTGTTGCTTCACTTGTACCTTGAGAAGTTCCTTCAGAAGATGTAGCGGCAGAAGTTGTACTTGGTGCGCTATTTCCTCCACAAGCAACAAGGGAAACAATAGCTAGAAAACCTGAGATAGACATTCCGAATATTAATTTCTTGTTTTTCATAAGTCATTCTCCTTTTTTCCTCGGTAGTATAGTGAACATAGAAAAGATGTCAATATAAAGTAAAACTTTATTATGACATTTCTTATTTTCTGTCTAAACTAATAATATAGAGAAAAAGAAGGCCTTTTTTAAAAAAGAGGCGACCCGTATCTCAATATTCGACGAAAATAACCAATAAAAGTAGAATAAAAAAGTAGAAGGTTTTATACTACTTGCATGAATCCTTTTGTAAAGAAGTTAATTATCAATTCAATTGTGTCAATCGCTCTTGCGACCACTTCTTTTTTACTTATCTTCTTTTTAGTAAAGGTTCCACCAAAAACTCTAATTTGTGATGCTTGCTTTGCTACAGCCGCATTCCAACTTGCTGGCATAGGTTTCCTTGCTTTATTTAGAACGGGTATATTTGATGGATTAAATTACACATTCACTATTTTTGGTAATTTATTTAGAAAAGATATGACTAAGAAAAAATATGCCGATGCATATGATTATAAGTGCAAAGTTACTGAAAAACGCCTCAAAAACCCCTTATTTTTCTATCCATACCTTGTTGTAGGATCTACTTTTCTTATTGTAGCAATAATCTTTGAATTTATTTAAAAAATAAAAATTTAAGCCACTTCTTTTGATTTATTTTATAAATAAATATTGCAATTTTTTGAAAATATGATTTTATATATCGGCATTATAAATGCGATATTTTTTTGAAAGGAGAAAAACAACATGGTCAAAAAGAAAGTAGCCATATTACTCGGAATGGCTTCCATGATGGTTTTAAGTTCCTGTGGTGGATCTAGTGGTGGCGGACAACCTGCCCAATCTTCCGAACAATCAACTCAAAGTTCTAGTGCAACTTCTGAAGGTACATCTGCTACTTCTGAAGCAACATCAGAAGCTAGAACTAGTGAATCTGTCCCTGCAGTTTCTGAGTCTGAAGAAGAAGAGAGCTCATCCGAACACGAGGACATTTCTGATTATTTAGCTGATGGTATTTATGATTACACAACAGCATCAAACGAAGAGAGAATTAAGATTCTTGCTGCTCTTGAATCTTATGCAATGAAACATCACTTAGCTGGTATTCCTCTATATGACGACGCTTCATATCAACAATTCTCAGACAGAATCACTCTTCCAACAACAACCTATATTACTAACTATGGTTTTGGTGTTGGAGAAGCTACATTAGATCCAAGCGGAATAATGTATGATGGAACAATTGACGAAGCAGATACTAGATTTGCTAGCTATTTCCATGATTACACAACAACTGATTCTGGCTCATTCAACTTCTGGGATAACGTTGGTTCTGACGTCTCTGGAAGAAACGGAATGATCACTTCAGGATACTTTGAAGTTGAAATGACTTCTGATAAGAAAGACTATCAATGGGTTGCTGGTTTATCAAAAACTGATGCTCCAATTTGTCTTGATGCAGAAGGAAATGAAGTTCCTTATGAACAAGGAACCGCTTCAAAATATTGGAGAGTCTATCTCAAAACAGGTGCTGACGGACTTAAATATTCTGTTCCTGAAATTTCCAAATGGTCTACAAAATATGACGGCGTTGATGTCGACATTAAAGACTACTTAACCCCATTTAGAGCTTTATTAGATAATAGACTTGCTAGATGGAGTGAACTTGGAACTGATTCAAGCGGATTTGAAGGCGTTACTTCTTATGTATATCAAGGAAGTACAAGCGACGAAGCTTGGTCTAAAGTTGGTATTCAAGTAAACGAAGAATTAGGTGCAATGGATTTCACATTCATTACTCCAAAAACAAGATCCTATGCTATGGTTAACCTTTCTTCAGGTTTATACTCACCAGTTCCAGCTGAATTTATCAGCGATATTGGTGGAGCTAAGAAGTTTGGTGTCATCGGTACAGGTGAATACAATCTTGATAACTTCATTTCTGTTGGTGCTTATGTTCCTGAGTATTGGCAACAAGGAAAACGTTTAGCCTATAAAGCAAACGAAAGATATTGGGATAAAGAAAACATCCACTTCGCAGGTGTCACTGAAGACGTCTATGAAGGAACTGATGGAGATAAGAGAGCTTATAATGATTTCTTATTAAATAAATTAGATGAAGTTACAATTCCAGCTTCATTCTTAAAAGAACACAAAAATGATCCAAACGTTTATAGAACATTAGGTTCTTCCATCCTTAAGATGAACATCAACTCTTGTACAGAAGAACAATGGGAATACTACTTTGGTGAAAATGGAACAATGACAGCCTACCGTCACTCCAAAAATGACTACTGGGATGTCAAACCAATCATGTCTAATTCTGATTTCTTAGATGGTGTATTCTATGCTGTTGATAGAAAAACATTAGCTGATGATGCTGGTAGAAACCCAGCTATCGGATATTTAGGTAATGCCTATATGATGGATCCAGATGGAAAACAAGCATATAGAGATACTGAAGAAGGTAAAGCAGTTGTTGGTAGATATGCAACAATCGCAGGAAACGATGAATGTTATAACGTTTCTGTTGCTCAAACTTATTTCAATAGAGCAGTTGAAGCTTTATATAGAAATGATGATTTAGAAGACGGACAAGAAATCGCCTTACAATGCTGGTATAGATATCAAGATACCATCGATAACGTTGGTAAAGATTTCAAACAATGCGTTGAATATGCATTCAACAATGCTTCATTTGCTAAGAGCCACAACATTACTCTTAACTTAATTCTTTCTGTTGCTGGTACTCAATATACCGACTGCTACACAAAGATGGATGGTGGTGACTACGACTTTGCCGAAGGTTCGATCGTCGGTAATTCCTTGAACCCACTCGAGTTCATGAATACTGTCTGTACAAACGACAAATCTCAAGGATTCTGCCTTAACTGGGGTGAAATCACTGCAAAAGTCAACTATGATGATCCTTTAGAATATGATGATGCATATTGGTCTTATGATGCCTTATGGTCTGCAGCAAACTCCATGAGTATTGTTGAAGCTGGTGAATTAAGAGACATCGCTGACAACCTCAGATATGAAGTTAGAGGAAAGAACGTTGTTTTAGTTGGTGACTATGCTGATGTTACTGATGACTACGGTGAATCTATCTTCGAATTCAAGTGTGTCACTTCTGGTGATAATAGACCTGCATATCTCTTTGGAGAAACTGCTTCCTTAACATCAGGATACTACATGGATTCTAAAGATTATGAATTCATCGCAGAAAACGGTGAAATCGTCTTCTCTACAAATTATGAATCAATGAAGAAAAACTTACTCGGAAGTAACTACTTCTGCTTCATGTTCACGCTTCAATATTCATATACGCTTAAAGGAAATACAACAACCGCATATAAGGATATCTACTTAATTGCTCAAGTTGATGACGTATTCTCTGAATAAAATTAAACAAACAAATTAGTCGCCTTGAAATGGGCGACTTTTTATATCTATCCGTGATTTGCGGGCTTTTTGCTTGAAATGTTATGGTTTTTTAAAGTTTTTGAATGACAAAAAGCTAACAATCAAACTTCTTTCATATTTCTTCTTAAGAAGAAAATTATTGAACGAGAGAAAATATGTGGGATAATAAACAAACCTAAGTTATAGGACAATGTTTTTTAAATTATGAAAAGTAGCACAAAGTACATCATCGAGAGAATTCTATTCATCTTTTTAACTGCTTTCATAATTCTTTCTGTTACCTACATTTTATGTCAATTACTTCCAATAGAAATTATTGGACAAAAGCCTCAAGAATTAGTTGCCTTCTGGGATAAGCAATGCGAGCTAGGCTATTATTATCATGTTGATGAAGCTATCGCTAGAACTAATCCAGGTTCATATACACAACAAGTTACTTTAGGTAGCCAAACTTTCTATTATGCTCCTTATTCAGTTATGCATAGATATTTTGTTTGGTTAGGAAATATCTTTACAAAGTGGGATTGGGGTGAGTCAACTAAAGTTTTAGTCGGACATCAAGCTATTGATATTATCATGGAACATTTACCATACTCCATGAGATTAAATATTATTTCTATTTTAATATCTGTCCCAGCCGGAATTGGACTTGGTGTACTTGCTGCATTAAAGAAAAATACCTGGGTAGACTCAGTTATTTCTACCGTAATTATGGTATTTATCTCCGTTCCATCGTTTGTAATGATCTCTTTCTTACTTATTTGGTTTGGCTATTCAAGCAGGATTTTACCTACCTCTTGGCCTACGGATGCCCAAGCTGTAGCAGATCCAGTTTATGCAATTAAAGCATATATAATCCCTGTTTCGGCGCTGTGTTTTGGCTCGATTGCAGGATTTACACGTTATACGAGAGCTGAATTAACTGAAGTTATGTCTTCTGAATTCCTTCTTTTAGCTAGAACTAAAGGATTAACTAAAGCTCAATCTGTAGTTAGACATGCTTTAAGAAATTCTATGGTTCCTATTATTCCTATGATTATTGGTGAATTTATAGGTATCCTGTCAGGCTCTATGGTATTAGAGCAATTATATGGAATTCCTGGTGTAGGTTATATTTTTGTTACGGCGCTTAACGGTAAAGACTGGTCGGTTGTCATGGTTGACATGGCGATTTACACTCTTATTGGACTAGCTGCCACTTTAATTATTGACTTAAGTTATGGATTTGTCGATCCACGTATTAGAATGGGGGCAAAGAAATAATGAAGAAGTTCTTTAAGAAAAAGGATATAAACGAGGAAAACGTCGTGAACAATCAACTTGATAACGAATCCCTCGAAAATAACCAACAACAAGGTGGCGATTTTGACTTTGTTCCGATGGAGAACAGAGTTTTTGAACAGAAATTTACAAATAAACCAACTACATTCTTTAAAGATGCTATTAAGAGATTTGGAAAGAATAAATCTTCAATTGTTGCTACCGTTATCCTCTTAATTCTTATTGGAATGGCAATAATTGTTCCATTTGCTGATAAAAATAATATTACATCCAATAACATGAGAGCTGGATATCTCCCTCCAAAATGGTTTGATAATGCAAATGGATTTATGGATGGAACTCAAAGCGTAAGCAACGTAGTTTTAAATCCATTAGATGATTCTCTTCCTGAAGATAGTGGATATAGAGAAGAAGCTCTTCTTACTCCAATTACAGCTAGAAGTACATATACATCTAATTTAACCGACATGGTTAAGAAATATGGTAGAGGTGGAGACTTTGTTTTAAGCGCTCCAACAATCGATGTTGATGGAACTATAGTTTCTCCTCAAGGAGAATTTGTAGTTGATGAAATTGTCTCTTTAAATGTTGTTTTCGATGTAGAAGCAATGAAAGAGAAAAATAATGAAACAGGCTTGACTTACAGCTTTTTCTTAGAAAATGACTATGATTTTGATGGAAAAATTGATGATGTAGTTGAACTTGCTAATAACCACGGAGAAGAAATTACTGAATCAATTGTACGTGTAGCAGACGTTAATGATTTAGTTAGAGAATCCGCAGTTTATATTGCTGCTGGAGAACCTTCTTCTTATCTAACTTACCTAAATATTTCCGTTTTAGGAGCAGGAGATCTTGAAGGAACTCTTAACGGATTATATATTTCTTCTTTACATGTAATGGCTTCTGTACCTGGAGGAGGATTACCTGCTTCTAAGTTAAAAGGATTAGATATTGATAGTGGAGTAAAGGCAGTTACAGCTTATAGAGATACAAAAGATCCTGAATTACTTAAATATGTTTTAAAAGATGGAACTTCTCCAGACGTGGAAGTTTATAACGTTGAAGTTAGATATGGTTCATTCAGATACGACGCATATGTAAATGTTTATGGAATTCAACATAATCAAACTTTCCATGAAGAAGAAGTTAATACTTTCACCGAAAAAGGATGGATGACGTATACTTGGGGAAGACCATACATCAGAGTTTATAATTTCGCAGATCTAAACAGCCTTAAATTTAAAAGAAAAGCTAAAGAAGGCGATTTTGGATATACAACTTATGATAATAAGAAATATGTAAAACAAGGCAATAGCTGGGTTCCTTATGAAGGAGAGATTAATGTTCCTGGAGAATTTACTCTTACTGCAGAAGGAGAAGCTTATTGCCCAATTAGAGCTATAACTGCTCAAGAATATTATTTAACTTATGATGATGTTGAATCTAAGCAAGTAGTCGGAGATATATCTTGGTATAGATATGATTACTATAGAGGTTACATCGCTAAATGTGAGATGCCTAAATTCATTTTTGGTACAGATCACTATGGTAGAGACTTCTTTAAGATGGTCTTCTCAGGCTTACTTACTTCATTAGGATTAGGCTTAATGGCATCCATAATTAATATCTTCATCGGTATTATTTGGGGTTCTATCTCTGGATATTTCGGTGGATGGGTAGATTTAGTCATGGAAAGAATTACCGAAATTCTTGGAGGTATGCCGTGGATAGTCATGATGACGCTTATCATATTATTATTAGGTAGTAATTTCTGGACGTTCTTGCTGGCACTATGTCTAACGGGATGGATGGGTATAGCTAATATTACAAGAGAGCAGTTCTACCGATATAAAGGAAGAGAATATGTTTTAGCTTCGAGAACTTTAGGTGCATCTGATGGAAGACTTATTTTCCGTCACATCTTACCTAATGGTATTGGAACTATCGTAACTAGCGCAGTTTTAATGATTCCTGGAGTTATCTTTACTGAAGCAAATATCTCTTACTTATTACCTAACTTAATTACATTTGGAAATACGCAGTCATTTGGTATTACGATGTCTAATGTCCAAGGTGATATCCAGTATTATCCGTTCTTAATTGTCTCTGCTTCTATCATAATGGCGCTTATTATGATTTCCTTTAACCTCTTCGGTAATGGACTTAGAGATGCGTTTAACCCGTCTTTGAAAGGAAGTGACGAATAATGGCTAAGAAGAAACTTAATACTATTAATTATCCTTTCGAAGTAGGATCTAAGGCTCCAGAAAAAGAAGTAGTCCTTTCAGTTAGAAATCTTTCTATCTCATTTAAGACTGATCACGGTAGAGTAAAAGCTGTTAGAGGAGTCGCTTTTGATTTATATAAAGGTGAAACTCTTTGTATTGTAGGTGAATCTGGTTCAGGAAAATCCGTTACAAACAAGACAATTATGGGTATTCTCCCAAAAACAGCAAGAATTGATTCTGGTGAAGTTGTCTATGAAGGGGAAGATTTAACCAAGGTTTCTGAAGAAGAATTCCATCGTATTAGAGGAACTAAGATTGGAATGATTTTCCAAGATCCTCTTTCTTCCTTAAACCCAATCATGAAAATCGGTAAACAAATCACCGAAGTCATGATTATTAACGGAAATAGATTAAAGAAGATCTATAACGATTTAACTAACGATAAATTTATTAAATATAAAAATGATAAACGTTTAGTTGTTTTAGCTAAGCAAAAGAAAAAAGATACAATTGAAGATGAAAAGAAAGCCTTCAAGAAAGATAAAGATAGTGTTCATAAAGAAAATATTGTTAAGGCAAAAGTCTCTTGTAAAGCTGATGTAAAGAATCTTAAACTTGTCATCAAAGAAGATAAGAAAGAACTCAAAATCTCCGCAAAAGCCGCTCGAAAAGAAGTAAAACGCGTTAAAAAAGAACTTAGAAAAGTTCATGCAGAGAAGAGAAAAGCTATCCTTAAAACTAAATATAAATCCTTCAACGCTTTCTATACTGAATTTATTAGAGAGAGAAGAAGATACGTCTCTGAAGTCAGAGTTTCTAGAAAAGAAGCCAAGAAAAAGGCTCTTCAAATCATGGCTGAAGTCGGTATCCCTGATCCAGAAAGAAGATTCAAACAATATCCATTTGAATTCTCTGGCGGTATGAGACAAAGAATTGTTATCGCTATTGCTTTAACAGCAAATCCAGATGTTTTAATCTGTGACGAACCTACTACAGCTCTTGACGTAACAATCCAAGCTCAAATTCTAGAATTAATTAATAGATTAAAGAAAAACCGTCATATGTCTGTCATATTTATTACTCATGACTTAGGAGTAGTTGCAAACATGGCTGATAGAGTTGCGGTTATGTATGCAGGAAAAATCGTTGAATATGGTACAGCTAGCGATGTTTTCTATTCTCCAGCTCATCCATATACCTGGGCGCTCCTTTCTTCAATTCCTGATATTGATAGCAAAGAAAAACTTGTCGCAATCCCAGGAACTCCTCCTAATATGGTTCATCCTCCTAAAGGAGACGCTTTCGCAATTAGATCTTCTTATGCAATGAATATTGATTTTAAGAAAGAACCTCCAATGTTCGAACTTTCTTCAACTCATTACGCTGCAACTTGGCTTTTAGATGAGCAAGCTCCAGAAGTTGAAATGCCTAAAATTGTCTCTACTCGTATAGAATCCTCTTTAAAGAAAGCAGGTGTTAAGAATGGCTAGTAAAGAAAATAAACAATATAAACTAACTTACGACCCTGAATTAGTCAAAAATAACATCGTCCTTTCAGTTAGACATTTAAAGCAATTCTTCGGTTCAGGACCATATAAGACTAAAGCAGTTCATGATGTATCCTTTGATGTATCCCAAGGAGAATGCTTTGGAATTGTCGGAGAATCTGGATGCGGAAAAACTACAACAGGTAGATGTATCATGGGTTTATATCCATTAACTTCAGGTTCTATCTATTATAAAGGATATAGAATTGCCGGCGGAACTAGATGGAATGAGAAAGAAATAAAGTGGAGTTGCATACATTCAAGAGAAAAAATTAGAGAACTTGAAGAAGAAATGAAAAAAGCTCTTCAAGAACCTTATGATGGCCAAGAAGAAAATATTAAACAACATTATTTAGATTTAATCGAGGCAGAAAAGAAACGTGAAGCTGATTGGATTGCTTTACAAAGAAAGAAAATTAAGACAATTAGAAAAGATTCTCATTCTTGTCCAAAGAAACTTAGAAATGAAATTCAAATGATTTTCCAAGATCCAATCGACTCTTTAGACCCAAGAATGACGGTTGAAGACATCATTACTGAAGGTCTTCATATCCAAGGGAAATATAATAGAAGAGAAAATAGAGCAACAGTTGAAGCTGCTTTAAAGAAAGTTGGATTAATCCCAGAATATGCTTCTAGATATCCTCATGAATTCTCTGGTGGACAAAGACAAAGAATTGGTATTGCTAGAGCTTTAATCATGAATCCAAAGATTTTGATTTGTGATGAACCTATTTCTGCTCTAGATGTCTCTATTAGAGCTCAAGTTCTTAATCTTCTTAACGATATTAAGCAAGATATGAACTTAACTTTAATCTTCATTGCTCACGATTTATCAGTAGTTAAATATTTCTGCGATAGAATTGCAGTTATGTATTTTGGAAATATGGTTGAACTTGCAACTAGTGAAGAACTATTTAAGCATCCATTCCATCCATATACTCAAGCTCTTCTTTCTGCAATTCCTAAGCCAGATCCACTTTCAGAAAAAGAAAGAATTAGAAAAGTTTATAATCCCGTAACAGATCATGATTATAGTGTAAATAAGCCATCATTTAGAGAAGTTTCTAAAGGACATTTTGTTCTTTGCAACGATGAAGAATTTGCTATATTCCAAAAAGAGTTAAGAAAGGAGGCTAAATAAGTATGAAAAAGAAATTTAAAATTGATGTATTTGCTATTTTAGCTTTCCTTGCAGCAGGAGTCTTAGTCGCTTTCTTAATCATGGGAATTTTAGCTTTCTCTGATCCTTTATCTTTCTTACCTGAAAAAATGACCAAGAAACATGCGATGATTGTTGCTCAAGATCCTTATTTCTTCATTGGAACATTCTCTAATAGAATGATATTTACTTTTGGAATTGTTGCGTTAGGTTTATATTTACTTTTAGCTATAGACTTAATTATAAGAAACAAAGCATCTCATATTCTTTTAGTTGAACTTACTAATTTTGTCTTAATTGCTTTCTATATTATTAGAAGTATTTGCTGTTTCCAAAAAGGTGGATTACAGATTTCAGGAGCTTATTTTAATATTGGCGCTGCAATTTGTTTCTCTGCTATGGCTATTTATTATCCACTTAAAGCATTAGATGGAGACTGCAGAAGAGGATATTTTGCCTTCTGGATTGTTGGCTTAGTTCTAGCTTTATTTGGTTCAGTATCTTCATATAACTTATTAGATTTCCATTCTAATCAAGGCGATATCGTTTATTGGGGCGGAGTTTGCTGCACTAGACTTATGTATCTTTTATCTTGTTTAATTACAGCAATCAACTTCCAAAAGGATTTTGACCCAGATCCACTTAATCTCGAACACATGCAAAATAAATCTGATAAGGTTTTAGGAAAATAAAATGAAAAGAACGTCTTTGCTTTTACTTTCCTTAGTTTTTATCGCAAGCTGCTCAGGAAATAAAAATCCTGAGTTTTCTAGCGAAAAACCCGCAGAAACCTCCTCAATTAGTGAAATTTCTTCTTCTGAAGAGTCTATTTCTAGTGAAGAAAGTAAGTCTAGTGAGAGTATATTTTCTAGCGAAGAAGAGTCTTCAGAATCTATTTTTTCTAGCGAAGAAAGTGAATCTAAAATAAGCAGTGAGAGTGAAGAAAGTAGTGAAGAATCTTCTATTAGTGAAACAGGTAGCGAAGAACCTGAACCTGCTTATATAGAAATGAATAACGATGTCGTTATGAAAGACATTCTCGATCCTCAAGGAATGCATGTCTGTCCTTCTTTAGGTGATATTAATGTTTTAGTTATCCCTGTTGAATTCACCGATTATCCATTCTCTAAATTAAAAGACAAGTATAGTCATCTAGAAGAAGTCTTTAACGCAGAACAACTAGATTATTTCTACTCTTTAAGAAAATACTATGAACTTTCTAGCTATGGAAAACTTAATTTTAACTTTGAAGTAGCTGATATTTATTCTGCTGAAATGGCTACATCAAACATAAAAACATCGCAGGGTGTAGTTAATTTATGCCAAAGATTATTCAATTTATATTCTTCTGCACATTTAGGAGAAATGGATAAATTTGATTCTGATGGAGATGGGTGCGCTGATGCAGTTTGGTTTATTTATAGTGCTCCAGATTATTCTCATAACACTTCTCTTTCTGATGCCTTCTGGGCTTTTACAACTTATTTAGGAAATGTAGGAACTCATGATAGACCTGCATTAAATACTATGGCTTGGGCATCAATAGATTTCCAAAAAGATCCTAATGGCGGATATCATGACGCTCATACAATCATTCATGAAACTGGGCATATGTTAGGATTAGATGATTATTATTCTTATGCTGGACATATTTCTCCACTAGGAGGAATAGATATGATGGATAATAACGTAATCGATCATAATCCTTGGTCTAAATATGCTTTAGGTTGGATTAATCCTAAGTTAGTCATTAATGATATAGAAGATATAACATTAGATTTATTCCAAGAAAATGGCGATGCTATCTTCCTTTCTTTAGAAGATTATCCTTCTTTAAATCCTTTTGGAGAATTCATTGTTTTTGAATATTATTCTCCTACTAGATTAAATGAAACTGATTCTCATAAGAGCAAAAAATATCTTCAAGCTATGACAAATTCTGGAATTAGAGTATATCACGTAGATTCTCGCCTCATGACTTATGATGAAGCAGGCTATCCAATGTATGCAACTTATGAAAGTGGTAGCGATCAAATCTATTATGTTTCCCATTCAAATACCAAAAATAGTGGAGCTTACGAGACTCAATATTCGCTTATTACAGTTATAGATTCTCAAGGAAGAAATTTTGCTAAATCCTATATTTCAGCAAGTAATGAATCTATGTTCTATGATTATGATTACATCGATTTCTTCACTGAAAGATTTAACAATCAATTCGTTAATGATTATCAACCTAACTGCAAAGGATTATTCCCTAATTATATTCAAATAAATGAATTAGAAGAGACATGTGCTCATCTTTCTATAACTATCTAATAAATTTAAAAAATTTTTAAATTTGACACTAATTTACGCTAAGGTAGAATATTTATATGAACGAACATGAATTTTTACAAGAGACAGCGAGATGTCTTTCATGTCCTTCTCCTAGATGTCAAACAGGTTGTCCTACTGAAAATTTAATAAAAGAATGGATTTTTGCAGGGAAAACGCTCGATTTTGAGTCTGCAGGAAAACTTTTATATAGCGTAAATCCTTTCCCTGAATTAACTTCTCTCCTTTGTGATTATGATAGACAATGTAAAGGAAAATGCATTAGAGGAATTAAAGGAGAACCAATAAATATTCCTTCTATAGAAGCTTTTATATCTTCTAAAGTTAAAAGAGATTTATCTAAAAAAGAATCTAATCATATAAAAGTTTGCTTTGTTGGAGCAGGCCCATCTTCTCTTTCGGGAGCCTACTTTTTACTTAAAGAAGGATTTGAAGTAACTATATATGAGAAAGAAAACTTTATAGGTGGAGCAATTTTAACTGGAATCCCTTCTTTTAGATTTGATAAAAAAGCTCTTTCTTCTATCTATAACGATTTAACTTTCTTAGGATGTAAATTCATTTTTAGAAAACAAATCGGAGTAGATATAGATATCGATGAACTTAAAGAAAGATTCGATTACATCGTACTTAATATTGGAGCAGAGAAGGAAAATACTGCTGGAAATAAAGAAACTGAAGGTTTTGTCGGAGGTCTTTCTTTACTTCATGATTTAAATGTAGAAAGCCTCGAAGAAAAATATAAAAAATATAAGAAAGTTCTTGTTTGGGGCGGAGGAAATGTAGCTCTAGATTGTGCAAGAAGTTTAAAAAGAATAATCGATGATGTCTCTATAATTTACCGTAGAAGCAGGGTTGAAATGCCTGGAAATAATAGAGAAGTTGAAGAAGCTATCGAAGAAAATATCTCCTTCTTATTCTTAGAAAATATTGAATCTTTAATTCTAGATGAAAAAGGACAATTAATCGGAGTTAATACAGTTAAGATGGGTCTAGGAGATTTAGATGAATCAGGAAGAAGAAGTTTTTATAAGATTGAAGGCAGTGAAAGTAAGATTGACTGCGATTTAGTTGTAGCTGCTTTAGGAGAAAAACCTGATTTCTCTCTTTTTGAAGGAATTGAAACTTCTTGGGATAAATTTGAGACAAATGATCAAAAGATCCTTATTTCTGGAGATGCTTGCACAGGTCCAAAAAATATCGCTAGTGCAATAACTTCAGGAAGAAACATAGCTAAATTAATAATGAGTAAATATGGAGGTTGCCATGAATAAGTTAATTATATTGCCGGTTTTTTGCTTACTTACAGCATGTAATATTGCAGTTGCACCTCCTAGAAGAGTTTCTACTTCTATTGAAGAAAGTAGTGAATCAACTCAGTCTATCGAATCTAGTTCAAGTCAAGAATCTAGCCAAGCAACTTCAGAAATTATAACTAGCGAAGGTCCTGGAGTAGTTGATTATGAAGGAAAATATGCTCCAGAGGACTACCATATGGCAGGAAATTATAGTGGAAAGCTCTATATGCCTGCTAAAGGAAATGTTAATACTTTAGTAATTCCAGTTGTTTTTGATGAATATAGAGAGCTTGCAACTGAAGCACTATTACAAGATATTGGATATGCATTTAATGGAAATAAGGTAAAAAACAAGTATTATTCTGTAAATAGTTACTATCAATATGCTTCAAATAACCTTCTTAATCTTTCTTCTTATGTAACAGGTTATTTTGATTCAACAATTTCTATGTCTGCTCTAAATGATGACATAACTAAACTTCATGATTTAGTTGTTGATGCAGTAGACTGGGCAAAAACATATTTTGATAGTCCATTAACTTTCTTAGATTCAGATAAAAATGGATTTATAGATGGCGTATACCTAATTTATATTGCTCCTGATTATTCAGTAAATACATCTCTAAGTGAGACTTTCTGGGCATTTACTTCGTGGGTTGGAGGAAAATCTAATTTAAATTCCCCTGTACCAAATTCTTATGTTTGGGCTTCATATGACTTTATGTATGAAGGATATGGAGAAAATGCGATTGATTCACACACATATATTCATGAAACAGGGCATATGTTAGGGCTTGATGACTATTATTCTTATTCAGAAAAGAGCTATGAAGAATATTATTCTCCTTATGGCGGAGTTGGAATGATGGATCTTAATGTCGGAGATTTAGATGGATTCTCTAAATATTCTTTAGGCTGGGTTAAAGGAAAGCTCGTTGATAAAGCTGGAATAACTACAATGAGAACTAATGAAGTCTATATTATTCCTAATAAGTCAGGTTTTAACGGAGCTTTTGATGAATATATTCTTTTAGAACTCTATTCAAATAACGGACTAAATTACAAAGATTTAGTTGGTGGATATAATCCTAGAAAAGATGAGATTTCAGCTATTAGAGGTGATGATGTATTTGGAATTAGAGCATATCATATCGATGCTAGAATTGCTGAATTTGAATATAACCGCCAAGGAGAAATCGTAAATACATCGTATATTCCTACTTTCTCTAGCTGTGCTTCTACTAAATATGCCTCAGTAGCTCATACAAATACTCCTGATGGATATACTTATTCAAGCGAAACTAAATATGAATCTTATCCTTCTTTAAATATAATGGGGAAAGACTTTAGATTAATTACTCAACTTTCTTCTTCTGGTAGAGTATTTGGAACTAATGGATATTACCTAGCAAAAGAAGATTTATATACTAAAGGACAAGGAATTTCTTCGTTTACTGATTCATCTGTTGCAAGTCAATTCCCTAGAGGAAGCAACACTAATAAGGGCGGAAAATTTGCTTATTCTTTCCAAATTAGAGATATTAATAAAGGGCTTCCTAGCGCTGAAATAGAATTTAAAGCTCTATAAATTTAATTAAGAAAACATACTGTTAATCGCATGAAAAAGGCTATTATTTTTGATTTAGATGGGACTTTATGGGATTCTACAATTCCAGTAGCTGAATGCTGGACATTAGTAGGAAGAGAAATTATTGACCCGGAATTTAAACTTGATAAAGAGTTTCTTGCTGCCCAAATGGGTAAAACTATGCAAGAGATAAAAGATAACATCCAAAAGAGTTTTAATGTTGGAGATAAAGAGATAAATGCCTTTGCAGATGTATGTTTTCAAAAAGAAGTTGAATATCTTTTATCTCATCCTGGGTCTCCTTATAAAGATGTAGAACAGACTTTCCTAGAATTAAAGGAAAACGCGTATAAAGTGTTTATCTGTTCTAACTGTCAAAAAGGATATATAGAAACTTTTTTGAATGTAATAGACAAATCTTTGGTTGATGATTATATTTGTTTTGGCGACACTTTATCACCTAAATATGTATCAATTTCTAAAATTATAGAGCGGAATTGCATAGATTTTGCAATTTATGTAGGAGATACAGAGAAAGATAAAGAGGCTGCAGAAAAGGCTAAAATTGACTTTATTTATGCTAATTACGGGTTTGGAAAATTAGAAAACTGCAGGCATTCAATTAGCTCTCTAGACGAACTTCTACCTCTAATCAAACAATATTTTGAAGAAAAATAAGTTAAATTATTGATTATAATTTATATATCAATAAAATGTATCCATTAAAAGATATGAGTAAGAACGCAGTTACAACATTTTATTTAAGTGATGCTCAAAAAGAACAAGTTTCGCATACCTTAGAAAAAGAGAGTGAATTAGGTGATCAATTATCTACGATTAGACTAATCCACAATTTTGTCGTATCTAATGGAAAAGCCGACAAAAAGTACATGGATCTCTACGATTCTTTATTATCTCTACATAAAATTCTTTCTTCTGATGAGAAGATTTTCTCTTTAGCTAAGACCCCAGCTGTATTTACTTATTCTTCATTATTCCTTTCTTATTTAGGATTAGTTGACTTAATTGATAATGAAGAGATTGAAAAAATCTCTGTTGAAATGAATAAATCACGCAAAGACCCTGACAGAGGTAATTTTGCTTAATGAAAGAAAAAGTAAATCAACTTTTATTATCGTCGCAAAAGATTTCATCTGAATGCGATGATTTTTTAATTTCTAAAGATGAAGAGACTTCTAAAAAAGTTGAGGAATTTATAAAGACTCAACAAGAAGAAATTGATAAAGCAAAGGTTGAAGTTAATGTTCTTTATAATCGACTCGTTGCAACTTCTAAAAAAGCGTTCCAAGAAGCTGATGATATAGTTAGTGAAAAGATACTTGCTTCTTATGCAAGTTTTTCTATTGATGGAGATTAATTGATATGAAAAAGCAAAATGATTATTCCGTTCAATTAATGAAAGCCTCAATAGAGGATGTTAAACTCGCCAATTCTTCCCTAGAAATCCATATTGAAAAAGCAATAGAAGATAAAGAAAAATCACTATATGACACCAAAAAGCAATATTTAGCAGATATTAACAATTTGCAAAATAAAAAATTAGAAGAGAAAAATCAACTCGAAAATGATTTTAAAAAAGATATCGAACAATATAACATCCTTTTCCAAGGACTAGAATTAGCTTTCGAGGATCTTCTTTCTTATAGCAGTAAGGAGAAATCTTCAAAATGAGCTTCTTCCAAAAAAAGAAAGAAATAGAAGCTTTGAATTTAGAGCATTCAAATCTTTTAAAGCAAAACACTTCTTTAACTAATTCATATAATTCAGTTAACGAGCTTTCTTTATTCTTAAATTATGACTTGCTTAAAACAGATAATTCTATTGAAAGAGTCAAATCAAAGAACTTAGAATTTGTTTCTTTAAATAATACGATTAAAGAATATATAGTCTTAACTGACAAAATTAAAAAAGGAATTGATGTTTTAAACCACTTAGAAGAATCCTTTAATTCATTTTTAAAAGAAATCCGTCTTTTATCTTTATCTCATGCTTATAGAGACGCTATAAGAGTCATAAAAGATTTTGATAAAACTCTAGTTTATATAGATCTTGGGATGAATCTAAAAACTCAGCTATTCATCGAAGAAATTTTAGCTTGGGAAATGGCTAAAATGTATGACAAAATGGCTAAATATAATATAAAGAAAGATATTATTCCTTTAGTTAACGATGAAATTCATACTTTCTATAATTTAGTCGTTTCTTTACCAACTAATCTTCATTCAATTAAACAAAAAGAAACTCTAATAAATAATTCTTTATTATATTGGCTGAAATTCTTTGAAGATAAAGCTCTTACTAAAGGAGACAGTTTTGATTTTGAAGATGGATCTCTAGATACTTTAATTGAAGCTTATAACCTTCATGAAAATATTAGAAATCAAGATTTAATCGAAGAAAAAGAAAAACTTAATAAAGCTTTAATAGAAGCTTATAACAAGCAGTGTCATGAATATTTCGACACTTTATTCTATTGGGATAAATCTTTAGTTCTATTTAAGATTAGACCTTTCTTTGATAAAGAATTACTTACTCATGAAGCATTTATTAAAGCTGACACGATAGAAGAATTTGAAATCTTATTCATCATGAATTCTTGCTTACATAAACCTCGACCAGAGTTCTTTGAAGAGATTAAGGTTATGGCAAATATCCCTGATAAGACATCTGGCATGTTTAATTCTCTAGGCTATTTACTTGCTAATGAAGAGCTAGAAGACACTAAATATGACATGCTGCTAAAGATATATTCTAGACTGTCTTTTGAAGATAAAATTAGACTTTATTCTTCAGCGCTAAATTACGGAATAAATTTAGAGAAAGAAAAGAAAATTGTTGAAAATATATGCAAAACCCCGATAAAAATTATAGATTTAGCGAGTTTTGAAGATGATTTATTCAATATAAAGCAAAAAAGAAATGAGAAATTAGGAGAAGAAACTAATGATTTACTTAAGGATCTGTTAAGGTCTCATAAAGCTAGAAAATATATCTTAAAATCTAATAGAGGTAATCTAAATAAACTTATAGATAAAGAAGAAGAAAATAGAAGTGTAGGTAAAAGCTATAATAAGAGTGTAGTAAGAGCTTTAGATATTCCTATGTTTGTGGGATATTACACTATAAGTTTTGTTATTTTTGCTTCTTTAGGAGTTTTCTCTTTTATTTATCCAGCTTCTATAACAATAGGAAATCTAGAAAGACATTTATTCTATTCAATTCCGTTTATTTACGCTGCATTATTCTCTGTAATTGATGTTGGCTTATATCATGGAAGGGATGAAATTGCTTCTTTTAGGACTAAAAAATGGCTCTTAGTTATATCTATTTCATTAGCATTATTTTCTTTAGTTTGCTTTATTACAAATGAGAGAATTTCTTTACTCGGATATATTGGATATCCTGCTCTAGTTGTAAGCTTTTCTTGTCTAATTTTGTCTCTTGTTTTTAAGTCTTTAAATAAAAAACAGGGGGGGATGCTAGTTGTTTTCGCTCTAATTTCGTTAGTTGCAGCTATTGTAGTTATGTCTATAAATCTCTCTAATGGAATCTTAAAATAATTAGATAACTTTTCTTAAGTAAATAAATCTATAAAAAATCTTGATTATAAGACAACTCTATATAGAGTTATGTCTTATTTTATGAGATAATCTTTCACATGGATAACTTATTTGACTTTATTACTCCAAATATGTTTAACGTTTTATCAAGCGTTGATAATAAAGTTAATTTTGATTTATTGCTAAAGATTTTTGATATGGAGGAGAATTTCTCCGAAGATTCAATCTTTTATGATGACATCCTTGATTCATTTACGACATATTTCCATTCTTTAAAAATCAAAGAACTTGATGATGAAGAAGGGAATGATATATCTAAAAGAAGTTCTAGAGATAAAGCTAGTGCGAAAATCCGTCAATTTAGGAAGACTGGATGGCTTGAAGAAGGTAATTCTGATCTATTCAAAATTAAAATCGGCTTAACATCTAACGGAAAAGCATTTTTAAGATTCTTTAAAGATTTCATCGCTGAGCAAACTAAACCTCTAGCGTATACAGGATATATTTTCACAGTTTGGTCAGTATTAAATAATTTTGATTTTTCTCAAGGAGCTAACTTAGTACAACATATTTATTCTCAAACCCAAAGACTTATCTCAGATTTATCTAGATTAGCTTCCCAAATAAAAAACTATTTTAACGATTTAATTGAATCTCAAACAATGGACTCTAAAGCGGTATTAGATACCTTGCTTTTCAAATATCAAAAGCAATATATCTACCGTAATTTCAATAACTTACTTACCTTAGATAACCCAACTAAATATACAACTGACATTTTAGAAGTTTTAAATGATTTATTATATAAAAATTTCGATAGACTCTTAGAAAATTATATTAAAGTTAATGGAATTGATAATACAGATAGCGAGAGTTTAGCAATTATTGAAGATGAAATAAAGAGACAGCTTCAATATATGATTATTCAATATGACAACATATTTGAGAAAGTAAAAGAAATTGATGAAGCTAACTCTAGATTAGTTGCTTCAGTCCAGGCTAAATTAGATTTCTTACTCAATGTAAATCTAGATGTCTCAGGTCAAATTAAAGAAGCTCTTAAACTTCTCTCTTCTAAAGATGAGGATTTCGAGCTAGGAGAATTCTTTAATTTATATTCTTGCTCAAATATAGACTTCAAGTCTTTATATGCTCCTAGATTTAACAAAGAAAAGAAAGTCATGATAGAGCAAAAAGTCTTTGAAGGAGATAAAGAAGACATCGAAAAAGGAATGAATGATATCTTCAATGATGATCCTCTTTCATTAGACAATATCGATGCTTCAGTAGTCGAACTTTTAACAAAATCTCCGCAAATCTCATCTAAAGATATAGAAATTAACTCTCAACAAGATTTAGTAAAGTTAATGTTAATTCAATTATATTCATCTAATCCCGATGTTTCTTATTCTTCTAATTTCTCTTCAGTTGAATATGAAGCAAATGAACATAGAGTATTAGAATTTTCACTTAAGAAAAAAGGAGAAGCCAATTTATGAGCGATAAAGTAGAGCAAGCAAAATTATTAAGCGAATCTTTTGCTGTTATGGGCGAAGGAGAAAAAGACGATTTTTCTAGATTGGCTTCTAAGCTATTAAATGAAACTTTTATTATTAAGCAAGCTAAACGAGATGCTAATGATTTCTATTTCCTTTTAGAGCATTCAGCTTTATTTAGAGCTTACTTTGGTTTAATTGACTACGATGTAATTTATGATCAACCTAGAGGTTTGTTCTATATCCAAACTAAATTAGATAGAAACCGTTACCAACTAACTAAATTTGAAACAATCTTACTTTTATATTTCCGTCTTAAATATTACGAGATCAGTAGAACTATATCTTCTACCGAAAATGTCTACGTTTCTTTATCAGAAACTATGGAAGAATTACGTAATTATAACATTTATTCTTCAGAGAAAAAGCAAACTGATTACGATAAAGCTTTAAGAAGTTTAAGAAGAAGAAAAATAATTGATTTTGCATCTAATAACATTGCAGAAGGTATGCAAATTCAAATTCTTCCTTCTATCTTAGTTGTTGTAACTCTAGATGATGTAGAAGGACTTAATAGTGCATTAAGAGCATATGAAAGAGAAGAAGAGGAGGCAAATGACGATGAAGAATCTAAAGAGAATTAAGCTAATTAACTGGCAGACTTTTTGGAATAATACAATAGAAGTCAAAGGCAATATTCTTCTTACTGGAGAAAATGGTTCAGGAAAAACCTCCTTTTTAGATGCTATTAACTATGTATTAAATGGTGGAAATAACACTAAATTTAATCTTGCTGCCTCTGATGAAACTACAAGAAGTCTTCTTACCTACATAAGAGGAGAAATAGGTATAGAAGGACAAAGCGCTCTTAGAATGGGAGAAAATGTTATTTCTCATGTAGCATTAGAATATTATGATGATGAAGATTCTTCTTCATTTATCATAGGAGCAGTATTTGAAATTAGAGATAACTCTCCTAGAATTGAACAATCTTTCTACTTTATTAATAATGGTTTAATTAAAGAAGAGCTTTTCCTAGATTCTTCTAGCGGAGTTCCTTCTATAGTTAATTTCTCTTTATTTACAGTAAAAGCTAAAGAACTATTTGGAGAAATTAACTTTAAACCAATTATAGGAAATAGGTCTCAAATTAGAACAGCTATCGCTCAAATTCTAGGTATTCAATCTAAAAAATACCATGAATTACTAGCTAAAGCTTTAGCTTTTAAACCTATTTCAGATGTAAATAACTTTGTATTTAATTTCCTTTTACCTCAAGAAAATGTCTCTGTAGATTCAGTTAGAACTACAATCCGTTCTTATTTAGCAATTAAAGGAAGTGTTGAACTAGATCAAAAGAAACAAATCGCTTTAAAAGATATTCTTGATTCAATCTCAAAATATGAAGATTTAAAAGGCGAATATGAACTTCTTAACGCATATTCTTATTACTATAGCTATACTCTGAGCGTAGAAGAAATTAATTCTAAAGAAGAAAAAATTAAATATAACTTAAATACAATAGTTGGTGAAAAAGAAGCTCTAGTTCAACTAGAAAAAGATATAGAAGATCTTCAAAAACGCATTATCCAAGTTGAAGGAGCAGAGTGGTATAGAGCAATTGCAGATCAAGAAAAAGTCTTAATTGATGTCCAATCTAGACTCTCTAAAGCAAATGAAGATGTTAATTCAATAAATGCTTTATCTATCCAAGAAGCTTCTTTAGCTTCAGAATTTGAAATAGAAAATAGACTTAGAGATGCAGTAATTAAATCTAATTACGATTTATTTAAAAAAGAAGTTAAAAGAGTCTCACTTCTTATAGATAAGCAAAAAGATGAAGAATATTTAAAACTTCAATCTTTAAGAAGCGAGAAAGCTCTTTTAGTTGAAAAAGAAACTGAACTCATGTCTGAAATATCTTCTTTAGATCAAGGGCTCCCAGTTTACCCTAGATCAGTTAAAACTCTTAGAGATGTCATTCATCAAGGAATAGAGAATAAATATGGAGAAGATGTTGAAGCAATTCCTTTCTGTGAATTAATTGAAATTAAAGAAGGAGAGGAAAGATGGAGAGATGCTCTTGAAGGTTATCTAAATACAAGAAGATTCGATTTATTCGTACCTTCTAAATATTTTGATGATGCCGTTTCTCTATATGAAAGATTTAAACATGATTTATCTATTGAAGGAGTAGGGCTAGTCAACTTTAATGCAATTAGAGAAAGAGAAATCGCGGAAAATTCGCTAGCTAGTAAAGTCGTAACTAACGATTCTAGAGCTCTTCTCTACGTTAATTATCTACTTGGAGATATTATCTGCGTAGAAAATGAATACGAACTAAAGAACTATGAATCATCAATTAATCCAACATGTTTAGTTTATAAAAATAAAACAATTAGACAGACTAAATTTGATGTATATAAAACTCCATATATAGGACAAAATGCTAGATTAATTCAAAAGAGTCAAAAAGATGAAGAACTCTCTTCTATAGAAGAAAGAGCTTCTTCCTTAACTAAAGATATATCTATAGTTTCTGCTAGACATGAGAAATTACGTTATTCAAAACTTAATTCTTTAGTTGATGCTCCTAATTACTGGGGAGTTTTCGATGAATGTATAAAAGAAGAAAGTAGAGTTAAGAAAGCTTTAGAGAAACTTAGAATTGAAAATGGCTCTCTTCTTAACGACACCTCTTCCTTTAAAGAAGAACTTCTTGATAAGAAGAAAACTTCTAATGAGAAGCTAATTAAAATAGGTGCTCTAGAAAAAGAAAATGAACAATTTAGAGAAGTTATTTCTTCATTAATTGAAGAAAGAGATAGATTAAAAGATTTATATGAGAATTCTATAAAATCTCCGCAAATCTCCATTAAATTTGATGAATATGTCGCAAATACCCATTTAAGTAAAGGAAAAATAGCCGAAAGATTAGTCTCACTTAAAGATGAAGTAAGTAAAGAAGTTAACCATCTTAATATCCTAATGAATAATTACATTAAGGAATTTAACTTCGACTCTATTCCATCTATAGAAAACATTAAAGACTTTAGAGAAGAATATAATCTTGTCGTAAAAAGAGAGCTTTCTAAATATCAAGAAGAGCTTGATAGAGCGATGAAAGAATGCACAATCGCCTTTAAAGAAAACTACATCGCTCAAATTAGACAGCATATTAAAGATGAAAGAGAAAATATTAAGAAACTCAATAAAATTCTTGAATCTAAACCATTTGGTAGTGAAGGAGAAATCTATCAATTTGTTATTAATAAATCTTTAGACCCAGCATTTGGGAAATTCTATGACATTTTTGATTCTTCAGAAGATTTCGATGCTAGAGATTTATTTATCAACCAACTTTCAGATAAGAATCTATCTTTAATGAAAGAACTTTTTGAATCTCTTACTAGCGATGCAGATGATGAAAAACAAGCTGCAGTAGTCTCTAAATTCACTGATTATCGTAATTTTATGAATTATGACATCATGATTACTGATAAGCACGGCAATAAATCCTTCTATTCTAAGATAGGAAAAGGAAAGTCAGGAGGAGAAACTCAAACTCCATTCTACGTCATTATTGCTGCTAGCTTTGATCAAATTGTCTCTCCAGCTTATAAAAATAAATCTAGTTCTATCTTAGTAATAATGGATGAAGCATTTAATAAGATGGACGCTTCTCATATTAAAGCAACTATGGAATATTTTAATGATTTGAACATCCAATTATTAATTTCTCTTCCATCAAATAACGCAAAGATTTTAATGCCTTTTGTTGATACAACTTTAGGTTTAGTTAAGTCAAATAATGTTTCTTATATAAGAAGCGATATTAAAAAATAGGAGACACATATGTTTGAAAATAAGTCTATTAAGGAAGTCGAGAGCTCTCTAAATACCTCTATAGAACGCGGATTAAGCGAAGAAGAAGTTTTAAAAAGAAGAGAGAAATACGGCTTAAATAAGCTAAAAGAAAAAGAAAAAGACAAGTGGTATCAAATTTTCTGGGGAAATATAAAAGACCCTATGACACTTATTTTAGCTATTGCTGCTTTAATTTCTTTAGTTTTAGCAATTATAGCGATGAATCAACCTCAAACTATAATTGTAAATGGCGTAGTTAAACCTAATCCAGCTTATGAAGGACCTGAAGGACTAGCGGATGTCTTTATTATTTTTGGTGTCGTTATTCTTAATGCAGTTATAGGTACAGTTCAGGAAATGAAAGCTGAAAAAGCTCTTGAAGCGCTAAAAAATCTAGCTTCTCCTACAGCTACAGTAAGAAGAAATGGGCAACTTGTCACTATTAAAAGTGAAGAACTTGTTCCTGGAGATATTGTAATTCTAGAAGAAGGAAGAACAGTCCCTGCAGATCTAAGACTTATAAAATCTTTTGCTTTAAAAACTGATGAATCTTCTCTTACTGGAGAATCTTTACCTGTAGAAAAAGATGCAGAAATGGTCTTTTCTTCTGAAGTAGGAATTGGAGATAGAATAAATTGCGTATATATGTCTACTCCGCTAGTTTATGGAAGAGGAGAAGGAATTGTAGTTTCTACAGGAATGGATACAGAAATAGGAAAGATTGCTTCTATGCTTGAAGGAGATGAAGTAGAAGATACTCCTTTACAAAAGAAATTAGCTCAACTTTCTAAGTTCCTTGGCGGATTAACCGTAATAATTGTTGTTTTAATGCTTCTAGTTAAGATAACTTGGGCAGCTTGTACATTGACTTTAGCTACGCAGTGGAGCACAGCACTACTAGATTCAGTAGCTTTAGCAGTAGCGGCTATTCCAGAAGGATTAACCGCAGTAGTTACTATAGTTTTAGCTCTAGGCATGACTAAGATGATTAAAGTTAATACGATAGTTAGAAGACTTGCCAGCGTAGAAACTTTAGGGGCAGTTAGCTATATTTGTTCAGATAAAACAGGTACGCTAACTCAAAACAAGATGACCGTTGTAGAAGCTTATGCAAATGAAAAAAGCTTCTTAAAAGAAGAATTTAAAGATAATAAAGATATAGAGCTTCTTGCTAAAGGAATGAGTTTATGCTCGGATGCTAATGTTGATGGCGGAGTATATGGAGATCCTACTGAAGTAGCTTTAGTTGAATTTGCTAATGTTCTTAATCTTCATAAAAAAGATTTAGAAGAAGCCACTCCTAGAATAGATGAAATTCCTTTTGATTCAGTAAGAAAAATGATGTCAACTATGCATCAAGAAAAGGATAAGAAAATTGTCTATACAAAAGGTGCAGTTGATCAAATATTGATGCACGCCCCCTCTATTTTGCTTAATGGAGAAATAAAAAAGCTTACTGAAAAAGATAAAGAAAATATCTTAGAAGCAGCTTCTAAGATGAGTGAGAAAGCTCTTAGAGTTCTTGCTTTAGCTATCTCTTATCAAGATAAGATAGAAGAAGAAAATTTAATCTTTGTTGGCTTAGTAGGTATGGTAGATCCTCCTAGAGAAGCTGCTAAACCTGCTGTAGCTATCTTAAAGAAAGCTGGAATTACAACAATTATGATTACTGGAGATCATAAAGATACAGCTTTTGCTATTGCTAAAGAACTTGATATAGCTAATGACATATCTCAGTGTATGACAGGAGCGGAAATAGATGCTCTTAGCGAAGAAGAACTTCAAGAAAAAGTTAATACAATAAGAGTTTTCGCTAGAGTTTCACCGACAAATAAAGTTTCTATAGTTAAAGCTATTAAAGCTAATGGATATGTAGTTGCTATGACTGGAGATGGCGTTAATGATGCTCCATCACTTAAAAATGCAGATATAGGAATAGCAATGGGAATTACGGGAACCGATGTAGCTAAAGGTGCTGCAGACATGATCCTAACTGACGATAACTTTGCTTCTATAGAAAAGGCTGTTGAAGAAGGTAGAGGAATCTACGCCAATATTAAGAAAACTATTTTATTCTTACTTTCTTCTAATATTGGAGAAGTAGTAGCAATGTTCTTTGCAGCGCTAATTGGAGTACCTTCTCCATTAATTGCTATTCATCTTCTTTGGGTTAATTTAATTACAGATTCTCTTCCTGCAGTTGCTTTAGGAGTAGATAAAAAGCCTGAAGACATAATGAACGAAAAACCTAGAGATAGCAAAGAGAGTTTATTTGCTCATGGCGGATATGCAATTACTTTTGGCTATGGCATATTAATTGGTTTAGTTACTTTAGTTGCTTTCTTAATTAATCCAATTCAGTGGTGTTTAGCGAATAACCTTTCTCTTACTTTAGGTAACATATTTACTTATTTTAATAGCGATTTAATAATAAATGGACTAACTAGCTTAGAAAGAAGAGAAATATGCCAGTCTATGGCGTTCTGCGTACTTTCTTTTGCTGAATTATTCCATATGTTAGGAATGGTTAATGTTAAGAAATCCTTTATACATGTATTTAAAAATAAGAATAAATTACTTTGGATCTCCTTTATTTTAGGTATGGGACTTCAATTCTTTGTAATAGAGACTCCAGGGGTGAATACCATATTTAAAGTTTATCCATTAAGTAAGACTCCTATAGATTATCTATGGGTATTTATCCTTGCTTTAACTCCTTTATTAGTTCATGAAATCTCTGTCTTCTTTATGTGGATTAAAAGAAAGACAAGCAAAAATAAATAAATCTATCTTTAATTATCTATTTAAAGAGTTTAATATTCTTTTGTTGCTGGCTTAGCTCAACTGGCAGAGCAATGGTATCGTAAACCATAGGTTGGAGGTTCGATTCCTCTAGCCAGCACCATCTGAAAAGAATAGGCTTCCGGAAAAAAGACTATTAGTAAGTGATTGAATAATAGAGTCGCGGAATTTATATGATAAAGATTATTCATCAATGCTTTATAAATATAGAAATAAACCAGGGGAATTTTTTAGAAAGGAATTCGTATGTTTCACCAAATGAATTTATGCGACTCGCCATTTAAAGCAATTAAAAGTGGATATAAAACTATTGAGATGCGCTTATATGATGAAAGAAGGAAGTTAATTAATATAGGTGATACGATTGAATTTACTAATTTAACCACCAAAGAAACTTTAACTTGTTTAGTAAAGAACTTATATAGATATAATACTTTTAAAGAACTTTATTCTCATCATGATAAGACAACTATAGGATATAAAGAAGATGAAAAGGCAAATCCTGATGACATGCTTATCTACTATACAAAAGAAAAAATAGCTAAGTATGGAGTAGTGGGAATTGAGATTGAACTTTGTAAATAGAAAGTATCTCTAGTAATGCAAATTTACTTCTTTTAAATGGCTTTTGCGGAGTTTTTAATGAAATACTTACCTATAAATGCAAGTATATAGATGAAATTAACAGATTTTTAAATAAAAAATTCTTGCACCTAAAGATATAGATGAGTATATTATACGAGCCATCAAAAAGATGGTCCCAGCGAAGTGGGTGTTTAGCTCAGCTGGGAGAGCACCTGTTTGACGTACAGGAGGTCACAGGTTCGATCCCTGTAGCACCCACCATTTAGTAAATTGTCCCTAAGGATGTTTCCAGAGGGATTTTTTTATTTATAAATAATAAATATTGTAGTAAACTTTAAAAGTAGCGGAGGCTTTAATATGAAATTTAAGCACTTAAAGAGAAATGGCATTCTGTTTGTTTTATGTAATTTTATTACATTAGGAATCGTTGAAGCTGTAGTTCTTTATCATGTCGGACAAGAACTCAATTTCATGGCTGCCAAACATGAAGACAAGAAGAGTATGAACTTTGTTGCCTGCTGGCTTATTGGATGGATTACTTTAGGAATAGTTCCTATTGTTTGGTACTGTAGAGCTGCAGATAAAGTTAATAAATATGCTAACGAAATAGAAATTGCTTCTCCAAAAGTTAATTTTGAAATTATGTTTAACTGGAGCATTTTTGGTTTTTTAATCATCGTTGGTCCATTTATTGCTTGGAGCAAATTCTTCCGTAGATTAAATGCTCTTGAAGCTAGATTAAACGAAGAAGCTCTTAAAGCTGACGTTATTGAAGAACCAGTTGCTGAAGCTGTTCCTGAAGTAGTTGAAGAAGTTCCTGCAGAAGAAGCTGCTGAAGTTCCTGTAGAAGAAGCTGCTGCTCCAGAACAAGAAGAAGAAATCAGAATCATCTGCAAAGAAAAAGAAGGCAATCCAGGAAGAAAGTGGAGAGTCAGATATGCTTCTTCAGAAAAAGCTGTAGTTGAATTCAACTCTAAAGAAGAAGCTATTGAATACGCAAGATATCTTGCTTCTAAGCGTTCTCATAAAGTAGTTGTTATCAATAGAAAGAAATAACTACTAATAACTTCATAATTTAAAAGGTCGAAAGGCCTTTTTTGCATCCGTAGTTCAGTGGTAGAACTCCAGCTTCCCAAGCTGGCTATACGAGTTCGATTCTCGCCGGATGCTCCATTTAAGTACACAACCCTTGATACAATAAGTATTGAGGGTTTTTTCTTTGTTTTTGCAATTATATTGCAATAATTGGCGGTTTTCTTTGTGCCACTTTGGCGTTAATGAATTGAAAAATTCACACTTTTCGTGTATAAAAAAAGTTGAGAGATAGACAAATCGGGATTTGCGGAGGAGTTTAGAAATGGATTTGAAAGATGTAAGTGCACAGTCAGTAGAAATAAGAAGCCGTTATCACGAATTGGAGAAGCAGATTCACGGTTCAGTTTGGTCAGTGGAAGAAGATGCGTTAGCTTTCCTGACTGATGCCGGATTGGTCGGAAGGCTCACAATGGATCATCAGGGTCGCTGGCCAAGTGAAGATAAGGAACAGCTTTCTTCCAAGATAGGCGAATGTGTCTGGTGGCTTGCTGTTCTTGCCGAAAGAATGGGAATGGATTTTGAAAACTGTGTAGAACAATTCCTGAATGAACGTTTGTCAGCCTTAGAGTGACAATTCCAGTTTGTAGAGGCAAAACGCACGGCAGCAGTGATTGCGCGTACCTTTTCGCTATTCTTCCTTTGGATTGGTACCTTTTTGCGCAACTACTACAACCTTAAACGTCAGGATTTATACACAGTTATCAGTCCTTTTTATTTGTGTAGATATAAGTATTGCTTTTTTTGCATAAGTGCGTAAAAATTAAAGTGCAAGTTAAATTATTACGAAAGGATGTTCATTTATGATTGCTAGAACTATTAAAGATTCAGTATTAAAAGCTATCAAAACCAAACCTGTTGTTCTTATTACTGGTGCGAGACAAGTTGGAAAGTCTACTTTGTGTGGTGAAATAAAAAAAGAATATGGGTATGATTATGTATCTTTAGATAACCTTAGAGAAAGAGAAACTGCAATTAAAGATCCTGAATTATTCCTTTCGCTTCATAAAGCCCCTCTAATTATTGATGAAGTACAATATGCACCAAAATTGTTGGATGTTATCGAATCCATTGTCAATAAAGTTAAGCTTGAGGGTGGCGATAATAAGGGGATGTATATTTTGACTGGTTCTCAAATATATAGTCTCATGGAAAATGTTTCTGAATCACTAGCTGGAAGAGCAACAATAGTGGAAATGTCACCATTTTCTTTGAGGGAAATAAAGGGTCTACTAGAAATTCCATTTGTTATTGATCCATCAATTAATCAAACAAGAAGTGCGGAAAATAAGATAGATGTAAATGAATTATATAAACAAATTGTGAGAGGTTTTTACCCAGAGTTATATGATAATGATGAATTAGATGTTGAAACATTTTATTCTGATTATGTTAAAACATATATTGAAAGAGATGTATCACAAATTATCAATTTAAATGATAAGCTTAAATTTCAAAGATTTATGGAAGTTTTAGCCTCTCTTACAGGAGAGGAATTTGTCGCAAACAACTTAGCAAAAAGTATAGGAGTATCTTTGCCCACGATTGAGTCGTGGTTAAGCGTTCTTGTAGCGGGTAACATTGTCTATTTATTAGAACCATATAATGAGAATTCAACTCTTAAAAGAGTGGTAAAACGTCCTAAGTTATACTTCCTGGATACCGGATTAGCAGCTTATTTAGCGAGGCTCAATAATGCAGACGTTTTAAAAAGCAGCATTTTTTCAGGCAGATTTGTTGAGACATTCATTGTTAATGAAATTATAAAATCTTATAAGAATAATAATAAAAAAATCAATTTCTACTACTATCGTGATATAGACCAAAAAGAAATTGATTTGGTTATGTTAGAAGCTGGAATACTCCATTTTATCGAATGTAAAAGTGGAATCTCATACTCAAAAAAAGATATATCCGCTTTTAATACCATCAAAAAAATAACTAAATATAGAGTTGGAATGTCAGGCGTAGTTTGTTCCACAGATGTTGTTTATGCGATAGATGAGAACGTATATGCAATCCCTATAGGAGCTATTTGATTCATATAAAACGAATTATAGGGTGTTGCGTTGTATGAAAAACCCTTGAATTCTGCTTCACAACAGAACGAATTCTAAGTTCTAAAATGTAAGGGATACTCCTCGAGGTTGAGAGGATACTTGTATTATTCTCGTAGTACTTAGACAAACTTGAAAAACGCGTGGAATAGTCACCTAATGGTGGCTGTTTCTTTTTTTACGACTTATTTTAACTGACTTTTGATTATTGCTTCTGCTTTTTGGTAGTAAAAAAGATGCATTTTACTTTCTAAAGTCATAATCGCCGATTGATTCACAATCCGGGAAGTTATCTGAACGATATACGGATTTTGCAACTAATTTAATTGGACACTGCAGGATCCGTTTTTCTTTTTTATTAGTAATTAAGTATCGGAATTAATTGGACATTCGATTGTTCACCTAATTCTTCATAATATTTTTCTTCAAATTTAGAAGGTGTTTTATTCTGTAGAGTTGATTGATTTTAAACAATACTTTTATCAGCCATATCTATGATATTTTCCTTGACACAAATACAAGCCAACAATGATAATATAGACGTCAAGAGAATTACGGCGATTATTTCTCACAGGTAGTAAATAGATACCGACAAATAATGCTCTTGATGACTTATTAGGACCTCACAGGTAGCGTCTTATTAGGAAGCCGATTTTCGGCTTTTTCTTTTTATGGGGGTGCTCATGATAAATTTCTAACTGATTTTACTGAATTACCGCAAAGTAATTTTTTGTATGGCGGAAACGCTGGATTAAAACGTGGTGTTATTACACTGTTGATAATGAATTGGTAAATTTTAGAAATTTCTTTAGAAAATTAAAAGTCAATAAACTTGATAATGATTTAAACAATGCTTTAAAGGTAGTTATTCCAAAAATCGAGAAAAAATGGATTGAAATTAAATCATTTATTATGGCTATCCCGAATCAAGAAAATGAGATAAAAATAATTAGTGGTGTTCAAAAAGAATTCTTTATCAAAACGATGGAAATAAGATTTGAACAATTATTGAAGAAATTAGTTTAATGTTAAAATTGATAGGAATTCGCATAACCATTCCACGCGTACGAAAAGTTGAAATAGGATCATTCCACGCGTTCACCAAGTCCATGTTGATATTCAATCCTTGATACTTATGTATTAAGGATTTTTTTAAAATTGTGACACTTTTGTGACACGCATAGGCATATAATGATAAATAACTTTTTGAGCGGAGGTATTTTTATGCAAAAGAAAAGTGTGGCCTTTTTATTAACTAGCACGATGGCTATTGGAGTTTTTGCTTCAGTTGCCTTATTGTCAAACAAATCGGGTTTTCCTTTATTTATAAATGCTGAGAACGAATCATATACATTATCAATTGACGCATCAAATAGATCTAATTTTGTTGAAGATGGAGATGTTTATAAAGGCATATTCAAAACAGGCCTTGGTAACGATGTCACATTTGTTACCAATTCAGTTAATTTTATTGGTGAAGATGTTTTCTATTGGCAAAGAAATAGTGGGTATTTAAAAAATGAAACCGCTATGACTGGTCTATATAAAATTGATATAAGCGCTTATGTCTATGGAGGTCCAAGTCCAACCGCCGCAACTCTTAGAACTGAAACAAGGATTGATCCAAAACAAGCGAGTTCGGTTTATAGCGCAGACAAGATAATTGCCGCAACATCAGTCGCAACATATTCAATAAATATTCCTAGTAACCAAAATCATGGAAATTATATTTCTATGAAATTAAACGAAAACTTCGAATATGCATATCGCCTAGAAGTTACATCAATTAAATTTTATTTTAGTTGTTCGAACGTTAAAAACCTCGTAAAAGTGTCTTCCACAAATGAAAGTTATGGAACAGTTTCAATCGAAGGCTATGGCAGCAACGAACAAATTGTTGCCAATGGAACTCAAATCACAATTCACGCAAATCCACTCACCAATTATCAAACTGAATTTTTTGCATCTTTCAAAGGTTGGCATTTAAACGGCAGTGAAGAAGTCGTAAGCAGAGATTTCGACATAACGTTCACCACAGAATTAAATAAATCATATGTTTATGTGGCAGAATTTGAAGAAGCTACAACAGAATTATTTGACCAAGGCGTAGACACTTCAGGCGATAAATTAACTACTTATGTAAAAAACAAGAATGACAAGTATTATCCACTCAACAGTGTGAAAGATGATAATACGTCTTTCCCAACAGCCTTAACTGGCAATGTTAACGAATTATTTATTGCACAACATTTAAGCAGGGAGAATTACTTAACCCATCTTGAATTAAATATTGATCGCAGAGGCCATAAAAATTGGGAACCATTTGATCCAGACAAAATTCAAGCAGTTATCTTCTATATGAATATGGACCAACCTACACAATCTGACCCAGTTGGAATTGATCAATTTACAACCACAAACGGAACACTTACCACATATAGTGGTTTAAAAGATAAAACAGATGGAAATAAGGCTATGAGTAAGGTTGTTTGGACAAACTTCACATCTGATAAGGCTGAATTTTATGTTCCTGATGAGTACCGAGACCCAAACAACATCAAAAAACACAATATTTGGATTAAGAGAATGTTGGTTATTGATAGATAATCAATCGCTACGATTCTAAATAAGACTTTATAATTCTGTTTTACATAAAAAATGTTTTTTGTTAGTGATTAATATTCATATAAGATCTGAGCCAGTTTTGTAGATTTATGAGCTAAAAGTAGCCAACAACACTTTTATTTGTATCTAAGAATTAACTGTAATTAAAATCGCTTCTTTTATGAATTTATAATATTGAATTTCCTCTAAGACATGGGAAATGTCCTTGAAAGAATAAAAAAAGTCTTAGAGGTTATTAGAGCAGTCTCTATCCATTTAATAAATGCTCCTAGACTATTATGATCAAATAATTGAGTGAATAAACAATGTAGTGGTTAATTTATATTTTAAAGTAATTTAATATTTTGTTTTTCGGCTTTCTCTTTTTCTTCTTCACTCCATATAGAACATTGAACTTCTCCTATATGAGCTTTCTCTAGATAGAACATACATAGTCTAGATTGACCGATTCCTCCTCCTAGAGTTAAAGGAAGCTTATTATCAATTACATCTTTAACAAAAGTAGTATCAAATAGATGTTCTTGATGTCTATGGCTAATTTGTTTTCTAATAGAAATAGAATCAACTCTAATTCCCATAGAAGATATCTCGAAAGGAATATCTAATAAGGAATTATAAACTATGATATCCCCGTTTAGATTCCAGTCATCATAATCAGGAGCTCTTCCATCGTGAGGAAGTTTATCTTTTAGTGGCCAACCTATCTTATATAAGAAGATTGCTCCATATTTTTTACTTAGTTCATGTTCCCTTTGTTTTCTGGATAAATTAGGGAAAAGTTTTTCGGCTTTAGTAGTGGAAATAAAAGTAATAGATTTAGGTAATTTCTTTGCAAAACACGGATATCTTTTATTTATTTTATTTTCTACAGAGTTCATAACTGAGTAGATTTTTCTTACAATTTTGAATAAGAATCTAAGATTTCGTTCTTCAGGATTAATTATAATTTCATAGTCCCACTGATCTACATAAAGAGAATGAATGTTATCTAGAAGCTCATCTTTTCTTATGGCATTCATATCTGTATATATTCCTCTATGAGCTTCTAGATTATATTTAACTAGAGCTTGTCGCTTCCATTTAGCTAAAGAATGAACTATTTCTATTTTTTCATTTATTCCTTTAACTATAAAAGAAATAGGTTCTTCAACTCCATTAAGATTATCATTAAGTCCCGTAGAAGGAATAACGAATAGCGGAGCGCTAACCCTAACTAAAGATAATTTCTTAGCTAATTCTTTTTCAAATGTATCTTTTATATATTTAATCGCTACTTCAGTTTCTAATAGATTTAATTTTGATTTATAAGCATCCATACTTTTCACGAGTTAAATTATAGTTATTTTAAGTTTTATTCATATAAAAATATGAATTAATATCTAAATATTTATTAGGTTAGTTTAAAAATAAGTTAATTCCTTTTATAATTACTTCTAATTATATGAAGAAGATTGCTGTTATAGGTTGTGGATATGTAGGGCTATCTAATGCTTTACTTCTTTCTTCATCTAATGAAGTAGGAGTATTTGATATATCCTCATTTAGAAGAGAAGAGATCAAGAATAAGATATCTCCATTTAAAGAAGCTGAGATAGTTTCTTATTTAGAATCTTCTAAATTAAAGATATATTCTTCTTTAGAAGAAGCTATAAAGGATTCTTCTTTAATTATAGTTGCTACTCCAACTAATTATGATAATGCTAAAGGAAATTTTGATACAACTTCAGTAGAAGAAATAGTTAATAAAGTTAAAGAAATTAATCCTTCTTGTTGGGTAATAATTAAATCTACTGTTGGAGTAGGATTTACTCAAGAACTTATATCTAAATCTAACCTTAAAAATATCTTATTTGTTCCTGAATTCCTTAGAGAAGGAAAAGCTATAGAAGATAATTTATATCCTTCTAGGATTATAATAGGAGTTCCTTCTAAAGAAGAAATATATTTAAAGAAAGCTAAAGAAGTATTAGATCTATTTGCTTCTATATCTAAAAAAGAAGATGTAACTAAGCTAATAGTAGGAAGTAGCGAAGCTGAAGCAATAAAACTATTTTCTAATACATATTTAGCGTTACGGGTCGCCTATTTTAATGAAATTGATACTTTTGCAGTAAATAAAAATCTTAATACTTCAGATATTATTTCTGGAGTATGTGCAGATCCTAGAATAGGGAATTATTACAATAATCCTTCTTTTGGCTATGGAGGATATTGTTTACCTAAAGATACTAAAGAACTTAGAGCATCTTTTTTAGGAGTTCCTGAAGATTTAATCTCAGCTAGCGTTAAATCTAATGAAACTAGGATGGAATTTATAGCGGAAGATATATTTAAACTATATAAAGAAGGCGATATATTTGGAATATATAGACTAACTATGAAAAATGAAGGAGATAACTTTAGAGAATCTTCTATTCAAGTAGTCATGAAGAAACTTTTAGAAAAGAAAGTTAAGTTAGTTATCTATGAACCTCAAGTTAAAGAAGACTCTTTCCTTGGAATAAAAGTTATTAAAGATATTGAAGAATTTAAGAAGATGTCTTCTTTAATTATATGTAATAGATATGAACCTTCTTTAGATGATGTAAAAGAAAAAATCTATACAAGAGACCTTTTTAAAAGAGACTAACAAAAAAAGCAACTTATCCGTGATTTGCGGAGATTTTCATTCAATTTGCAGGTTTTTTGAAAAGGCAAGAAGTTCAAATAACCATCTTTTCTTTTGTTAAATTTAGAGATTATTTGAAATAAGACTATAAAAGTCTTAAAATTAGGCGCTTAAAAATCCGTATTTAAATTTATTTAAATGCGGGGAGGTGAGGCATGAAATTATTAGCAGGCAGTGAAATTAACAGAATATTTGACCCCGTATACCTTCATTTTGATGAATGGCAAAACTATACGATTTTAATTGTTTTTGGGGTTCTTTTTGGATTCCTTGATTTATTAGTCTTCAAACTTTTTAAAAGAAAATTTGTAAGATTTATCGTTATTTTCTTTGAATTAATTGTTATTGCTGCTTGGTTACTTAAACTTGATCCAATCATGTACACCATGATGATATCTTTAGCTGTTTCAGTAATCATCTTCTTCTTTGCTAATATTAATGATTGCCGTGATTTAATCGCTAATTCTCTTAAAGGAAAAGCTTCAGTAAAACGCTTCTTTGCTAGAGTTGATAGATATAAGGGAGAATCACTTTTTGATAGAGAAGCCTTATATAACAAAATCAATAATGCTGTTTTGACCATGTCAAAAAGCAAAACAGGTGCTTTAATCACATTTGAAAGAAATGATTCATTAAATGAAATCATTAAGTCTGGTACCGAAGTTAATGCTCCAGTATCTAGTGAACTTCTTCAAACTATTTTCTATACAGGAACTAGACTTCATGATGGGGCTGTAGTTATTAGAAAAGATTATATTGTTGCAGCTAGTGTTTATTACACTCCAACAACAACCCCATTAACAGGAAAATATGGTTCTAGACATAGAGCTGCAATTGGAATTAGTGAAATTACTGATGCTGTAACAGTTGTAGTTAGTGAAGAAACAGGAAGAATTTCAATTGCTTATAAAGGAGAGATTTCTCCAGTTTCTCCAGATTTATTCTTAGAAAGACTTACTGAAGTAATGAACCAAAGTGAGCCTAAAATTGAAGACTAATTTTTAAAATTCTTTTATATGAAATATTTTGGAACCGATGGGATTAGAGGCAAAGTAGGCGAACTACTTACTGCTGAATTAGCCTATAAAGTTGGCAGATTTTTAGGTTCATATAATAAGACTACTCCTACTAAAATAATCATTTCTCGCGATACTAGAATATCAGGAGAAATGCTTTTTATTTCTTTATCTAAAGGAATTAAAGATAGTGGAGGAATAGCATATGATGAAGGAATTTCTTCTACTCCTTCTATCTCTTATTTAGTAAGAAAAAGAAAATATGATTTTGGAGTAATGATTACTGCATCTCATAATTCTTATTTAGAAAATGGACTTAAAATATTTTCTTCTTCTGGAGAAAAAATACCTTCTGAATTAGAAGCTAAAATAGAAGAATATTTAGATTTAGAAGAGGCTAATTTAGAGAAAAAAGAAGGAATGGTTATTTTTGATCAAAATGCCAAAAATGAATATACGTCCTTCCTCTTTTCTTCAATTTCCTCTTCTTTAGAAGGAATAAAAGTCGCTGTAGACAGCGCTAACGGAAGTGCTTCTAAAATAGTTCCAGCTTTATTTTCTAAGCTTGGAATAGAGGCTACTTATATAGGAGATATTCCTGATGGAAAGAATATCAATTTAGATTATGGATCAACTCATATAGATAACTTAGTTAATATAGTTAAAGAAGGAGAATTTGATTTGGGATTAGCTTTTGATGGAGACGGAGATAGATTAATTGCTTTAGATTCTAAGGGGAATATTCTAGATGGTGATCATCTTCTTTATCTATTTGCCTTATCCCTTAAGAAAAAAGGAGAACTAAAGCATAATAAGATTGTAGTAACTCCTTTTTCTAATTTAGGTTTAATTAATGCTTTAAAAGAAGAAGAGATTGAATGTGTTACTTCTGAAGTAGGAGAAAAAGCAGTAATAGAAAAATTAAAAGAAAATGATTTGTCTCTAGGCGGAGAAAAAGCCGGCCATATTATCTTTCTAGATTCTCTTCCTTGCGGAGATGGAATCTTGGCAGCGCTTAAATTATGTGAGATTTATTTGCACGAAAAAGATTTATTTCAAAAGTTATCTTGGCTAGATTTATATCACCAAAAAATCATGAACTTTTCTTTTGAAAACAACAAGAAATTACAAGAAATAACAGATTCTGACAGATTTACATCATTCTTTGAAAAAATGTCCGCTTCACTTGTTAGTGAAGGTAGGGTATACTTAAGGACTAGTGGAACTGAACCGACTCTTAGAGTTATGGTTGAAACTAGTAAAGAAGAAACACTTAAAAATTTGTGTGAGAATATAGAAAAATTTATACAGGAGATCAATTAGTATGTGTGGTATTGTTGGCGGTATTGGTAATATTGCATATAGAGAATATTTGCTAGAAGGATTAAAGAAACTTGACTATAGAGGTTATGATTCTGCTGGTCTTTCATACATGAAAGATGGTGAAATCAAAACATATAAAGTTCTAGGTAAAGTTTCTGCCTTAGACCAAATTGTTCCTGAATTTGAAGCTGATGCAGGTATTGCTCATACTAGATGGGCAACTCACGGTCAACCTTCTGTAGTTAATGCTCACCCTCACACATCAAATAGTGGATTATTTACTATCGTTCATAATGGCGTTATCGAGAATTACCGCGCTATAAGAAATCAACTTGCTGCAAGAAAATTCCATTTTAATTCCGCTACTGATACGGAAGTTATCGCCAATTTGCTTGAAAGACTTTATATCCGCTGCGGTTCAGTTTTAGAAGCTTTAAGAGAAGCAGAAGAAATCTTAGAAGGATCTTATGCTTGTGCAATTTTATGTAAAGAAAGACCTCATAGACTTTATTTTATGAAGAAAGCTTCTCCTCTTCTTATTGGAGCAGGGCAACAAGCATATTATCTAGCTTCTGATGCGGTTCCTATGATTCAATTTACCAATAAGTTTGTTGAGCTTGATGATTTTTCTTATGGATATGTTGAAAAAGAAAAAATTAGAATCTATAAAAATAATGAGAAGGTCGAGCCAGTATTCGTAGAAAGAAATGTTGATCAATTTGTCTATGACAAAGGCGATAATGAGCACTTCATGCTTAAAGAAATTAAGGAAATTCCTCAGATCCTTCGCTCATTAATCGATAACTATTTCGATGGAAAAAAATACACATTCTCTCCTGAGATGATCGCTGCTTTAAGAAAAACTAAAAGAGTCCATTTCTTAGCCTGCGGAACTAGCTTCTATGCTTCAAAGATGGGAGTTAGATATTTTAGATATCTAGGAAAAGAAGCTATAGCTTCTATTGCTTCTGAATGGGGATATGACCCATATGACGTTAGTGAGAACCAAATATATATTCTTCTTTCTCAATCAGGAGAAACAGCTGACTTAATTAGATGCTTAAAAGTAATTAACGCTAGAGGAGGAATCTCTATTGCAGTTACTAACTCTAAAGGCTCTACGATCGATAGAAATTCCACTTATTCAATACTTCTCTATTGTGGTCTAGAAGTCGCAGTTGCTTCTACTAAATCTTATTTAGCTCAAACAGTTGCTATTGCAATGTTGGTAGGCTGCCTTGAAAGAAAAACAAAATGTATTGTCCATTTAGATAAATTAATTGAATCTTGCCACGATATCTTAAATAGAAGTGACGAGATTAGAGCCATTGCTAAAGAATGTACATATGCTCAAAATGCTTTCTTTGTTGGAAGAACCTTTGATTATAACGCGTGTTTAGAAGGAGCACTTAAGCTAAAAGAAATTACATATATCCATGCAGAAGCTTATCCTGGAGGAGAACTTAAGCACGGGCCAATCGCATTAATTGAAAATAATACATTAGTAATCGGATTTGTTTCTGATCCAGCAGTTGCGCTAGCTACAAGAAACAATTTTGAAGAACTTAGAGCAAGAAACGCTAACGTAGTTATCTTCTCTAGCGAATCTGTAGCTGCTAAAGGTGATAAATTTGTTGTAAAAGACGTTAAGCCATATTTAACTAGTTTAGGTTTAGTTATGGTAGTTCAACTTCTTACTTATTATATAGCATTAGAAAAAGGCTTACCTATTGATAAACCTAGAAACTTAGCTAAATCAGTTACTGTTGAATAATTTCTAATCCAAATAAAGCGAAATCTATAGAGTTTAATGAAGTCTCCTTAAGAAGCTTCTTAAACTCTTTTTTCATACTATCATAAAGAATGAAATCTACTATTTTTACATATATTGAGGCAGGTTTTGCGGAGATTTTGAATGCTTTTCTGCTATATCTTCTAGGTCTAGCCTTAGTATAAGGGAAGAAGAAATAGACTCCTGATTCTCTTATAGAAGGCTTTTCTCCATGAACCACTAAGACACTATTTTTTCCTACAATATATAGACAAGACAAAGCAAACAAAAGAAGTCCTGCTATAAAAATCAAAGCGATTATAAGATAGAATCTTTGTAACTGAGAGATCAAAAGAATCATAACAATATAATAATAAAACAAGAAAGAAACATATACATATTTATATTTTGCTTATATGTAAAAATTCCTAAAGTAATAAATAGTTAAAAATATTTATTATGGTATACTATCAAAAGCGAAAAGGAGATAACAAAATATGGGAACACCTCATAATGAAGCAAAACTAGGGGATTTTGCAAAATACGTTTTAATGCCTGGAGATCCTAATAGAGCAAAATTTATTGCTGATCATTTTCTTCACGATGTAGTTTTAGTTAATTCTGTTAGAGGAGTTAACGGATATACTGGATATACTTCTAACGGAGTAAGAATATCCGTCATGGCTTCTGGTATGGGAATGCCTTCAATTTCTATATATGCTACAGAACTATTTACTAAATATGATGTAGAAGGAATTATTAGAATTGGAACTTGTGGAGCATATAGAGAAGATATTAAGTTAGGCGATGTCATCCTAGCCCAAGGAGCATGTACAGATTCCGCTGGAAAAATAACATATCAACTTAAAGGTGGAGTAGTTTCTGCTATAGCGGATTATGATTTACTTTCTTTTGCTATGGAAAAAGGAAAAACCATGGGTAAGAAGATGCATTCAGGAAATATCCTTTCTTCTGGATTATTCTATGATTTTGATCCTGAAGGATGGAAGCAGTGGGCACATCTAGGAATTATGGGAGTTGAAATGGAAGCATATGCTTTATATTTAATTGCTCAAGCTGTCAGAAAAAAAGCTCTCGCAATATGTACTGTTACAGATTCAACTGTTATAAAAGATATTCTTTCTCCAAAAGAAAGAGAAACTGGATTACTTGATATGATCAATCTAGGAATTGCTGTAGCTGAAGAATTCACTAATAGACAATAAACATTATTACTAAAAGGAATATATAATGCCATTTAATACAGAAAAACTTCTCTTTAGTTTTCTTTCTATTCTTTTTGTTTTAGTTTTTCTTTTTTTGGCGCTATATCCATTAATAAAACACTTCTATTATAAGAAATTCACTATAAAAGCATATTATTCTAAGATAAGGAAAATAGCGCTATATAACGATTTTCTTCTCGTGAATGAATTTTCTTCGCAAACCTTATCTTCAGAAACATATCATATAGATCATATATTAATAGGGAATAAATATATCTACTGCATAAAAGATAGGTATTATCCTGGGACTATATTAGCCCTAGCTAATGATGAATCTTGGTTATTTTATGGAAGAAAAGAACCAGCTTATTTTCAAAATCCTATGAGACTTAATGAATTTAGAATAAATAAGTTTTCTCTTTCTACTGGATTACCTAAAGAATCGATTATATCTATAGTGCTTATTAATAATGATTGTTTAATAAATGAAATTCCTAATAGAGGAGATCATTCTTATTGCGTATCCTTATCTAAATTAGAGAAACTTATATTAGATATAGAAAGTAGAGATATAGGAAATCTAAATAAATCAGATTTAGAATATTTTGCTAACGATCTAGTTAGGAGAAAGAGTGAGAAGAAATAATATTCTTAAATCTTCTTTTACTATGTATAAGAAGGACTTTCTTTCTTACCTATTTTTATCTATTTCTTTTTTAGTTATATGCGTGCTTGCTTTAAGCTTTGGACTTCTTAATCCTTTATTGAATCTTTTATCAGTTTTATTCATTATACTTCCTTTTTATACAGGGATTGTGGTGACTTCTTCTGCAAGATTTCATAACCAGCAGATTTCAAATTCCTATATTTTAACCGGGTTTTGCAGATATTTTAAAGAATATAGAGGGGTTTATAGCGTAATTTGGAATCTAATTAAATCTATTCTAATTGGATTAATTTTCTTCTTTATATTCAGCTTTATATATCTTCAAATAGCAGGGAATATAAACCCTTCTATGATTGAAGAAATTAATTCTATGAGTAAGAAATTCCCTTCTATGAGTTTAGAAGAAATATATAACTATCTTCTTAATAATATGTTCATATATAACTTCCTGGTTATTTCTTTATTATCTTCTTTAGCAGTGGGGAACCTTATATTCATTATTTCTATAGGAAGTAAATCAATGAATATTTTTGTAAGAAGTTTTCTTTCTCCTCTTCCTGGTAGCTTAGTGAATATGTATTACAAAAGTGGGATAAGAAACATAAGAAAGAAATATTATAAAGACTTATTTGTTTCTTCTTTTGATGTCTTACTTCTTTTTATAGTTGGATTTGCTTTAGGAGCATTCTTAACGAGTTTATTCTCTAAGAATTTATCTTTTTTGATTGCTTTTAGTCTAATTGGGGGATTTGGGCTAATGAGTTTAGCTATTCCTCGCTTTGCTATTTCTAGCGAGCTAATGGCAAATAAGTACATGAAAGATATCTTGCTAGCCTCTATCTCGCAAACTGAACGCCTAATAGAAAGATTTTCTTCCCCAAATATAGACTCCCCAGAAAATAAAGAAGCTTTAAACAAAATCCTAGATGGATTACACGCTAGAATTAGATTAATAGAAGAAATTAATAAAGAATTTGTCAAAGAAGAAGAGAAACTCTAGAAGTTAATATAGTTTTTAACTATAATTCCCTCGTTATAGGAGGTCCTTTTATGCCAACTAATAAAGATTTAGCTGAATTATTATTCCCTGAAGTCAAATTAACTATTGAAGATTTAGAAGCAAAATATCCTTTAAGAAATCTTCCTGAAGGCGCTGAAGTAACTAGATTTGCTCCTTCTCCAACAGGATTCCTTCATACAGGAAGTTTATTTACTTCTATGATTTCTTATTATGTAGCTAAACATTCTAAAGGAGTCTACTTCTTTAGACTTGAAGATACAGATACAAAAAGAACAATTGTAGGAAGCGAAGTAGATTTATTAAATCAACTTTCAATTTTTGGAATTAATGCTGATGAAGGGTATTCTCTAGATGGGGATAGAGGAATATATGGACCTTATAAGCAATCTGAACGTAGAGAAATATATAAGATAGTTATTAAAGAACTTATTTCTAGAGGAAGAGCATATCCAGATTTTTGTACTCCAGAAGACTTAGAAAAAATTAGAGCAAGTCAAGAAGCTAATAAAGTTCTTCCTGGATATTATGGGATATATGCTAGAGATAGAAATCTCTCTGTAGAAGAAAGAATAACAAAGATAAACGCAGGAGTTCCATATGTAATTAGATTTAAATCTAATGGAAATCATGAAAGAAAAACTTCTTTTGATGATGCTATAAGAGGAACTATAGAACTTCAAGATAATGATACAGATGTTGTTATTCTTAAATCTGATGGACTCCCAACATATCACTTTGCTCATGTAGTTGATGATCATTTTATGAGAACAACTCTTATTTCTAGAGGAGAAGAGTGGATTCCTTCTACTCCTATTCATCTTGATATGTACTCTGCTTTAGGGTGGAAAGCCCCTAGATATGCTCATATTCCTTCTATAATGAAGCTTGATTATGGAAATAAACGAAAATTATCCAAAAGAAAAGATCCTGAAGCCGCTGTATCTTATTTCTTAAAAGAAGGATATCCAACTAATGCAATAAAGGTATATTTAATGTCTATAGCTAATTCTAATTTTGAAGAATGGACTATCCAAAATAATTCTTATGATTTAGATGCTTTCCCATTTTCTATTGAAAGGATGTCGCTAGACGGAGCTTTATTTGATCAAGATAAATTAAATTATTTTTCTAAAGAAATACTTGCTAAGATGCCTTTAGAAGAAGAATTCGTCTTAGTTAAAGCTTGGGCTAAAGAATATAATGAAGAATTCTTCTCCTATATAGTTAAAGATGAAGAATATTTTAAAAAGATTCTTAATATTGAAAAGGATAGACCAAATCCAAGAAAAGATTATGCTAAATATTCTGATATATATCCTTTAATAAAATATTTCTATAAAGATAAGTGGGATGAAATATTCTCAAGAGGATTATCTTTTAAAGAAACTCTTTCAAGAGAGGATATCGTTTCTTTATTAAAAGATATAAAAGAGAATATGCTATTTGGAAGTGATGAATCTTCTTGGTGGAACGGATTTAAAGAAATTGCAGCAAGAGATGGTTTTGCTATATCAAATAAGGAATATAAGTTGAACCCAGGTGCATTTAAAGGAAATATTTCTGACGCTTCAGAAATTTTAAGAGTAGTGGTAACTGGAGCAAATCAATCTCCAAATCTTCATGAAATACTTGAAATATTAGGAAAAGAAGAAGTTATTAGAAGAATTGATACAGTTATTTCTTGTTAATTTCCTTATATTTTGGCATAATTTTGCCACCGGCCCCATGGTCAATCGGTTAAGACGGAACCCTCTCAAGGTTCAATGACAGGTTCGACTCCTGTTGGGGTCGCCATTTTTTGCAAAATTGAAGATGTTTTAACCGTTTAAAAACAGGGGATTTAGGAATGAAAAATAAAAGAAATACTATATTATTATCAATGGCATTGGTTTTAACACTTCCAATTATTGGATATGCTGTTTTGAATTTAAGCAATTTTGGTTTTAGTACAAACGCCAACGCTCAAGATCATACAAATGCTTGTTATTTTAATCATTATGAAGCGGTTGAGCCAACAGAGGATTCGCATGGATCTAAGGAGTTTTGGGCTTGCTGTAATCATTTAACATTTTTATTAGAAGAGCCTGAACATGGATCTATATATGATGCTGGACCATTTACTGGTATATATTTTGATGAATTAGATGAAAATGATGAAAGATATATCCCAGCTTTACCAAAAACAAGAAAAATTAACTTTTATTGTGATAATTTGTTGCTTGGTACTCAATATGTCAAGGATGGTAATAAGCTTGATTTCGTAGTGTCTGATGATTTTGTAATTAATGGATGGTATAGAGAAAAAGAATTAGCCAATCAATGGAATTTTGACACTGATACTGTTGAGGGGGGGGATTTTAATCTTTTTTCTGACTATGTGGCGAAAAATAAATCTTTTTCTGCTGACGCAAATGACGCAGTAGAAGTTGATTCCTATGGATTTAGTGCCACAAGAGATTTAGACAAAGAGATTTGTGTCTCTAAAGGCATAACTCCGGTTGATTCTTTTGCAGTATTAGAAAATAGAGGGATCTTGTTTAACAAGAGCGAAATAGGAGTAATTAGTCAATTAACTATTGATGTTGATTCAGAAAATTTTGATTCTGCTAAAATCTTTTATGGCAATACCCCATTATGCTTTGATTATTCTTTCGATTTATCTTCTGGAACTAGTATTTTTGATTTAAATGGGGCAGAATACTTTACTATTCAAAATACCGGGACAGAAAACGTTAAAATTAATTCTCTTAACATCGAATATGTTAGGAAAACTATTTATGAAGATGATGATATTCCTCAAATTGTCATTAATACGAAGAATGCTCAATCTGTAACTTCAAGAACCACATATGTTGACTGTGATGTATCTACAGTTGGGGCAGAAAAGGATGTGAGCGGATTAAAAGCTCAAATAAAAGTTAGAGGTAATTCAACTGCAAATTGCCCAAAGAAGCCTTACAGAATCAAATTAAATAAGAAAAACTCTTTATTTGGCTATGAAAAAGCTAAAAATTGGGTTTTATTAGCGGATTATATGGATGGATCCAAGATGCATAATTATACTGCTTTAAAATTTGCCAAAATGATCAAAGGTGAAGATTCTTTCTGTGTAGATCCAATGCATGTCAACGTAATTTTGAACGGAGAGAACATAGGTTTATATGAATTCTGTGAACATATTGATGCAAAAGAAGGAAGATTAAATATTGAACAAGAAAAGATTTGGGAAAAAAGTTTTGACGAAATTAATTTTTACATAGAACGTGATTTATCTACAGCTCAAGATTCTACTGAAGTGGAAGGAGTTACTTATTTTAGAGTTGATATGGAAAACTATAGCCCATCTCAATATGTATTTGCTTTAAAGTATCCTGAAAAAGAAGATTTTGAAGAAGAATTAGAGAGTGGTGATATTGATGATCACGAAGAAGAATTTCAATTATTCTTTAATAATTTAAAGGATTATATGACAGATATTTGTAATCAATTTGTTGCATATTCCCAAGATTTTAGTGAATTTTCAAATCTCCAGTTAAAAGTTGACGTTGAGTCTTTAGCAGAATATGCAGTAGTTGATCAAACTTTTGATGAAAGCGACCATAGTCAAAAATCATTTAAGATGTATAGATCTAATTCAGGATTATTAAAATTTGGTCCGAATTGGGATTATGACTCGTGTGCATATGCTCTGCCTTATATGGGAACATATATATTAAATCCATTTGAGTCAACTTATTCTAGTTCATTTAAATCGACGTGGTTTGGAGAAACATGGGGATTTAGGCTCTATAATGATTTGGATAATGGAAAGATTTTATTTAAAAACGTTTGGGACAAAGTTTCAAATGATATGATTACTGACTTTATTAACGCACAAAAATTTGAAGTGAACAGAATTCAGAAAACCGCCATTTATGATTGTGAAAGATGGATGAACAATTTGTACTATTGTCTTTTTGATAATTCACAATATTATTGGATGTGGGTAGTTACCCAAATTCCTTTTTTGAAAAATTATTATCTTTCTATTTAATTTTATTAATTATTCGGCGTTTGCTTTTTAGAACTTAGATTTTATTAAATTTGTTTTTAAATTGTCCATATCGGAT
>JAXFZD010000005.1:0-63792 GCA_034185265.1 Bacilli bacterium | reverse complement strand
TGTTTATTGGGTCGTTCTTGATTTAGCGGATTTTCTTTATAAAAAACTGGTTATAAACAGGTGTTGCATTTACTAGTTTTTGTTGCAAAAGTTTCTGAAGTGTTGCATTTTAGAAGAGGAAGTGTTGCATTTGTATCATTTCTATAGTTTATTTCCAGCAGAAATTTTCTCCGGTGAAAGCTATCTATCGGAGTTTTTATTTACCTAAATTCATAAACTTCTTAGTGACATATTTCACAAACAAGTTTCTTATTTATAGGATATTGTCATATATTTACATTTGCCCCCAAATGTAGTTTTCTTTAAGAAATAGATACAACACTCAATAATAAAGAATATGTAATTAGTATCGCTAAAACTATTTAATCATTGAACTCTTTTTAGTTCTTCTTTAAGTTCTTCAAAATATTTATGAATTTTAGGGTTTGTATATTTAAAGAAAAATTCTTTATCGTTATTTAAAATGGCTTCTCTAACTAGAGTAGAAGAGACAGGAATATCTGCTCTATCTAGAGAAATAAAGCGTGTATTCTTACGTATTTCTTCGCTATACCATAATTCATGCTTAGGTTCTTTTCCTAAGAAAATGATATCTATTGAGTCAATATATTTCTTAGCGTTTTCTAATACATAATCTCCCCAAGCATTGACGTCTCCTACTCCTAGATCAGGAAGAGGAGCAACTATAACTTTATCTTGGAAGATTTCTTTAATTAATTTTTCTCTAGTTTCGTAGGTAAAAGGATTATCTTTCGTATTAGATTTATCGCTTGAACCAACTAAAATTAAAACTTTATCACAAACTGAAAGAGCTTGATTTACTAGAGATTCATGTCCTTTATGAAATACTTGGAATCTTCCTAAGATAAGTCCATTCATTATTTCTTTTCTCTTTTAAGTCTAAAGTCTACGCTAGCTTTTAGATAATCAAGGAATTCAGGATCTTCGCACATTTCTTTTCCTAGTCCATCACTAAGTTTAGCGACAGGGCGACCATTTACATATTGAAGCTTAATTACAATATTAAGCGGTTCTACTTCTGTATCATTAGAAACATAAGTTCCAATTCCAAAAGCTACGTTAATTTGATCTTTAAAGTAGTCATATATCTTTTGAGCTTTATCAAAATTAAGGGAATCGCTAAACAAAAGAGTTTTATTTTTATAGTAAATATCAAATTTCTTATAGTGATTTATGATTTTATCTCCCCAAGAGAAAGGATCTCCTGAATCATGTCTAACTCCTGAATAGTTATTTACCATGGATCTATCAAAATCTAGTAAGAATAAATCGGTAGTGATGGTGTCAGTTAACGCTGTTCCATTATCTCCTCTATATTCATCATACCAATCTTTCATCGCATAATAATTAGTGAAAGCGAGAGGGATTTTATCGATTCCTTGATACATTTGAACGTATTCATGAGCATAAGTACCTATAGGAAGAAGCTTATATTTCATTGCTAAATAGACGTTAGAAGTGCCTACTTGATTAGAAGTTTCTTCTTTAAAGCGTCTAACTACTTCATCTTGCCACTGTTTTGAAAGTCTTCTTCTAGAACCAAATTCAGCGAACTTAAATGTATATTTTCCTTCATTAAAGTCTTTAATTTTCTGATCTAATTTCTTTCTTGCTGATTTAACTAGTTCTTCATAATCATATTCAAAAGCAAAATATACTTCATTTATGATTTCTAGAAGGTAGATTTCAAATTGCATAGCGGAGAATAGAGGACCTTCAATAATTAAAGAAAGTTCCCCATTATCTTTTAAAGAAGTAGTTACATAGTCTCTAATTGGTCTATAAAGTCTAAGAAATTGAATGTAGTCTTCTTTAATAAATCTAATTGATCTAAGGTAATCTAATTCTTCTTTAGAAAAAGAAAGAGTGCAGAGATGATCAATTTGTTCATTTATTTCTTCTAGCATTTCTTTCGTGAACTTTATATTTTCATTTCTACATTTAAAAATATATTTTCCAACTAAGTCTGTATGTTTATGGAAAATAACTTGATCCATATTGAATTTATATAGATCTGTGTCTAATAGTGAAGTGATAATTGGTTTAAGTTTCATAATTTATTTCTCTTTTTTATAACTTGGCATTGGAAGAAGTTTATGTAGATTTATTGAGTGAAGATGATCGATTCTCTTTTTGATTTCTAGATCGTCAATTTCTCCTGTACGAATATATCTATCTAAAACTTCATATGTAAACCCTAATTTTTCTTCATCGGATTTCCCGCTCATCCCATCTTCTGGAACTTTATCTACAAATATTGAAGGGAGGCCTAGTTCTTTTCCTAATTCTCTAACTTCAGTTTTTGTATAAGAAGAAATAGGGGAGAAATCTCCAGCAGCATCTCCAAATTTAGTTGAATAACCTACATAATCCTCGCTCAAATTGCATGTATTAGCAACTCTTCCGTTATATAGAGCACTAATTCCATATACTGTAGTCATCCTAAGTCTAGCGGGAGTATTAGATTTATAAGCATCAACTAGAACTGGATCTTGATTAGTGACTTTTATAAATTCTTCAGTTAAATCTCTATATGTTTTTCCTATATTTATTTCAAAATATTTTATGTCTAAATGTTTAACTAACGCGTAAGAAACATCTATATCGTGTTGAGAGTTACAAGGCATTAAAACGCCAATAACCCTTTCTTTTCCGAGCGCTTTTACTAATAAAGCAGCAACTACAGAAGAATCTGTTCCCCCGCTAATGCCAACTATTGCATTACAATTTTTTCCGTTTTCATCAAAATATGATCTAATCCAATTAACTATTTTTTCAACTTCGCTCATATTTTTCTCCAACAGATATTTTAACAAATTATTTAATAGAATGCTTTATTTTCGTTTTAGGCTCTTTTTCCTAAAATAGTTATGTTTTTAAAATATTTAAAAGAGTATAAAATATTCGCCATGGAAGAAAATGTTAAGCAAGTAGAAGAAACTAAACCTGTTAAAAAAAGTAGAGGAATCAAGCAATTCTTCATGACAACGACTAATGGCATGGCTATTGGTCTATTTGGAACTCTAATAATTGGAGTTATTTTTGATTTATTTGCAAGAATTCCTGGATTAGAATTCGTTTCTACTTGGTCTAAAGCAATTCAAGGTCTTATGGGAGCTGGAATTGGTTTAGGCGTCGCGCTTTCTTTAAAAAAGACTGGAATCGTTGCTGTAACTACAACTACAGCAGGATTTATTGGTAATTATGCGTTTATTTGGTTAGCAGAAAGTGGAATTAGTGGAGCAAAACAATTCCAAGTTTCTCAAATAGGGGATCCACTTTCTTGTTATATCTCAGCTGTTTTATGTGTCCTTCTTTTAGGCGCGATAATGAAAAAGAAGACACCCGTGGACTTGATTTTGATTCCACTTGTAGGAATTTTAATCGCAATTACATATTCTTGTTTACTTGCTGAATGGGTTCATTACATAACTACATTCATCGGCTGGTTAATAGAAAAGAGCATGGATACAATTCCATTTGTCATGTGCATATTGATTTCTGTTTTAACCGGAATGGCGTTAACTGCTCCGATTTCTTCAGTTGCAATTTGTGTTGCAATAAATATAGGAAATACGCCACTAGCTGCAGCCGCTGCTTTAATCGGATGCTGTACCCAAATGGTTGGCTTTGCAATTCAGAGTGTACGAGATAATAAAGCTGGGCCAGTTTTAGCGATAGGGCTAGGAACTTCGATGCTGCAATTTAAAAATATCATCAAAAATCCATTTATTTGGCTACCAACTATTATAACTAGTGCCATTATGGGGCCTTTTGCTATGCTTCTTCCTCTAGAAAATGCTGCTTATTATCAAGCTAATAATTTAGTTTCTACGCTAAGTGTTGGAGCCGGAATGGGAACTAGTGGATTTGTTGGTCCGCTAAACTTCATGGTTGCAACTAATTACAATTGGATTGTAATTTTAGAAATCTTTGGTTTTGCTATCCTTGCCCCAATCTTATTAACATTTATATTTGATTTCATATTAAGAAAATTAGGGAAAATTAAACCTGGAGACTTTACTTTAAAGTCTGATTTCTAGTTTCAAACCAAAACTCGTCTTAATCCTTATATATTAATATATAAATGGCTAAAAACTGTCAATGAAAGCGTTTTCATTGAGTATTTTTCAACAATTTTCATAAATTATCTTGACTTATTTTAAATCTCTAATATGTTATGCAAATACCAAATACTATTTTGTTTTACGGGAAGAGAATTTAGTAAGACATCAGCTTCTATTTAAATTAATTCCCTCTCTATTTGGTAAAAGGAGGAAAAAAATGAAAACTAAATTAATTTTAGGTATTTCTTCTATTGGTTTAATCGCTTTAACATCTTTAACCGGATGCCAAAAGAAAGCCAAAGCCGTTACTTACGCAAGTAATGCTGCTGCATTAGAAATGTCTGTAAAGGCCTTAGAAGAAAGAGTTCTCGGTGCCTATACTAGAAAATATGAAGAAGGTGCCAAGATTACAGATCCTACAAAGACTGTTGAAAGATTCGAAAAATTCGCTGAAGCTGAATACAGTTTAATCTTCGAAGAAGCAATCATTGCTCCATGGCAAGGAAGAAACGGTGTCGCTGCCACTGTTGCAAAAACAGTTGCTAGACAAGCAGGTAAAGCTTCCTATGGTTTAACCGCTGACAAATTCAAGAACGTTGTCGTTACGCCAAACGCCATCTCAAAGGAACAAAGAGCTGCTATTGACGCAGAATATGAAAGAGGTAAAGAAGTGGACGTTTCTGTCGTCCCAGATGATGAAGGTTGGGTCCCACTTACTAACGCTCATTCTAACCCAGCATTAGATGCAGAAAACAAATACACCTATGCAGGAATTAAGTTTGACACAAAGAGTGAATTCAAAACAACCTATACCAAAGATCCAGATAAGGCTTTCTTAAACTACCTCACCAACTCCTGGACTTATAACTCTTATCATTACTGCAACATGGTCGATGGACTTGTTGAAAATGATAAATACGGTAACATCGTTGGTTCTTTAGCTGATAAGTACCAAGTTATCGATAATGAAGACGGAACAGAAACCTGGAAATTCCACTTAAGAGATGGAATCAAATGGGTTAAGAACTCTGACGGAAGTGATGTTGCTCCAGTTAAAGCACAAGACTTCGTCGCAGGTCTTAAATATGTTCTCGATGCAAGAAATGGTTCCAATACCGCTGGTATTGTCACCGGATTCATCAAAGGTTCTGCAGCATATTATGCTGAATCTCAAAAAGAAGAACCACATCTTGACTTCGATACAGTCGGAGTTAAAGCAGAAGCTGATAACATTGTTGCTTATACAATTGTTGAACCAGCTCCATACTTCATCACTGCATTAACATATTCTCCATTCTTACCAGTTAATGAAGCATTCCTTGAATCTGAAGGATCCAACTTCGGTAAGACAGTTAACAATTTACTCGTTAACGGTGCATTCAGAATTACAAAACATGAACAAGGTTCTGTAATGGAATACACAAAGAATGACAAATACTGGGATAAAGATCACGTTTACGTTGACAAAGTCACACGTACATTCGTCCCAGGAACAGCCGGACCATCCACAACAAGAGAATGGTACGAATCTGGTAAAGTCGACTCCTTCACAGTTAATTCTGCCGACCCAACTGGTTGGGCAAGATACGTTAAAGGTGAAGCAGGAACTGGAACACAAAAGAACCCAGCTCACCCATCTTGTAATGCTACAACTTCCTACGGAACAACTACATATATCGGATATATGAACTTCAACCGTTCCAAATGGGAATACAATGATGCATCATTCAGAAAAGATAACGTTGAAGCCTTAGCAACTGCTAAAGCCTTACTTAGCAAGAACTTCAGATTAGGATTCTTATACGGAATGAAAGCTGAAGAAATGTTAAAGTACTATCAACCAGATGAACCATACAACTACTGTATGAGAGGTTACACCAACAGAGAACTCGTTTCCGCTGGTGGAAAAGATTACTGTGACTATGTAGACGAAGTCTACAACAGAAAGCAAGGTACAACTGGTGTTTCCTTAACAGGTATCCTTAACAATGGTGACCCAGTTTACAATAAAGCTAAAGCTAATGCTTTCTTCAAAGCAGCTAAAGCTGAATTAATTGCTAACTCTGGATTAAAGGAAAGCGATTTCCCAATCAAGATTGACGTTATCGGTGATATGAATCCTGAATTCAATGCTTACTACCAAGCAATGTATAAGACTATTGATGAATCAGGTGAAGGAATTGTTAAGATTAACATCAACATCCCAGCAACTGATGATCAAGATACAGATTGGGGTTCAATCTCCAATAACTATGACTTCTCCTTATGGAGTGGTTGGGGACCAGACTACGCCGATCCAAATACATTCTTACACACAATGATCGTTGGTGGCGATATGGTCGAACAATTTGGTTTCTAATTAGATTCTCAAATTAAACTAAAAACTATTTTGGATAAGGCAGGGGAGATTACTCTCTTGCCTTATACATTCTTATTTAAATAAAAAGAATTAATAAAAAGGTTAATAATTATGGAAGCAACAGTAAAAAAGAAAGAGACGAAATTTGGCAGATTTTTGCAAAGATTTTTTGAAGCAATAACGAATCCTACTTTTCTTTACGTAGTAAAACGTATTTTAACCTCTTTATTAACTCTTGTTCTTATTATTGCTTTAGTAACCGCTCTTATTAGACTTTTACCTGATACAAAGTTTTATGATGTTAAAGAATATAATGACATCATGAGAAAAACAGGTAGATATGCAGCAGAAAACTATAAAAATAAATCATTATTTGAAGCTGGCAGAAAAGATTTAAACGGAAACGATATTTCAGTTTTCCAATCAATTTTCCAATATATTTACTATATTTTGCCAATTCCAAAGTCTATTCCTATTAAATATAACGCAAGTTATACTCAAGTTTTAGAAACAAAGGAATTCCTTATTTATTTAGGAAAATCTAATCAATATCATCAATTTGTTACTGATTTATTAATCTCTAAGATGGGAATTTCCTTCACTATTTCTATTGTTTGTACCGCGCTGACGTATTTATTCTCAATACCACTTGGTATAGCGATGGCGAAAAAACCAGGAGGAATAGTGGATAAGATTGGTAATATCTTTATCGTTCTTAACTGGGCAATCCCTGGATTAGTATTCTACCTGCTTATGAACTCGCTGATGGGACGAGCGGATGGCCCGTTCTATTGGGGAAATTTCGGATTCTTCTATGAAGAAGGAAGATGGTGGACGCTATTCCCGCCAATATTCTGTGTAACCTTCCTTTCTATCCCGGGCGTAGCTATCTGGGTTAGAAGATACATGGTTGACGAACTTTCTTCAGATTACGTTAAATTTGCTAGAAGTAAAGGACTTAGCGAAAACACAATTATGTATAAGCACGTCTTTAGAAATGCTGTAGTTCCTCTAATTAGAGGTCTTCCAGCTACATTTATTGGCGCAATCGTTGGTTCTTACTATATTGAATATATCTGGAACATTCCTGGAACAGGTGTCTTACTTATTAACGGACTTCAAGGATCATCTCCTGATGTTCAACTTGTCCAAGGTTTAACCACGATTTACGCACTTTTATCAATGTTATCATTCTTGTTAGGTGACTTAATTACGATTGCATTTGATCCAAGAATTAAGTTAACAAGCGATTAAGGAGGGAAGAATAATGGAAATTGTTAAAGAAAATGAATTCCTTATTGATGATGCTCCTGCACTAACTAAGGAAGAAGAAGATAAACTCTTTAAAAGAGTTGCATTAAATGAAAAAGAAAGTGAACGACTAGCCGCTGAGCCTTATTCATATTGGAGAAGTGTTCTTAGAGTCTTTATCAAAAAACCATCCGCTAAAATCGCTATTTTCTGCTTAGCAGTAATGATTTTATCGATGATTATTGTTCCTTTCTTAGCTCCAGATGGTGTTTATTCGTATCATCTAGAAATTAAGAATTTACCTCCATCATTACAACATTTCTGGGGAACCGATGCTGTAGGTAGAGATTTGTTCTTCATGTGTTTTAAAGGTTTGTCTAAATCTTTAGGTTTAGCCCTTATTTCTTCTGTTATCAACGTTGTAGTTGGTACGCTAGTTGGTCTATTATGGGGATATAAGCGTAAGATAGACCCAGTAATGATCGAAGTTTATAACTTATTTAGTAATATTCCTTCATTACTTCTTTACATGCTTTTAGCATTCGTATTCTCCAATGCTTTCCCAGATTTAAGCCCAGAGACAAGATTAGTTGTCGCTTTATGTTTGACTGGTTGGATCGGTGTTGCTTTATTTGTCAGAAACTTAACAATTATCATCACAAATAGAGAATATAACGTTGCATCTATTACATTAGGAACTCCTACATTCAGAATTATGATCAAGAATCTTCTTCCTTATGTATTAGCTGTTATTATCACTGAATTCTCCTTACTTCTTCCAGCGATGATTTCAAGTGAAGTCTCCATGTCGTTCTTCGGTGTTGGTTTACCAAAAACTGAGATTTCTATCGGTGTTTTACTTGATTTAGGAAGAACAAAGTTCATTGACTATCCATGGGAACTTCTTGCTCCAGCTCTAGTTCTTGCGTTTGTCATTTTCACATTCTATTTATTCGGTCTAGCTCTTTCCGATGCTCTAGATCCTAGAAAACATAGGTAATAAGGGAGAGAAGAGTTATGAAAAGATCGATACTAATATTATTAAAAGTCTGGTTTGCTTTAATGATTATTGTAGACCTAATCTGTTTATGTCTAGCTTTAATCACTTTAGTTCAAGCCCAAACTATTCTTAAAGACGCTGAAGCTACATATGGAGTTTATGATGTAGCTAGATTTAATTGGTATAGAGGATTATGCGTATTATTCTTTGTTTTAACCGCAGTTTTATTCCTCAACATCATTCTTTCTTATTTATTAAAAATTAAATTTGAAAAAGCTGACGAAAAGAAAGATTTAAGACTTCTTGCTATTTTAAACATTATTGACGGAAATATTCCTGCTGGAATCTTATGTTTAATTTGTAACAAGAATATATTTGAAACAACTTCATTTGTATTAAATGAACCTAGCACAGTTAAAAAAGGAGAACCAATTGTTTCTGTTAAGGATTTACAAGTTCAATTCTCCGTTAGAAATAGAATTTTAACCGCAATTAGAAAGATTTCTCTAGATATTTATAAAGGAGAAACAATCGCTATCGTCGGTGAATCTGGTTCAGGAAAATCCGTATTTACTAAGACTTTAACTGGTATGCTTGAAGAAAATGGACGTGTATCTGGCGGAAGTATCATGTATGCTGGAGTCGATTTAGCTAAATTCAAAACCAATAGAGATTGGCTTGAAATTAGAGGAAAGAGAATCGCCACAATCTTCCAAGATCCTATGACTTCTCTTAATCCTTTACTTCATATTGGAAGTCAAATTGTCGAAGTTATCAGAAAACATCGTAAATTATCTAAAGCCAATGCTAAAAAAGAAGCTATTAGACTTCTTACAAAAGTTGGAATTAAGGATGCAGAAAATAGATTTAATGATTATCCATTCCAATATTCAGGCGGTATGAGACAAAGAGTAGTTATTGCTATAGCTTTAGCTTGTGCTCCAGATATCTTAATTTGTGATGAACCTACAACAGCTCTTGACGTTACAATTCAAGCTCAAATTCTTGATTTAATTAATGAATTAAAAGAAGAATTTGGTTTTACAGTTATCTTCATTACTCACGACTTAGGTGTAGTTGCTGAAGTTGCTGATAGAGTTGCTGTTATGTATGCTGGACAATTCGTAGAATTTGGTACAGTTAACGATATTTATTATGATCCAGGACATCCTTATACTTGGTCATTACTTTCTTCCTTACCTCAACTTGGAGAAAAAGGAGAAACTCTTTACTCAATTACAGGAACTCCGCCATCATTATTTAAAGATATTAAAGGTGATGCATTTGCTCCTAGAAATCCTTACGCTCTTGAAATTGACTTTGTTAAGGAACCACCTTTATTTAAAGTAAGTGAAACTCACTATGTTAAATCTTGGTTATGCGATCCACGTGCTCCAAAGATTGAAAGACCTGCAATTATTGGCGAAATTAGTGAGCGTGTAAGAAAAATTTATGCTCATAAGGAGGGTAAATAATGAAAAAGAAAGATAGAAAATTTGTTATTGGCCCTGCAAATATTGGGGAATATTCAACTGCTGATAAAGAGAAAGTCTTTAAATATGTAAAGAAGAAAACCCATGGTTTCCCAGTTATTTACCCAACATTAACTTTCTTAGGAAAGAGAACAATTTTAAGCTTCGTTGATGCTTATATTGCAGATAGAAAAGGTAAGAAATTAGACGAAGAAACTGCTACATTTGACATTCTTGAACAAGATAGATTTGATCCAAAAGATGAATTAGCTCAAACAAAAATTAAATTTATTGATGCTCTTTTATCTCCAGATTATCTAGTTTTAGGTGGAGTTTACTTCAAAGGTAAATATTACACCATGAAGATGAGATATCAAAAATATCATCTTCTTCTTAAGAGCTTCCTTAATTCTTATTTCCATCTAGAAGATGCTGAGATTTTAGAGAAGTATTTCATGCCTAAAGAAAAAAGACTCCCATTCTATCCAACTAAAACAATGGATGGGGAAGAAGTTATGTTTAGCGCAGCTAGAGCAACTATCTCAGACAAGAGAAATCCTGAAGGAAGTAAAGAAGGTCCTTATAACTTCAATGTTTTTAAAGGAGATTTATTCGATTTAAATAATAAAGAAGACCTAGTTAAAGTTGATACTATTTTCTCACTTTTATCTACAGATAAATTAGTTCAAGGCTTCTATTATAAAGGAACCCTTCTTAAAGATACGCTAAATCTTAAATTCAAATTATATTTAGAAAAAACCTTCATCAAGAAGAATTTCTGTGTTGAACAAGTTCCTTTCTTAATGGATAAAGCAACGCTAAATCCAGTTAACAAATTCCCTCTATTCTATCCAATGAGAGATAAAAATAAGAGAGAAATTGTTATCTCAGTTATCAATGCTGCTGGAGAAGGAATTAATCCGCAATATAGCACATTCGACGTTTATTTAGATACAAAATTTGATTTAAGAGAAAAAGAATTCGTTGATAAATTAGAAATCATTAAAGCTTTATATTTCTCTCATCCTGGAGTTAGCGGCATCCTTTACATGGATGGTATGTTAATGACAGGAGATAAGAATAAAGAAAATAGAGAATATAGAAAGAGCAAAGTTGAAAGACTTCTTAACATCTATATTTCTGACTTAAAAGACTTCTCTTTAATTACAAAGAACTTCACAATTGATGATAGAGATGAACTTCTTAATCTTTCTTCTTACTACGATAAATATTATCCAGGAAACATCTATAAAGTTCCTAAGAAAGATGAATCTTACCAAAAAGAAGCGGGTTTCACCGTCAAATTCGTTGATTTTAACGTTATTGGACGTCATGGGAAATACCTCTTTAAAGAGAATTTAAATGCTGAATATAAAGATGAATCATTCTCTTTCAGCAAAGATGAATTAACTTGTTTAAGTGCTATTTTCTCCCACTCTTATAAACCTAGAGGAGCTCTCTTCTTTAATGGAGTTAATCAATCAATTAAACCTTCCGGAGCTTTTAAGAAATTAGTTGTTTCTAAACTTAATGAAGAAGAAAAGAAATTAGTTTTTAATGGTCCTTGTGAATTTGATAAATATACCTTAGATAGAAAATCTAAGATGATTAAATATTGGCCAACTAGAGATAAAGATGATAGAGAAGTTCTTCTTTCTGTAGTTGATGCTGATGTCCACTTCAAAAACGGTAGACAAGTAGTTAAAGCTGTAAACAACGCTACATTTAACGTTTATGAAGGAGAAACATTCGGTTTAGTAGGGGAATCTGGTTCAGGTAAAACTACCATTTCTAGAGCTATTTTAGGTATTAACAAGCTTAAAAAAGGCGCTATTTACTATAAAGGTAAGCTTATTTCTAGCGGACTTCCTAAGAAAGAAAGCCATAGAATTAAAAAAGATATTCAAATGATTTTCCAAGATCCAGCTGCTTCATTAAATGAAAGGGCTAACGTAGACTATATCGTTTCTGAAGGTTTATATAACTTCCATTTATTTAAGACAAAAGCTGAAAGAATCGAGAAAGTCGTCAATATGTTAGGGGAAGTTGGACTTCTTCCAGAACATCTTTCTAGATATCCTCACGAATTCTCTGGTGGACAAAGACAAAGAATTGGTATTGCTAGAGCTTTAGTTATCGAACCACAATTAGTTTTAGCTGATGAACCTATCTCTGCTCTTGATGTTTCTATTAGAGCTCAAGTCTTAAATTTATTAAAGAAACTTCAAAATGAACAACAATTAACATATATCTTTATTGCTCACGATCTTTCTATTATTAGATATATTTCTGATAGAATCGCTGTTATGCATAATGGACATATCGTTGAAATGGGTATCGCAGAAGATATTTATTCTCATCCTCTCCATCCATATACAAAGTCTCTTTTAACAGCAATTCCTCAACCAGATCCAAAAACTAAGAAGGAAAGAAAGAAGATTCGCTACGAACAAGGCAATCTTAAATATGATGAATGTTGGTTTGAAGAACTTTATCCTAAACATTTAGTTTTAGTTAACGATGAACTTAAAACTAAGATTTTAGAAGAGCAAAAAGCTAAGAAATGAAAGAAAAATTAAGAGAACATGTCTGGCTAATTATTTATGCAGCTATTGCAGTAATAGTTCCTTTATCTTTAGGTGTAGTTCTTTCTATTCATTACGAAAACTTTGTTTATTTAGAATCAATATTAGTTATTGCAGGCTGCTTTACTTTAGTATTTGGTCTATTTAGAAGTTTTCATAGAGACACAAAAAACGTTAGAAAGACTCATACAGTTTTTGAAGATAAATCAACTGAAGACTATAAAGGATATAGATTAAATCAATTGACCCTATATGCTCTTGGTCTATTACTTCTAGTAGGTTCTCTAATTACCTTCCTTATTTCAAAAAACTTTAAATAATTTAATTAATTTAAATTAGAAATTATGTCCTTAACACATCTAGTAATCTGGTTAAGGACTTTTTCATATCTGCCTGTGTACCAAGGGTCTTCAATGGAAAATAGGCCAGACGTATATGCGAAAATTGGAAAAATCTTAATTGAAGAAGGAAACATCCATCTTAAAGAATATTCATTTTCTTCATCCATATAAAAGATAATATCTGCCCAGTCATGGTCTTCCTTAGTTATTCTAGAAGCAGAGTGTCTAGAAAAAGGAATATTAGCGTAATTTAAGGCTCTTTTCATTGGGGGATATATGTCATTTCCGATTTCTTCATACGAAGTTGCCCGAGAAATAACGGAGAATTTATCAGTTAGACTTTTCATGACAAATTCAGCAGCAGGGCTTCTACAAATATTCCCGTGACAAACAAAAATGATATTTTTCATAGCTATAGTTTAATTATACTAACGCGATAATTTAATGATTATTTTAAAACTAGTTAATATCTGAGATTATAGATTGGTTGATCAACTAAACTTTTTAAGCATTAAATCTTTTTAGAAAAGATTTTTATAGTATACTTAAACAGGATTTTGAACCTATGGGGGTGAATAAATGCTAAAACTAGTTAATATTGTAAAAGATTATGTGAGTGGGAATAACGTTACCCACGCTTTAAAAGGTGTTTCGATCAACTTTAGACGTAACGAGATGGTCGCTATTTTAGGACAATCTGGCTGCGGAAAAACAACTCTTTTAAACATTACTGGAGGATTAGATAGATATACAAGCGGAGATTTAATAATCGAAGGTAAATCTACTGCGACTTATAAAGACAGAGATTGGGACACATATAGAAACCATTCAATTGGTTTTGTTTTCCAATCTTATAACTTAATCATGCACCAAAATATAGCAAAGAACGTTGAGCTTGCTTTAACTATTTCTGGTGTAAGTAAAAAAGAAAGAAAAGAAAGAGCGTTAGCTGCTTTAGAAATGGTTGGGCTAGGAGGATTAGGAAAGAAAAAACCTAATCAACTTTCTGGCGGACAAATGCAAAGAGTCGCTATAGCTAGAGCTTTAGTAAATAATCCTGAAATTGTCATGGCTGATGAGCCTACAGGAGCTCTAGATAGCGAAACAAGTATCCAAATTATGGATCTATTAAAAGAAGTCGCTAAAGATAGACTCGTTATCATGGTTACTCATAACCCTGATTTAGCCGAGAAATATGCTACTAGAATCATCACAATGAAAGACGGCTTAATTACTTCTGACTCTAATCCTTATAACGGAGAAACTGAAGCAGAAAGAAATGCTGCTCATGAAAGAAAAGCACAAATTTCTAAAGGAAGAAAAAAGAGAACTTCCATGTCTTTCTTTACTGCAACTGGACTTTCTTTATCAAATTTAAGATCTAAATTAAAAAGAACAATTTTGGTTACCATTGCTGGCTCAATTGGAATTATTGGCGTAAGTGCAGTTTTAGCAGTTTCTCAAGGAGTTAGAGATTATATTGGTGGAATGGAAAACGACATGCTTTCCTCTTATCCAATAAAAATTGAAGAAAAAAGCGTTGATATCACATCTCTTTTAAACGGATTAACAGCTTCTAAAGCTAAAGAAGCTTTCCAATTTGATCCAAAGAATCCAAAGATTGGTATGGACTCTATGATTGACTATTTAATGAAAACATATAGTGATATGACCAAAGCTAAAACCAATGAAATTAATGATTGGTTATTAGATTATTTAGCTAATCTTCCTGAAAATTCAGCTTATGCATCCCACTTAAATTATGGAATTGATGTTACAAATAATGTGTTTGGAAGATGGAATAGCGATCCTAAACAGGAAGGAGTGCCGCCTCACTATGAAACTATTTCATTAAATGGCTTAACTCAAAGATATATTGCAGAACTTTCTAAAATCCCAGGATTTGGCAAATATGCACAATACGTCAATTTATTCACTGATTTTATGCACGAATTCCCAATATATGGAGATTATATTAGAGATCAATATGACTTTATCGGAGAAGATAAATTAGATTTAACTAAGGATGCTATTTATTTAGTTGTTGATGAAAATACAACTTTAACTGATTTTGTTTTAGCTCAAATGGGAATTTACGATCATGATGAATTTATCAATATTGCAAAAAGAGCAATCAAAATAAATCAAATTCCTTCTGATATTTCTGAAGCTGAAAGAAAAGCAATTATCGAAAAATTAGATAAAGAATGTCCTTATAGAAGAGACTTTCCTCTTGAAGAAGTTTTAGGCAGAAAATATTTATATTTCCCACAAAGTTCTATTTATAGTCAAACTCCAGTGGAAGTTGCCCAAGTTAAAGAAGTTGTTTCAGTTTTTGTAATTGATACAACTGGAAGTAGATTATTCTCTTTAACTTATGATGAGGACACAGACACAATTAATGGAACTATTGTTTCAATGGCTGGAGGAGGACTTTCTTATCAAGCCTCTACTTTTGTTAGAGATCCAGCAAGCTCCAAACCAGCTTCTTGGACTGATAAAAAAGTATTAGTTTATGATGAATGGTTTGCTTACGACAAAGATGCAAAGCTATCAATTAAATTAAATTTAAAGAATGCTGCAAGCAATGCTGTAACTATTTACGATGTAAAAGACGATAAAACAAGCGGTGCAATTGGCATAGTAAATTTAGAAACTCAACAAAAGAAAGGCTATGCATATAAAGCTGAACTTCCTGCAGATATGATTCAAAATCCTGAGAATTATGGTGGAAAGACTTTAGAAATCGCTGGAGTTTTAAGACTTAAAAAGAATAGAAGGTTTGGATCTTTAAATACTGGAGTTTATTACACTCCATCTTTTGGAAGAAGATACATTAATGATTCTAATTTAGATAATGCTCAAGTAACTAAGGCATTCCAAAAATATATTGGAAGCCCAGATGAACAAGTTTCTCAATTTAATGCTTATGTAACATTTGATTACTGGGATTATTCTTCCGAACCAATTCAAAAACGCACAGACGGGTACGCTGTTTCTTTAAATGGTGACCTTTCTAACTCAATCGCGGATTTATTCTCTGCATTTACCGGCGGATTAAATTATTTTGAAACTGATAAAGTACATCTAAGAAGTTTATGTGGAAGAAAAATAATTGAAATTGTTAAAGAAGAGAATTCTGAAACAAAAACCACATATGAATTTGGAGATTATCCATATGGCGTTTCTATTTATCCAAAATCTTTTGGAGATAAAGATAGAATCACTTCTTATTTAGATAGATGGAATAGCGATGACGTAATTACTCTATTTAAAGGGACTCCTCAACAAATAGATACAACACGTCAAATGAGAAAAGAGTTAAGCTATGTTGATACATTACAGTTAATTGTCGTCGTAATAGATACGTTAATTACAGCAATTACGACTTCTTTAGTTGCATTTACTTCACTTGCTTTAGTAGTTAGTTGCTTCATGATTGCGGTTATCACTTATATTTCAGTTGTAGAAAGAATAAAGGAAATCGGAATTATACGTTCTGTTGGTGGACGAAAGATGGATGTTTCAAGGTTATTTATTGCTGAAACATTCATGACAGGACTTTTCTCAGGTGTATTTGGTATTTTAATGACATATTTATTCCAAGTTATATTTAATGCGGTTATGTTTGGTGTATTCGGAATTAGTGGAATCGCTAACTTAACAATAGTTACAGCTATTATAATGATTGCTATCTCGGCTGGATTAAGCATTATTAGTGGACTTATTCCATCATTAAGAGCATCAAGTCAAGATCCCGTAATTGCTTTAAGGAGTTCTGAATAATATATGAAAAAGTTTCTTCTTCTAGGATTAACTGCGTTATTCCTCGCTTCTTGTGGAAATTCTTCAAAAACGACTTCTAGTTCAAAATCTCCGCAAATCTCCAGCGAATCTTCTTCTATTTCTAGTGAAGAAAGTGTTTCTAGCTCAATGATTTCTTCTGTGGAAGAATCAAGTGAATCTATTGTAGAAAGCAGTGAATCTAAGATTGAGAGCTATAAAGAAAGTGAATTATCTTCTCTTGAAGAAAGCTCGGATATAGAAAGTAGCGAAGAATCAAGCAAGCTTTCTAGCGAATCTAAAACAGAAAGTTCTGAGATTTCTTCTGAAATTTCTTCTGAATCATCTTCAGAGATTTCAAGTGAAGAATCCGTAAGTTCTGAATCTATTATTTCAAGTGAAGTTATAGAAAGTTCTTCTGAAGAAAAAGAAGATCTTCTTAATCCACTAGACGAACCTTATATTGCTAAACAATATTATTTAAATCACATCGGTGATATCTATTCTTCTTGGAAAGAATATAGGGGAAAAGGCGTAACTATCGCTGTTATTGATATGGGATTTAATCCTTATCATGAAGATTTCTATTATCAAGATGGAACAAGCAAAGTAAGTCCTCTTAGCGCTAGTTTTTCTTATACAAATAAAAAGGTAACTATTTCAGTAGGAGTTGATAAAGTTGTCAACATGGGCGAATCTCATGGAACTTTCTGCGCTGGAGTCGCTGCTGCGGCAGTAAATGGAAAAGGTGTTGCAGGAATTGCTCCAGAAGCTACTTTGATGCTATTAAAAACAGATGCTAGACCTAAATCAATTTGTGAAGCTTTTAGATATGCAGCAGATAATGGAGCAAAAGTAATTACAATTTCAATTGGTTCTTACTATAACTATGTTGGAGATTTAGTTGATGATGGCTCAGATTTAGGAACAGTTTTCGAAGCCCCAGTTCAATATGCTTATAATAAAGGCGTTGTAGTTTGTAGTGCGGCGGGGAATGGTGGATATGATGATCCAACTGAATATACTTTCCCTGGAGCAACAACTCATGTAATCGGAGCTGGTGGATTAGCGGCTAATTCTTCTACAGAACTTTGGGAGGGAAGCAGCTATAATTCATCAAAACAATATCAATTCTGCGATGTTTTTGCTCCAGCTGATGGAATGTTTGGCTGTTGCCACTATGATAATAAAGTTTATGATGGAGGATGGAATGGAACCTCCTTTGCTTCTCCTATAATTGCAGGAGCAGCAGCACTTTATTTTGAAAAATATCCAAATAATACTAATCAAAATTTCGAGACAGATTTGTTTAATTCTTGCGTAAAACTCAATTCTTCTAAAATAGCAACGGTTAATCAAACTGGTTATGGAAGAATTGATATCGGAGCTCTATTAGGAACTAAATGCACTGATAAAGTTACAATTAAAGTTCAATCTAACTGGAATACAAATTATCTTTATATTTGGAATTCTATCTCAGGAAAAGCTCTTTCTTCTTGGCCAGGAAAATCTATCACCAAGAAAAATGGCTATTTAGAACTTGAAGTAGATTTAGCTTCTTATGATTCTGTAATTGTAACTAAATCTAATAGTGGACCTCAAAGCGCAGATTTACTTCTTTTAAGTTTAAATTACGACCATTATTATTCGATGAATTCTACTGTTTCCGAAAACGGATTTTTACTAGGAAAATATCTTCCTATTTCATAAGTAATTTTTCCCTTAATTAGACTAAGTCTAAAAAGAGGTCTTTTTCTAGTTAATTTCTAATTGAAGAAAAAGGCAAAAATTTTTATACTTATATCGTTAAGGAGATTTCTTTAAATATATGGCTGAAATCAAAAAAGTATTTAAGTCGGTCGACGGTAATACCGCCGCCGCAATGGCTAGCTATAACTTTACTGAAGTAGCAGCTATTTATCCTATTACACCATCTTCTCCAATGGCTGAGAATGTTGATGTATTTGCAGCAAATGGTCAAAAGAATTTCTTTGGTCATCCAGTAAAATTAGTTGAAATGCAATCTGAAGCTGGTGCTTCTGGTGCAGTCCACGGAGCTCTCCAAGGTGGATCTTTAGCAACTACATATACTGCTTCCCAAGGTTTATTACTTATGATTCCAAACATCTATAAGTGGTGTGGCGAACTTCTTCCAGCAGTCTTACACGTCTCTGCAAGAGCTTTAGCTACTAGATCACTTTCCATCTTTGGAGATCATCAAGACGTTTATGCTATTAGACAAACCGGAATCACAATGATCGTTTCTTCTTCTGTTCAAGAAATTGCAGATTTAGGTAACGTTGCTCACTTAGTCGCTATTGATTCCTCTTATCCAGTTTGTCACTTCTTCGATGGATTTAGAACTTCTCATGAAGTCCAAAACGTTGAATTCATCGACGCAGAAGAATGGAAGAAATTACTTCCAATGGAAAAAGTTGAAGAATTTAGAGCAAGAGCTTTAAATCCACATACTCACGCTGTCACTAGAGGCGGAGCTGAAAATGATGATATCTACTTCCAAGGTAGAGAAGCACAAAATGTTAAAGTTGAAGAAGTTATTGCTTCTGCTGAAAAATATTTTGCCGAAGCTTCTAGACTTTCTGGTAGAGAATATGCTCCATTTGTTTATGTTGGTGATCCTCATGCCGAAAGAGTTATCATCGCCATGGGTTCAGTAACAGAAACCGCTAGAGAAGTTGTTGAAGAATTAAATAAGAAAGGCGAGAAAGTCGGTTTAGTTATCGTTCACTTATATCGTCCATTCTCTGCTGAAAGACTTGCCAAAGTTATCCCAGCAAGCGTTAAGAAAATCGCTGTTTTAGATAGAACAAAAGAACTTGGTGCCGAAGGAGAACCTCTCTACTTAGACGTTTTAGCAGCTTTAGCTAAACAAGGTAGAGGAGACATCGAAGTTATCGGCGGTAGATATGGTCTTTCTAGCAAAGATACTCAACCCAAAGACGTCAAATCAGTTTATGACTTCTTAAACGCCAAACATTGGAACGGATTCACTGTTGGAATTAAAGATGACGTTACTCATTTATCAATCCCTGTCGATGAAGAATTCAAGATTGATCATGAATACACATCTTGCTTATTCTACGGTTTAGGTTCTGATGGTACAGTTTCCGCAAATAAATCTTCAGTTAAGATTATTGGTGATGCAACTGGTGCTTATGCTCAAGCTTATTTCCAATATGACTCAAGAAAAGCTGGCGGAACTACTAGAAGCCACCTCAGATTTGGTAAAGAACCAATTCATTCAGAATATTATGTCAAGAACGCAGACTTCATTTCCTGCTCCTTAGACACTTACATCTTCAAATTTGATATTATTGCTAACTTAAAAGTTGGTGGAACATTCTTACTTAACACAAATATGGATGATGAGACATTAGTCAAATCAATGCCAAATAGAATGAAACACCTCCTTGCTGAAAGAAAAGCAAAATTCTATGTTATCGATGCAAATAAATTAGCTGCTGAATGTGGTATGGGTAGACATACAAATACTACAATGCAAGCTGCCTTCTTCTATCTTAACCCAGCAATCATGCCATACGCTGAAGCTGAAACTTGGATGAAGAAATTTGCTAAGAAATCCTATGAAAAGAAGGGCATGGATGTAGTCGAAAAGAACTACAATGCTATCGATGCCGGTACAAAAGGACTTAGAGAAGTTAAGGTTGATCCAGAATGGATTAAACTTAGCGCAAATAAAGTTGCTACAAGTGATACCGGAGATACATATTATGATGAATATGTCGATGTTATCGATAGATTAGATGGTGATGAACTCCCAACAAGCGCCTTCTTAAAACATGAACTTGCTGATGGAACAATGAATGCTAATATAACATTCAAACAAAAAAGAGCAATTGCTGATAGAGTTCCAGTTTGGAATCCAGCATATTGTATTGAATGTAACCAATGTTCATTCGTCTGCCCACACGCAACAATTAGACCATATTTGTTAAATGAAGCAGAAGTTGAAGCTGCTCCAGAAATCGTTAAAGGCTCCCTTAAACCAGCAATCGGTGCTGCCGATAAGACACTTAAGTTCAGAATTGCTGTTTCTACAATGAACTGCGTCGGATGTGGACTTTGTGTTGCTGAATGTATGGCCAACAAGACTGCAAAGAAAGTTGGAAACGATCACTTTGCTCTTGTTATGAAGGATGCTCATGGCCAAGTCGCAGAACAAGAAGCTGCTGATTACTGTTATGAGAAAGTCTCCGAAAAGAAGGGACAATTCCCAGCTGCATTAGAAAATAACGTTAAAGGTATCGGATTCAAGAAACCTTACATGGAAGTATCTGGTGCTTGTGCAGGTTGTGGAGAAGCTCCTTACTATAGATTAGTCTCCCAATTATTCGGAAAAGACTTATTAGTTGCTAACGCTACAGGTTGTTCATCCATCTACTGTGGATCTACTCCATTAACTCCTTTCGTTAATAAAGAAGGAAAAGATGGACCAGCTTGGGCCAACTCCTTATTCGAAGATAACGCAGAATACGGATTTGGTATGAGAATTGCTACTGATCAAAAATTAGCTGCAATCGCTTCTATCCTCTCTGCTGCCTTAGAAAGAGAAGTCGAAGAACCTCTTAAAGAAGTTATTAGAAAATATCTTGAAAACGTTAAGAATAGAGATGTTGTTAAGGAAATCGTTCCTGAACTTGTTAAATTAATTAAGGAAAGCAAAGACGAAGAAGTCAAAGCCGTTCTTGCTTATGAAAGAGACTTAGTTGATAAGAGTGTTTGGATCGTTGGTGGTGACGGATGGTCATTCGATATCGGTTATGGCGGAGTCGATCACGTCTTAGCTAATGAAGCTGATGTCAATATCTTAGTCTTAGATACCGAAGTCTATTCCAATACTGGCGGACAAGCTTCTAAATCCTCTCAAACCGGATCTATCAATAAATTCACAGCTTCTGGTAAGAAAGAAGCCAAGAAGAACCTTGCTTTAATGGCTATGGCTTATGGTCATGTCTACGTTGCTCAAATTGCTCTTGGAGCAAACCCAGCAGCCGCAATTAAAGCAATTAAAGAAGCAGAATCTTATAATGGACCATCATTAATCATCTGCTACTGCCCATGTGCTGAACAACACATTAAAGGCGGACTTGTCAATTCTATTAAAGAAGAAGCACAAGCTGTTGAATGTGGCTACTTCACCACTTGGAGATATGATCCACGTCTTGAAGAAGGAAAGAAATTACAAATCGACTGTAAAGAACCTGATTTCACCAAATTACGTGACTTCATCATGCAAGAAACCAGATTCTCTCAACTTCCAATTGTCAACCCAGAACACGCCGAAGAGCTCCTCACAAAGTGTGAAGAATACGCTAAGAAACGTTGGGCTGCAATTAAGAAATTTGGATTATAATAAAAAGCTAAAACAACAAAAGCACCGCGGAATTGCGGTGCTTTTAATTTACATACTTTACTTTTGCAGGTTTTTTGGACAAGTTTTTTACACAATTTTAGATACTTCTATATAGGAAATTACTTCTTCTAGAGTATCAAAAGCAGCAAAGGCATATTCAGAAATAGATTCATCAAATGGAGTTAAATCTGGAATATAAATAGTGGTTAATCCAGCTTCATAAGCAGAAATAATACCATTAGGGGAATCTTCTATAGCAATTACTTCATCTTGGTTTAATTTAGATATTTCTAGAGCTTTTAAATAGACTTCAGGAGAAGGCTTTCCTTCTTTAATGTTGTCTTTAGTAGAGATAATATCGTAGATAAAATCTTTTAGTCCCACTTTTTCTAAAAGAAGTAAGGCATCTTCTTTTTTAGTAGCAGTAACTACATAAGATTTAATATTTTCTTTTTGAAGATATTCTAGAAGTTCTTTTGCTCCAGACTTTCTTTCTATAGGATTAGATTCTAGATATGCATTCATTTTAGCTTTTCTTAGTTCTCTAATTTTTTCATAGCAGTCCTCGTTAAACCATTTTCTAAAAAGCTCTCTAGCTTTATTTCTATCTAAACTTCTTAAAGAAAGAGCTTGCTCATAAGTTAATTCATAGCCTTTTTCTTTAGAAGCTTCTCTCCAGAAGCGATTATATAAAGGCTCTGTATTAATTAGAGTTCCATCTAAATCTAAGAATACTGCTTTAATAAATGAATCATCCATATACATATTATATTTATATAATAAAGAATTAGTAATCTATAACTCCAAAAGAAGTTTCGTTCATAAATAAATTATATGTTAAGTTAGGAGCTTTATCTTTAATTACAACCATAAAATTAGATTGATAGTACATAGAGCCTTGATGAACATTAATTGAATTAGCTAGCGTTACGTAATATCTTTCATTATTTTCTACGTAAGACATACAAATATCTTTGCTATGAACTGCGTACTTCTTTGTGTTTAGAGCTTTAATTCCTATATCTACACCAACTTTTAGATCGTCATATAAAGATTTATCAAAGTTAGGTAATTGGACATTAATTGCGTTTTTTATGTTTTTATTATGGAAAGCTTTAGCTAGGGCTTTTTGAAGAGTTAAAACAAAGTCATAGCTGTTAGAAAATTTAGGATCTCTCCAAACAAAAGTTATGTAATCGGTGGATTTATATAACTTATTTATGTATTTTGCGTATGGATTATATAGAGGATCATAAACGTTTTTACTTCCTCCAAAAGGCGTGAAATAAAGTTCAAATACGTTATCGTTATTAGTACCTAAATAGAGGATTTGTTCGTCTTTTTTGATTTTGTCTTGCTCCGAATTTTTATATAAAGTAATTTGTTCTTTATTTCTTTTCTCAACTATTTCTCTAAAATTTAATACTTCTTCTTGTCCGCAGTTATCTCTAATTATCTTTAGATAATTCTCCGCACAGCGATACATATCTTCATGATTTTCAATTATTGTAGCGGTTTGTAGAGCGTTATTTGAATTATATCCTTTATATGTAATTCCATCTAAATTAGAGCTTCCTGACCACATAGCTTTGCCATGATCTACTCCTAGATAATCTCTATAGTTAGAGACTAAACAGAGTTTAGTATGCATCATATCAGTTGCTGCTTTATCTCCATAAGAAGTCCAGTAGCATTTATGATATGTAAAGAAATCTCTTACTTTTTTTCCTTTAGCAAAGTCATTGTAGCAAGAATAATCATAGTAGTTGCTGTAATAATTTTCAGGAGTTTTATCAGCATATTTATATTCTTTTCCTTCTTCATCAACTCCAGCAGCAACTCCAGCAGCTTTAATTTGACCTATGGCTTCTACTTTAATTCCGTATCTAGCAGCTAGAATTAATAAATAAGCGATTCTTATGTAATCTCCATCTGTATTAGAGGTGAAATTATTTTTCATCTTTCCAAAATCTTCGCTTTCTCTATTTAGGTTTACTGAAGCATGAATAGAGAAGTGGAAAGAAGAAATCCAAATAGAAACATCTTTTTCTTTGTGAGCTTTTTTATATTCAATTGCTTGAGAGACTAAGACCCCAATAGAAAAAGTTGTATTAGTTGCGGTTTCATCTTTTTTATAGACAAATGAATACACGTCTACGTTCTTTTTATTAATATTGGTGTATAAGACATGTCTTTTTGAATTGAAATTTGAGTTGTCATCAATTAAATATTGACCAACCTCATAGTTAATTTCTGTATTGTCTTTACCCTTTTCATCGATATCGGGAATTGGGTCATAAGAGTCAGTATCTTCTTCATCTTCTGGCTCAGATTCGCTAGACGTTTCTGTATAAGATTCTTGCGAATTTGAATACACGTCCTCGCTATTTTCTGTTGAAGAGAGAGTTTCTATGGTAGAAAAAGCAGATTCAGAAGTTAGCGATTCAGCTGAGGAAGAAGGAGAAGGAGAGGAATTTTTTGTGCAAGAAACTAATCCTACGCTTAGGATACACGAACATAAGATTAGTTTACTGCGAGAGTTCATTATTTTTTGACAACTTTTGTATCAACTATTTCACCTTCGGAATTTACTATATTCGCTGTAAATTTTCCTGCAACTGTTGAGAAGATGTCTGATATGACTTGATCATGAGCATCAGTTAATGAATTCTCAAGGATGTTAATAGAGGCTTTATAAGTGTTTCCGAAGAAAATTGGACCGGTTTCTGCGGAGTTATTGGCTAATTTCATACCAAAAACATTAACAATTGTGTCTGTTGTTGTGAAATAAATAACTCCTCCAGAAACTGTAGCGCTATTTCCAATAGCTTCACAATTTTCTAATGTAACATGAGCAGCACCAGAAGTATAAATAACTCCACCAAAGTTATCTGCGCTATTGCTTGTAAATGTAGCATTTATAATTTCAGAAACAGTTTCTGTGTATAGATATAAGACAGCGCCGTTATTATAGGCGTGGAAGTCATTGAATGTATCTCCATTAGAAGATAATGTTGCGGCTCCAGTTAAATAGATAGCTCCGCCATTGTTGGCAGTTCCCATGGAGAATTCATTATTTAATGTCGTTAATTTTGAATGATCAGAAGCACAAATGGATCCGCCATTATCTGTACATTCAGATCCTCTAAATGTAGATGTTTCGATTGATAATTCAGCGTAATTAGTTACATATATATCTCCGCCGTATCCTTTTGATTCGTCTCCATCATTTTCAGCTTCGTTTTTCTTGAATTCGCAGTTTTTAATGACCATTGTTTGAGGATCTTTTTCTACTTCAACTTTGCCATTGAGTGCAACAGCTCCGCCTAAACGAGTTTGGCAACCATCAAAAACACAGTTTTCAATTGAGAATTCTCTAGCTGTTTTTGTTTTTCCTTCATCATCTACATAGCGGTAACAGTAGATTGCTCCGCCATAAGTAACAGCTTGGCAGTCAGAGAAGGTAGCGCCTTTACAAATAAGGGTTCCGGTAGCGTTGATTGCTCCGCCATTTCCATTTTCAGAAGAGTTTTCATCAAAGAATGTATTTCCTCTAATGTTACAAGAAGATTGATGATTAACAAAAATTGCTCCTCCTGATTGTTCAGAGACATTATTAATAAAGTAAACGCCTTCATTTTCTTCTTCTGAGCCACCAATGATTATGTTGGCATATTGGCTAGCTGTATTGTATAAAACTCCGCCGTATAGAGATGCTTGGTTTTCTTCAAAAACTCCAGAAGAAATCGTTACTACTCTATAATTGCAAATTACTCCTCCGACATAACCAAGGTTATTATCAAAAGTGGAGTTTTCAATATTAATATTCCCATAATTAAATATAGCTCCGCCATAAGTTGATTCTCTATAAGCTGGATCGCTTTCATCTTCAATTTCATTAGTTGTCTTACAAGAATTGTTTGTTATAACAGCATTAATTAAGTTAAGTGTTCCGCTAATTACGTTAGCAACAGGACCACCAACTCTATTTGGTTCAGAGAGCTTTCCTTTTTCTTCGCTTAAGCTTCTTTCGTTTGAAGTTTTATAGGTGTTTTGAACTGTAACTCCATCTTTTAAAGTGAGTTCTGCGGAGTTTTTGACATAAAACATGGTACCTTTAACGCCTTCAGGAATATTTTCTTTATTTCCATCAAAAGTAATATTTCCCTCAATTGTAAGTCTAGCTAAACCTAGATAAGAAGTATCTTCTCCTTCGCTAGTTTCTCCAATTACAAAGCAGTCTCCTAAGAATGTTGCTGCTCTAGTAAGAGTTACGTTGCCAGTAATAGTAATTTCATCTGTAACAAAAATAGTATCTACTAATTCAAATGAAGATTTGATTTCGATTTCAGAAACCCCAGCTTCACATCTTTCTTTAAGTTCAGCAAAGGTATTTACTTCTTTAGAAACTGGCTCACTAGAAGAGATAGCTTCACTAGAACTTTCGATTGTTTCAGAGCTTTCAACTTCTGACTCAGAGATAACTGGTTCTTCAGATTCAGAAGCAGATTCATCAGTTGATAATCCTGTTTCATGGGTTTCGGATTCAGAAGATAATTCGCTAGAAATAGTTAAAGAAGATTCTTCTTCACTTGATTCAATTACAGGTGAAGATGAGCTTTCTATAGATTCACTAGATTGAATGCTTTCACTAGAAGAAGAAACACTTGATTGTTCACTTGTTTCTTTGCTAGCAGAACTAGTAACAACTTTTCCTGAACTGCCTCCGCAGCTAGCTAGTAACCCTGCACATAGTAATACAGGAATGATAAATTTAACTTTTTTCATAAAAAACCTCCTAATTCTCACATATTTTGTTTGAATTTTACTTAAATGGTCGGAACGATGAGATTTGAACTCACGACCCCTACCACCCCAAGGTAGTGCACTCCCAAGCTGTGCTACGTCCCGACAAAGTTGTATTATACAAGATAAACTTTAAAAGTAGATTACTTTTTTTATTTAGATAAAAAAGTATAATATGCAACATGGAAACAAAATCTTCTAAAAATTGGATTATCGTTAAAGGGGCTAGAGAAAATAATCTTAAGAATTTAAACGTAGAAATTCCTAAGAATTCTTTAACTGTTTTTACTGGCGTTTCTGGTTCAGGAAAATCAACTTTAGCCTTTGATACAATTTTTAACGAAGGTCAAAGAAGATACGTGGAATCTCTTTCTTCTTACGCTAGACAATTTTTAGGTGGATTTGAAAAACCTGATGTAGATTCAATTGATGGATTATCTCCTTCAATTTCGATTGATCAAAAGTCAACTTCTCATAACCCAAGATCTACAGTAGGAACAGTTACAGAAATATACGATTATTTAAGACTTTTATACGCTAGAATCGGCGAAGCTTATTGTCCTCACGGACACGGAAAAATCGAATCTTTTTCTCCAGTAGCGATGACTAATACAGTTCTTTCTTATCCCGAAGGAAGCAAGATTCAGCTTCTTTCTCCGGTAGTTAGACACGAAAAAGGAACTCATCAAAAAGTCATTGAAAAGCTTGTTAAAGCAGGATTTTCTAGAGTTAGAGTTGATAAGGAAATTAAACTTTTAACGGATCCAATTGAACTAGATAAGAACAAAAGACACGACATAGATATTGTTATTGATAGATTGGTTATTAAAGAGGGAATTAGAAGTAGAGTTGCAGAAGATGTTGAATTAGCTCTAGATCAAAGCAAAGGTTATTTAATTATTCTTTCTGAAAAAGAAGAAAAATTACTTTCTTCATCTCATTCTTGTTCTGAATGTGGATTTTCTATTCCTTCGTTAGAACCTAGATTATTTTCTTTTAATGCTCCTCTAGGATATTGTCCAGACTGTAAAGGATTAGGAATTAAACGAGAATTATCTATAGATTTACTTATTCCTGATGATGAAAAATCTATAAATGAAGGATGTATCCGTTATTTAGCAGGAATAGTTGGTTCAACAAATATCGAATGGAAAGAATATTCTTATCTATTTGAATATTATGGAGTAAGAACTGACGTTCCTTGGAAAGAACTATCTAAAGAAGAAAAAGATATCGTTTTATATGGATCAAGAGAAGATTTACGCTATGTAATTACTTCAGCTAGCGGGAATAAACTCAATAGAAGCGGACATTTAGAAGGAGTAAAAGAAAGAATTGAAAGACTTTATGGAGAGACTTCTTCTGATTGGATGAGAACTTATTATGAGTCTTTTATGAAAGATTCTATTTGTACTTCTTGCCACGGAGCTAGGCTTAATGAAGCGGCGCTTTCAGTTAAAATAAATGGCTTAAACATATTTGAAGCTACTAATCTTTCTTTAGATAAATTTGTTAAATTCATAGAGGACGTGTATGCATCTTTAAGTGATGAAGGACATCAAATTGCAGATTTAGTTTTAAGAGAAATATTAAATAGAGCAAGATTTTTAATTGATGTCGGACTTGATTATTTAACTTTATCTAGATACGCGATGACTCTTTCTGGAGGAGAAAGTCAACGTATTAGATTAGCAACTCAAATTGGATCTAAGCTTAGTGGAGTCCTTTATGTTTTAGATGAGCCTTCTATTGGATTACATCAAAGAGATAACGACAGATTAATCGCTACGCTAAAAGAGATGAGAGATTTAGGGAATACGTTAATTGTAGTTGAACATGATGAAGATACAATTAGAGCAGCTGATTATGTTGTAGATATTGGTCCTTTAGCTGGAGTTCATGGCGGAGAAGTTGTTGCTGCAGGTTCTGTTGAATCTATTAAAAAGAACAAAAAGTCGATTACAGGTGACTATTTAGCTAAAAGAAGACATATTGATATTCCTACTTCTAGAAGAGAAGGAAATGGGAAATTTATTAAATTAGTTGGGGCAACTTGCCATAATTTAAATAGTGTTAACGTTGAATTCCCTTTAGGAAAACTAGTTTTAGTTACTGGAGTTTCTGGATCAGGAAAATCCTCTTTAATTAATGAAACTTTAGTTAGAGCGATTGAACAGCAAATAAGCAAAAAGAAATTCCTAGATCCAATTGAATGTAAGAAAGTTGAAGGATTAGAAAATATCGATAAGTTAATCAATATTACTCAAGAACCAATTGGAAGAACTCCCAGAAGTAATCCTGCGACATATACAGGAGTATTTGACGATATTAGAGCTTTATTTGCTGAAACTAATGAAGCTAGAGAAAGAGGCTACACAAAAGGAAGATTCTCTTTTAATGTAGTTGGAGGAAGATGTGAAAAGTGTCAAGGGGCTGGTGTAACTAGAATTCCAATGTCTTTCCTTCCTGATGTATATGTTAAGTGCGATGAATGTGAAGGAAAACGTTATAACCAAGAGACTTTAATGTGTCTATATAAAGGTAAATCTATTTATGACGTTTTAGAGATGAGAGTTGAAGAAGCATGCGAATTCTTTGCAAATATCCCCTCAATTGTTAGAAAAATAGAAACTTTGAATAAAGTTGGATTAGGTTATATCAAACTTGGACAACCTGCTACGACTCTTTCTGGAGGAGAAGCTCAAAGAGTAAAACTTGCTACAGAATTACAAAGAAAATCAACAGGAAAAACCGTTTATGTTCTAGATGAACCTACCACAGGACTTCATTCTTACGATATAGAAAAATTAATTAATGTTTTACAAACTATTGTAAATAATGGAGATACGGTTATAGTCATTGAACATAATTTAGATATGATTAAAGTTGCGGACTGGATAATTGATTTAGGACCCGATGGAGGTTATAGAGGCGGAAATGTTATCGCTACAGGAACTCCTGAAGAAGTTGCTGAGAATCCTAAATCATATACCGGACAGTATTTAAAAAAGTTATTTGCGGAGGATAAATAAATGGGAATTGCCTTAGTTGTTGTTGGCTCAATATTTCTTCTAGTTTCTGGTTATGGACTAGTTAGATATTTACATGCTTTTGTTAAAGATAAGAAAAATAACGAATTAGACAAGAAAACTCGTAATATTTGGCTTGCTGGTGTAGCTGGATTTGGCGTTGGAGGAGGTCTTCTTTCTACTGCTTTAATGTATGGATTTAATTGGAAAGTAACTCCAGGACACGCCACAATGGTTATTATTGGGCAAACTATTTTCTTTGCCGCTTTTGCCTTAATCGCAACTTGTTTCTATGTTAGATATTGGAAGCCAACAACTGAAGAAAAAGCTCTTAAAAAGATAAAAATTGGCTTATTTGGTTCAATTCCTCTTTTAATTATTTTTGGAATTTTAGCTTTAGAAGGAATGGCACCATATTGCGATGCTCCTTATGTTTCAGGATTCTTAATTGATGGAGAAGGATTCCACTGGGTATACGCTGCTAGATTTATTAAGAATGCTCAAGGTGACTTTGTTAGATATAGTGGCGGTTTCCACATGGCTTGGTATGCTCTATTTATTGTTTTTGGAGCCTTAGTTTGCTACTGGATTTCTGATCATAAGTTCTATAAAGAATTCAAAAAACATGGAATTGTAGACAATGTTTTATTATTAGCTTTCCCAGCTGGTATTATCGGCGCAAGAATTGGTTATGTCATCGGAAACTGGGAAAAAGACGGATTTAACACTAATTTCGCTGCTGTTTTTAGAATTTGGGATGGCGGACTTACAATCTTAGCTGGTGCTGTAGTTGGAATTCTTGTTGGTGCCCTTTATGTTATGAGACGTAGAAAATATGTCGATATTCGTTGGGCCGCAGACGTTGTTGTACCAACAATTTTACTTGCTCAAGCTATCGGTAGATGGGGAAATTTCTTCAATGCTGAAGTTTATGGAGACGTTGTAGCACTTAATCAAGGATGGAGTTGGTTACCATCATTTATTTCTAACCAGATGGTTATAGATGCACCTTCATCTGCCGTTACTGTAGGATTCTTGCCTGCTGGATATATCCATGTTCCTTTATTCCTAGTTGAAGGACTATTCAATGTTGCAGGATATTTCATCATTGTCTATGGAATACCAAAGTTATGGAAAAAAAGAAGACCAAACGGATCTCTTACAGGCTTCTATTTAATATGGTATGGAATTTTAAGAGCTATTCTAGAGAACTTTAGAACCAAAGACTTTAGAATGGGAAATAATGATTTATGGTCAAATATTAACTCCTATTTATATATTGCTGCTGGCGTTATTTTGATAATCGCATTCATGCTTTACGATAGGCATTTAGTAAAGATTGGAAAGCCAACTTGTAGAAACCATAAGCCTACTAAGAAGGTAAAAAAAGTTATCAGAAAAGTTGTTGTTAAGAAACCTGCAAATCCACAAAATTTTGTAAAAGAAGAGACTTCTGCGGAGAAATTAGAAGAAAAACCTATTGAAAGTACTCCAGAATTTGCTGAAAATGTAGAAAAGCCTCTTGAAGCTGAGGAGAAGCATGAATAATAAGGATATTTTAATTATTGGAGCTGGTATTGCGGGGATTTCTGCTGCAATCTATCTTAAAAGAAGCAACAAAGATTTTGTTATTTTAGATAAGGGCGCTCCCGGCGGAAAGCTTAATAATATTCACTTGATTGAAAACTATCCTGGTTATACTTCTATTTCGGGACCAGATTTAGCAATGGCTTTATTTAGTCAAATTACCTCTTTAGGATGTGAAGTTGAATATGGCAATGTTTTGCAGATTAAACAAGTAGGAAAAGATTTTGAAGTTTATACAGATAACGGAGATTATCACGTTAAAGCTATTATCATCGCTACAGGAGTTATTAATAAAGTTTTAGGAATTCCTGGAGAAAAAGCTTTTCTAGGAAAGGGAGTTTCTTATTGTGGCACTTGCGATGGCAATTTCTATAGAAACAAAGTAATTTCTGTTTATGGAAATAATGACCATGTTGTTTCTGAAGTAGCCTATTTAGCATCTTTAGCCTCAGAATTGAATTTTATTATTCCAGAGAACAAATGTTTCACTGAAGATTTAGGAAATAGTCTAAAGCAGTTCTCTAACATTCATATTTATGAGAACGCAAAATTATTATCAATTAATGGAGCTGAAAAAGTTGAATCAATTGAAATTTTATATAACGAAAATAAAGTTGTATTACCTACTAGCGCTATCTTCCCATTATTTGGTGAAGAGTCTTCAACTGATTTCTTAAGAGATTTGAATATTGAACTTAATAGATCATTTATTAAGGTTAATGAAAAAATGGCATCAAGTGTTGAAGGCATTTTTGCGGCTGGAGACATTGTGGATAAAACTTTACGTCAAGCAATTACGGCCTCAAGCGATGGAGCTATTGCTGCTACAAGTTGTATATCTTATTTAAATAGGAGGAAGACCAATGAATAATCTTATTGTCTTAACCGGGGTTTCCGGTGCAGGTAAAACCGCTGTCTCTCATTCTTTTGAAGAAAGAGGTTTTAGAATCATTGAAAACTTACCAAATGTTCTTCTTCCAGGCTTCTTAAATGAGGTTTTAACCAAGGGAGATGTATATTCTAAAACTTTATTAATTCTCGAAATTCGACATGCTTTTACAGCAATTAATATAATTCGACAGGAAACGAGAATTAAATCTACCGTTTTAGTCCTTGATACACAGCCTTCAGAATTACTTACTAGATATAGATTAAATAGGAATATTCATCCATTACAAGCTAAAGGATGCTCACTAGAAGACGCTATCAAATATGATGCTGAAGCTATGCTAAAAGTTAGACCTTTAGCAGATTTATACGTAGATACAACAGGTTTAAGCGTCGCAAAGCTAAGAGAAATTGTAATTTTTAACCTTTTAGGAGACTATCATACTCGAATGATGGTCGTATTTTATTCATTTGGATTTAAATATGGTATGCCTCAAGATGCAGAAACTGTCTTTGATTGTAGGAATGTTCCTAATCCATTCTGGGTCAAAGAATTGCAGGATTTAACAGGCTTAGATTATCCTGTTATTGAATGGTTAGAAGAACATCCAGAGACCGATAAAGCTTTCCATTTATATTGTGATTATCTTGAATCCTACTTAGAAATGTGTAAAGCAAACGGAAGAAATTTCGTTTCTATTTGCTTTGGCTGCTCTGGAGGACAACATAGATCAGTATATTTTGCTGATAGAGTCTATAGATATTTTAAAGATAGAAATCTATATGTTTGCTCAATAATCCATAGAGAAATGGATAGATATAAAAAGAACAATGATTGAGAGTATTGAAACTTTTACAACTGAATGTAAAGAGGAAATTGCCACAAGCAATCTTCCTTTTTCTAATACTTTAGCTTTTCTTTCAGGCTATTCATGGACTTGTGGAAGCATAAAGATAACTTCAGAAGGAGAACTTTTAGATCTCTCTTCTGGGCTAGCTAAAGTAGCTAAATGTTTATATACATGCTTTGTAAATATCCTTCATGAACCAGCAAGATTTTCTTATACATCAAGTATCGGATTTGCTAAGAAGGTTAAATATCATTGTTTAGTAAAATTTACTAATGAGCTTTCTGAAAAACTCGATGTAGATTTTCTTTCATTTCCTGAAAAAATTTTGCTATCAAATGAAGATATAGCTTCTTTTATTTGTGGAGCCTTCCTAGCAGGAGGATCAGTTAGCGACCCCGCTAAAGGTAACTATCATTTTGAGATTTCCTGTCAAAGTGAACATTACGCGAAGTTCCTCTCTAAGTTAATAAATAAACAAGTCTCTAAACGTTTTAATAGCAAAGTCACAAAAAGAAGGAATCGTTACATTGTTTATCTTAAGCAAGGAGACCTTATCTCGGAGATGCTAGTTTTAATTGGAGCGACTGAAAGCTGTCTAAAATATGAAGATATCCGCTTAAATAAAGATTTCTCTAATATTCTTAATAGAGATGCTAATCTAGACCAGGCTAATTTTGAAAAAGTTCATAAAGCAAGCGAAGAACAAATAAAAGAAATCAAATATATAGACAGTAGGGTAGGGCTAGATAAATTCGCTAAACCTAACACAAAGCTCTCTATCCTTATTAAATTAAGATTAGATAATCCGGATGCTTCTTTATCTGAACTTTCAGTCCTTCTTTCTGAAGAAATCGCTTCTACTGTAACAAAAAGCAACATAAACCATTTATTCAGATATATACATAGTGAATATGAAAGACTCCAAGAAGAATAATTTAATCCTTATAGAACTAGGAAAAAGAATAGCTTACCTAAGAAAAAAAGCTTTTTTAAGCCAACTTGATTTAGCTTATCTTTGTGAAATTTCTCCTTCCTATTTATCTGATTTAGAGTTAGGGAAACGCAATCCATCTATTTTAGTTTTAAGCAAAATAGCATCCAACCTTAAAGTAAGTTTAGAAGAATTACTTAAAGGAGTAGGGGAAAAACTAGGTTAAATAAACTTCTTAATATTTCTTAAAATTAAGAAATTTTGTCCGTAAATTTATTAAATTTCTATACTATAGTATGGTCTTTTATTGAAAATAGGGACAAAAAAGTAGATTTTTTAAGTCTTAATAGCAATCATCTTAATTTTTTATCTTAACAATAATCCATTTTTAGAGACGATAAATTGTGTTAAAACTAATTATGACAAATCGTTAATAAATTTTAGAAAATTTTCCTACTTTTTCACATCTAATCACTTTTATTTATAAAAGTTATTTTGTATAATTTACTCACCAAGAAAAAGGAGGACATATTTAAATGTCAGTTAAAGTTGCAATAAACGGATTTGGACGTATTGGACGTCTTGCTTTCAGACAAATGTTTGGAGCAGAAGGTTACGAAGTCGTTGCTATCAACGATTTAACAAGTCCAAAGATGTTAGCAAACCTCTTAAAGTATGATACCGCTCAAGGTGGTTATGCCGGTGTCATCGGAGAAAATTTACACACAGTTTCTTCAAAAGAACCAGTTTTTGCCGAAGATGGAAAAACTGTCTTAGTTCCAGGTTCAATCACCGTTGATGGAAAAGAAATCACCATCTACGCAGAACCAAAAGCCGCCAATCTTCCATGGGGAAAATTAGACGTTGATGTCGTCTTAGAATGTACAGGTTTCTATTGTTCAAAAGACAAAGCCCAAGCTCATATTGATGCTGGTGCCAAGAAAGTCGTCATCTCTGCTCCTGCAGGAAAAGACCTCAAGACAATCGTCTTCTCAGTCAATGAAAAGACCCTTACCGCAGAAGATAAGATCATCTCTGCTGCTTCTTGTACAACAAACTGCTTAGCCCCAATGGCAAAAGCATTAAACGATGCCTTTGAAATTCAATCTGGTATCATGACAACAGTTCACGCTTACACTGGTGACCAAATGATCCTTGATGGACCACACAGAAAAGGTGACTTAAGAAGAGCAAGAGCTGGTGCTGCAAATATCGTTCCTAACTCCACTGGTGCTGCAAAAGCTATTGGATTAGTTATTCCTGAATTAAACGGAAAACTCATCGGTTCCGCACAAAGAGTTCCAGTCCCAACAGGTTCCACAACAATCTTAGTTGCTGTTGTTAAAGGTAAAGAAGTTACAAAAGAAGCCATCAATGCTGCTATGAAAGCTGCTTCCAGTGCTTCATTTGGATACACCGAAGAAGAACTCGTTTCCTCTGACGTAATTGGAATGAGATTTGGTTCCTTATTCGATGCAACACAAACCATGGTTGCAAAGATTGGTGAAGATTTATTCCAAGTCCAAGTCGTATCTTGGTATGACAATGAGAATTCTTATACTTCTCAAATGGTCCGTACAATCAAGTATTTTGCTGAATTAAAATAATTTACGGGCAATTAACAAATTAAATTAATGACGCCCTGTTTGGGCGTCATTTGTATAAATATAGGAGAAAAAAATGCTTACAGTCGAACAATTACACGATTTAAAAGGTAAAACAGTTTACGTTAGAGTCGATTTCAACGTTCCTCAAAAAGAAGGCGTCATCAGAGACGACAATCGTATTAGGGCAGCTTTACCAACCATTACTTATTTAACTTCCCACGGAGCAAAAGTTATCTTAATGTCTCACTTAGGAAAGATTAAATGGAAAGAACCAGATCCAGAAAAGATCGAAGCAATGAAGAAAGCTAACGATATGGCTCCTGTTGCCAAAAGATTAGCTGAACTTCTTCCTGATACAAAAGTTTATTTCTGCCCAGTTACTAGAGGCGAAGAACTTAAGAAATTAGCTGCTGGACTTAAAGATGGTGAAATTTTACTCGGACAAAATACCAGATATGAAAAAGGTGAAGAGAAAAATGATCCTGAATTAGCAAAAGAATGGGCAGCATTAGCTGATGCATTCGTTATGGATGCTTTCGGAAGTGCTCACAGAGCTCACTCTTCTACAGTCGGTGTTCCTTCCATCATGAAAGAAGAAGGAAAAGAAGTTGCTTTAGGTTATTTAATGCTTAAAGAAGTTGAAAATCTTTCTAGATGCGTTGAAGTCGCTGCTGAAGATAGACCATATGTCGCAATTCTTGGTGGTCTTAAAGTTACAGATAAGATTAAAGTTATTGATTCTCTCCTCTCTAAATGTGACTATGTCATCATTGGTGGAGCTATGGCTTATACATTTAAGAAAGCTCAAGGAGAAAAGATCGGCAATTCCTTTGTTGATGAATCTGCTTTAGAATACGCAAAAGCATGTTTAGAAAAAGCAAAAGGAAGAATCTTACTTCCAGTAGATTCCGTAGTTACTTCCTCTTTTGAAGAAACTCCAGATAGAGTTATCAAAGTTGAAGAAGAAATCGAAGAAGGATTCGAAGGAGTTGATGTTGGCCCAAAGACCAGAGCTTTATTTGCTGAAACAATTAAGAAAGCAAAAATGGTTTTCTGGAATGGACCAATGGGCGTATTCGAACAAAAAGATTTCCAAGAAGGTACTTTAGCTATTTGCCAAGCTATTAGAGAACTTGGTAAAGGTGCATTTACAGTTTGCGGTGGTGGAGATAGTGCTTCTGCTGTTAAACAATTTGGTTATAAAGGTGACTTCTCTCACGTTTCTACTGGCGGCGGTGCCTCATTAGAAATGATTGAAAACGATGGACATCTTCCAGGAGTCGATATCCTTAGATAGGAGTTTAAAATGAGAAAAAAATTCTTATTAGGTAACTGGAAAATGAATAAAACTCGCCCTGAAGCAAAGGAGTTTGCTTTAAAGAGTAGCGAGTTAGTTGAATTTGCTCTTGCTCATGATATTGATGTAGGAGTCGCTCCAACTTATGTATGCTTAGACGTAGTTAAAGAGAACGCAAACAAAGGACTTATTGTTGCTGCTCAAAACTGCTCTCAATATGAAAAAGGCGCATACACCGGTGAAATCTCTATTCCTATGTTAGCTGAAATGGGAATTACCCATGTCATCCTTGGACATAGTGAAAGAAGAGGTTACGATAACGAAACAAGCGAAAAATGTAACGCTAAAATTAAAGCTTTATTAAAAGCAAATATGGTTCCTGTCTATTGCTGCGGTGAATCTTTAGAAACTTTCGAAGCTGGCGAAACAAAGAAATTTGTCGCTGAGCAAATTAGAGTTGGCTTAGATGGACTTACTCCAGAAGAGGCTAAGAAAGTTGTCATCGCTTATGAACCAATTTGGGCGATTGGAACTGGTAAAAATGCAACTAAAGAAATTGCTGAAGATACAATTGGTTTTATCAGAAGAACATTAAAAGAAATGTTTGGATTAGTTGCTTTAGATATGAGAATTCTTTATGGTGGTAGTGTTAAACCTGAAAATATCGCTGCTTACATGGAAGAAGAAGATATCGATGGTGCTTTAGTTGGTGGTGCCTCGCTTGAATTAGAATCTTACAAAAAATTAGTAGAAAATTTAGCGAAGTAATATGGCATACGGAAATTTCTTTAGAAAAGACGGCGAAGCAGTCGCCGAATATGTCTATGATGAAAGTGATAGGAAGGCTACTCCTTCGAAACTTCTCGCCAAGTCCTTTCTCTACATGTTTATTGGACTTGTCATCACTGGAGTAGTAGGATTTCTAATTGCTTACGCTTTTGCTAGAGGAATTGGAAACGCTAGAAATAGTTTTGACTCTGCTGGAAAACTAACTCAAATAGGTTGGATTTATATCGGAGTCATGATTGGTTCTTTTGTTGCTCTACTTATCGATAGTTTTGCAATGAATATAATTTTAGCTAAAGGAAAACATACCATCTGGATACCTTATATAATTTGGTGCACCTTGATGGGAGTTTTGCTCTCTTCCTTCGTATTAATCGTAGATTTCTGGACAATTGCTGAAGCGTTAGGCATTTCAGCAGGAGTCTTCCTCATAATGTTCTTAGTTGGATATTTCTCTAAAGTAGATCTAAATCCATTAGGACTAGTTGCTATCGGAGTTCTATTTATGCTTTTGTTCTTCGGACTTTTCTGGGGAATATTTGCTGCAATAAATCGCGATGTCATGGGTTTATACATCTTTGACTTAGTATTTACGCTTGTTTTTGGAGCTGTAATGATGCTAATTGTCGCAATAGATGCTTATAACATCAAACGAATTCTAGGTAGCGCGCAACAAGCTAGTGAAAACTTAGCTTTATATTGTGCATTTACTCTTTATAATGATTTTATCATTATATTAGTTAGAGTTTTGTACTTACTTATATTAATAAAAGGTAGAAATTAGATTGAAATATTCTCTAGTTATACCTGTTTATAATAGTGAGAGTTATCTCCCTGATTTTCTAAAGTCTCTAGAAGCTTTTCAGGGAGATTTTTCTTTTGAAATTATTTTTGTTTTAGAACCTTCTAGCGATAATTCAATTAAATTAGTTGAAGAATATGCTAAAGATAAATCTTTTGTAAAATTAATTAAAAATGGAGAAAGAAAAGGAGCGTTTGCTTCTAGGAAAATAGGAATTAAAGAAAGTAAAGGAGATTATATTCTTTTCGCTGATAGCGATGATCTTTTATTCCCTAACTACATAGAATCTATCGAAGAAAGTTTAAATCTAGATGCAGATTTAATTGACTTCCCTTTCTATATAAGAAGAGAGAGTAAAACTAAATTAGTTAGAAGAAAAAAAGAGAAAATAATTTCAAAAGAGGAAGCTAAAAAAGATATTTTATTAGATATCCACATGAGATCTTTTTTATGGAATAAAGTATTTAAAGGAAATATTTTAAGAAGTCTAATAGAAGAAATTAACCTAGATTTCTCTTTATTTGAAGACCAAGTTTTAGTTTTTTCTTATCTAGATAAGTGCAATAAAATTCTTTTATCTAATAAACCTATTTATATATATATAGAAAGAGAAGATTCTCTAATGGGTAAATCTATTTCTAGAGCTTCGTCTCATTTAGAAGCGTATAAAAAAATATCTAAGATAGATAAAGAAAGTTTTAGAAGAATATTCTTTAGATATTTTGCTTTATTTAAAATTTATATAAAATATGACATACATAAAGAAAAATTAGATAAAAACAAATCTAAGATGATCAAAAAAGCATTAAAAGAATTTAAGGAGAGTTTAAGATGAAATTTTTTAGAAGTGGTAATGGAGTTTTAGTTGCTTTAAATAAATTTGAAGGAGAAGAACTTCTTCCTAATAGCGTAGAAGCTAGCTTAGAAAAACATATTCCTGAAGTTGAACTACAAGAAAAAGAAATATTAGTGAAAGTAGGAAGCGTTGCTCATCCTATGATTGAAGCTCATTATATTGAATCTATCGTAGTTGAATACGATGATTTTGTCGAAATTAAATATCTTCATCCTGGAGAACTTCCTGAAGCAAAGTTCGCTAGAAGAGAAAAAGACCCTGTTGCAGTCTATGCTTATTGCAATCTCCATGGCCTTTGGAAAAAGTAATTATATATAATTAAAACAAAATATTTTTAAAAAGTTTCGATTGGAACTTATTTAATCTACGTTTTTTATATAATGACATAAAAATGCTATTGTTTTAATACACAATAAGAGTAATATCACTCTCGCTAGCCACCAAAATGGCTGCGTTCTTATTCTTTAAAAAAAACTTAAAAAAGTTAAAAAAAGTTGTTGACACAGCTAAGCGATAAGAATAAGATTATCAAGCACAGTTTAAGAGCCGGAGGGCACTGTGCAACTGATCTTTGAAAACTAAACAGACAGACAAACACTAACGTTAATTCTTATTAAGAATAACACAACCAGATAATTCAATTTGAAACTAGATCAAAACATATTTTATTGAGAGTTTGATCCTGGCTCAGGATGAACGCTGGCGGCGTGCCTAATACATGCAAGTCGAACGAGGTGGACGGAAGCTTGCTTCCTGATACCTAGTGGCGAACGGGTGAGTAACACGTAGGTAACCTGCCTTTAGGACTGGGATACCCAGACGAAAGTTTGGCTAATACCGGATAACAACGGGGATTGCATGATCTCCGCTTGAAAGTTGCGTTTGCAACACCTTTAGATGGACCTGCGGCACATTAGCTAGTTGGTGAGATAACAGCCCACCAAGGCAAGGATGTGTAGCCGATCTGAGAGGATGACCGGCCACAATGGGACTGAGACACGGCCCATACTCCTACGGGAGGCAGCAGTAGGGAGTTTTCGGCAATGGGGGAAACCCTGACCGAGCAACGCCGCGTGAGTGATTAAGGTCTTCGGATTGTAAAGCTCTGTTACGCAGGACGAATAACTCGAGTAGGAAATGCCTCGAGTCTGACGGTACTGCGCCAGAAAGTGACGGCTAACTACGTGCCAGCAGCCGCGGTAATACGTAGGTCACGAGCGTTATCCGGAATTATTGGGCGTAAAGAGTGAGCAGGCGGCATAGCAAGTCTGAGGTGAAAGCGTGGGGCTCAACCCCATACAGCCTTGGAAACTACTAAGCTAGAGTGCGTGAGAGGTAAACGGAACTCCATGTGTAGCGGTGAAATGCGTAGATATATGGAAGAACACCAGCGGCGAAGGCGGTTTACCAGCACTGCACTGACGCTCAGTCACGAAAGTGTGGGGAGCAAATAGGATTAGATACCCTAGTAGTCCACACTGTAAACGATGATAACTAACTATTCCTATAAGGGAGTGGTGAAGCTAACGCATTAAGTTATCCGCCTGGGAAGTACGGTCGCAAGACTGAAACTTAAAGGAATTGACGGGACCCCGCACAAGTAGTGGAGCATGTGGTTCAATTCGACGCTACGCGGAAAACCTTACCAGAACTTGACATGGGGATTAAGGCTATAGAAATATGGAGATAATAATCCCACACAGGTGGTGCATGGTTGTCGTCAGCTCGTGTCGTGAGATGTTGGGTTAAGTCCCGCAACGAGCGCAACCCTTGTCTTTAGTTGCCAGTCATTAAGTTGGGCACTCTAAAGAGACTGCCGATGCAAATCGGAGGAAGGTGGGGATGACGTCAAATCAGCATGCCCTTTATGTCCTGGGCTACACACGTGCTACAATGGCCGGTACAAAGAGACGCAAGATCGCGAGATGGAGCAAATCTCATAAAGCCGGTCTCAGTTCAGATTGGAGGCTGCAATTCGCCTCCATGAAGGCGGAATTACTAGTAATCGCGAATCAGCATGTCGCGGTGAATACGTTCCCGGGGTTTGTACACACCGCCCGTCAAACCATGAGAGGTGGTAATGCTTGAAGCCGCTGTCCTAACCGTAAGGAGGGAGGCGTCTAGGGCAGGACCGCTGATTGGGGTTAAGTCGTAACAAGGTATCCCTACGGGAACGTGGGGATGGATCACCTCCTTTCTAAGGAGAAAGTTGCCTGACATAATTGTTCAGGCTGTACAAATTAAATTACCTATTAACCGATTTAGTCTTTATTTGGTTGTAAGTGAAATTCTTCTGTTTAGTTTTGAGAGATTAGGTTCTCTCAACTCATTGTTCTTTGAAAACTGAATAATACATAACATGTTCTTTCTGTTGTTGTTGCGAGTATAGGACTGGTTTTACCAAGATTCTACTTGTAAGGACAATAAAAACATTTGATCAAATAGATCGAGCAAGACAAATTACTAAAATAAGCTAATTTACTTACGAAGTTAAGTTAATAAGGGCGTACAGTGGATGCCTTGGCACTAGAAGACGATGAAGGACGCGATTACCTGCGATAAGCGGTGGGGAGCTGGATATGAGCTTTGATCCATCGATTTCCGAATGGGGCAACCCGGCTGGAGTAACATCCAGTCACCGAGCCGTAAGGCCGGGGAGACACCTAGGGAATTGAAACATCTTAGTACCTAGAGGAAAAGAAAGATTTAATCGATTCCGTCAGTAGCGGCGAGCGAAAGCGGAACAGCCTAAACCACCTTTTGGTGGGGTTCGGAGCACGTTGTGGGATTGTTTCTTGGTAGCAGAATTATCTGGGAAGGTAAGCTTTAGAGGGTGAGAGCCCCGTATGCGACATCAAGATGCACCCTAGTGATTTCCAGAGTACGGCGGGGCACGTGAAATCCTGTCGGAATGTGTGCAGACCATTGCATAAGGCTAAATACTATCTAGTGACCGATAGTGAACCAGTACCGTGAGGGAAAGGTGAAAAGAACCCCGGGAGGGGAGTGAAAAGAATCTGAAACTGTATGCTTACAATAAGTCAGAGGGCGTTAATGCCTGATGACGTGCCTATTGAAGAATGAGCCGGCGAGTTACGTATGCATGCTTGGTTAAGTCGAAGAGACGGAGCCGTAGCGAAAGCGAGTCTTAATTGGGCGTCTGTATGTGTGCGTAGACCCGAAACCCGACGATCTATCCATGGCCAGGATGAAAGTGGAGTAAAATCCACCGGAGGTCCGAACCGACGTTCGTTGAAATGCCCGCGGATGAGCTGTGGATAGGGGAGAAATTCCAATCGAGTTGGGAGATAGCTGGTTCTCCTCGAAATAGCTTTAGGGCTAGCGTTTGGTATACTTCTTGGAGGTAGAGCACTGAATGTGTGATGGCCGCCTTTAGCGGTACTGAATACAATCAAACTCCGAATGCCAGGAAGGTTAAGCCAGGCAGTCAGACTGTGGGGGATAAGCTCCATGGTCAAAAGGGAAACAGCCCAGACCGTCGATTAAGGTCCCTAAATTGATGCTAAGTGTTAAAGGAGGTGGGAACGCTTAAACAACTAGGATGTTGGCTCAGAAGCAGCCATCATTTAAAGAGTGCGTAACAGCTCACTAGTCGAGTATTCCTGCACCGAAGATTTACCGGGGCTTAAGCATCATACCGAATTCACGGATTCTAGATTTTCTAGAGTGGTAGAGGAGCGTTCTATACGGGGTGAAGTCATACCGAAAGGAGTGGTGGACTGTATAGAAGTGAGTATGCCGGTGTTAGTAACGATATGGAGTGAGAATCTCCATCACCATTTGACTAAGGTTTCCTGGGCAAGGGTCGTCCTCCCAGGGTTAGTCGGGACCTAAGACGAGGCCGAAAGGCGTAGCCGATGGACAACTGGTCGATATTCCAGTACCCGTGTACATGCGATGTAGTGACAGATTTGGATAGCTGATCCTCCTTATCGGATTGGGGGCTAAGCAATGTGGCTGGCGCGTAGGCAAATCCGCGCGTCAATGCGAGTTGCGAATGGGAGCGAACAGGCAACTTAGTAGCGAACTCAGCGATGCCAGGTCTCGAGAAAAACTGCTAGCTTAAGTGTACATGGCCCGTACCGAGAACGGACACACGTGGTCAAGGAGAGTATCCTAAGGTGAGCGAGTTAACTGTTGTTAAGGAACTCTGCAAAATTACTTCGTAACTTCGGAAGAAGAAGTGCCTCCGAGAGGGGGCCGCAGTGAAGAGGCCCAGGTAACTGTTTATCAAAAACACAGCTTTATGCTAAGCCGCAAGGCGACGTATATGAGGTGATGCTTGCCCAGTGCTCGAAGGTTAAAAGGAGGAGTTAGTCGCAAGGCGAAGCCCTGAATTGAAGCCCGAGTGAACGGCGGCCGTAACTATAACGGTCCTAAGGTAGCGAAATTCCTTGTCAGGCAAATTCTGACCCGCATGAATAGTATAATAATCTGGGCGCTGTCTCGACAGCAGACTCGGTGAAATCTTATTACCTGTGAAGATGCAGGTTACCCGCGACTAGACGGAAAGACCCCATGGAGCTTTACTATAACTTACTATTGAGCAAATGATTTTCATGCGCAGCATAGGTGGGACGCTTTGATGCCAGGGCTTTGGCTTTGGTGGAGCGGTCGTTGAGATACCACTCTTGGAAGTTGTTTGTTCTAACGTTCGGCCTTACACGCCGGCGGACAGTGGTAGGCGGGTAGTTTGACTGGGGCGGTCGCCTCCCAAAGAGTAACGGAGGCGCTCAAAGGTATCCTCAGCACGGTTGGAAATCGTGCCTCGAGTGCAATAGCATAAGGATGCTTGACTGCGAGACCTACAAGTCGAGCAGGGACGAAAGTCGGATATAGTGATCTTGCGGTTTCGAATGGAAGAGCCGTAACTTAACGGATAAAAGCTACCCTGGGGATAACAGGCTGATCTGGTCCAAGAGTTCATATCGACGACCAGGTTTGGCACCTCGATGTCGGCCCATCACATCCTGGAGGGGAAGTACCTTCCAAGGGTTTGGCTGTTCGCCAATTAAAGTGGTACGCGAGCTGGGTTCAAAACGTCGTGAGACAGTTTGGTCCCTATCTGTCGTGGGCGTAGGAAGTTTGAGTGGAGTAGTCCCTAGTACGAGAGGACCGGGATTAACAGAGCACTGGTATACCAGTTGTCACGCCAGTGGCATGGCTGGGTAGCTACCTCTGGAATTGATAAACGCTGAAAGCATCTAAGCGTGAAACAAACCACAAGATGAGACTTCCCATTCGTAAGAAGTAAGAGCCCTCCAATGTCAGGAGGTTGATAGGTTAGAAGTGTAAGCACAGTAATGTGTTCAGCTGACTAATACTAATAGCTCGAGGACTTAATTTCACTAATTCTATTTTATAGATGAGTAAGTCAAGTTAGCGCAAAAGTAACATAGAAAGAACAAAAATATTATTCAGTTTTCAGGGAATAATGAGTAAAATTAGAAAAAGTCTGGTGGTGATGACGCGGTGGGCACACCTGGTCCCATCCCGAACCCAGAAGTTAAGCACCGTAGTGGCGATTGTATCTAGCGTGCGCGCTAGGGAGAGTAGCAAGCTGCCGGGCTTTTTCTTTTATAGGCACTAAAAAAGCATTTCTAATTAACATTTTCTTCATTAAGAGTATCGTAAATCCATAATTCATATTTATTAACTCATAACGCAGTAATAAATATTTCTATATTTAAGAAAGGAAATAACTATATAGTTATTTAAAAGGAAGAAAAATGAAAACTAGAAATGCTATTTTAACATTTTCTTTAGCTGCTTTAGCTTTTGGCGCAGCAGCTGGACTAGCTATGCATCACGCTAACGCAGTCGAAACTAGAGCAGAACCTGCCGCAACAACTAGATTATATTTAGATATGAGTGGATTTGCCGATTGGTATAGTGCAAGTGCTTCTTTTAAAGTCCATACTTGGAATGAAGCAAAAGGTGATAAGACATTCGCTGCAACTAAAGTTGGTGATGCTTACTATTATGCTGATTTCGATTTAGAAACATATGCTTCAGGCGGAGGATATAGATTCACTAGATTTAGCAGTGATGGTTCCTCAGAATGGAATAGAGGCGCTTGGCGTTCATATGCTGATGGCGTTCAAACTTATTATAGAGCTTCAGACTGGACTTCAGGAGAATGGTCAAAAGAAGATCAAAAGACATGGAAAGTTGTTGGTGCTACATATCTTGGAGCATGGGGAGACATTGAAATTGATTTAACCATGAGATTTAATGATGAAGGCTTAGCCTATTATAGTACTGAAGTTAGTTTAACTGCTCAAGCAGAATTTAAAGTTAGAAAGACAGAAACACCTTCCGATTTATATTATGGATATAATTGTATATTAGAAGGCGAAGGATCTGTTCTTGATTTAGACTTAGTAGAAGGCGAAGGTACAAGTAACATTACCGTTAAAAAGTCTGGTACATACGAAATCTATATGAAACCTTTTGAAGGCAAATTCTGGATGCAAGAAAACTCTGTAGCTTCTGCAACTGCTTTCTCCGAGGATTTCTTAGTTAAAACAGATACAGCTTGTGCAGGTGAAGGTGATGACCACGGCAATGCATTAAAAGAAATTTGGAATGTTAAGAATACTCCAGATGGAACTTCTTTATCTGAAAAATGGTCTCATCTTACACAAGGAGCTAAGAATGCTTTCAAAACTAACGAAGAGGCAACAATAAAATCTGCTAGAGATAGATATGTCTTCCTTATGGGAAAATATAGCAGTATCTTAACTCAATTTGATCAAGGACCAGATTATTCAACTGCTCGTTACTCTGTTGGCTTAACAGAAACTAATAACACTCTCTTAGTAGTTTCTATCGTTTCTGCTTTAACAGTAGTTACAGTTGCCGGATTATTCCTCTTCAAAAAGAAAAAATCTATTAGATAATATAGAGAATAAATCAAATAATTAATCGCTGTTTGCTAGTCAAACAGCTTTTAATTTATACGATATAATCGAGACTATTTGCAATTCTACGAAATGAAGAATATCAAATCTATTTAATTATTATTCTTTTTAATTTATGATTACTTAGATATGAAAAAGAGCATTCTAATTTCTTCTATTTTGCTTCTATTAGCTTCTTGTTCTTCTACCGGGAGTGTAGTTTCTTCTAAATCCACTCCTATTCATTTTTCTATAGAAGAATCTAGTGAGAAAGAATCTAGCTCAAAATTAGATTCTTCAGAAGCTAAGGATATAGAAAAAGAATTAAGAGACAACGTAGTTTCTTATATGGAAGAAATGGCTACTTTAAGATGGACTCCCAGTGAAGATATAACTTATTACGAAAATGATGGAACTAAGTTTATAAAGGGAAAAGAATACATAGGAATTCCTTATTCTATGGGCGGAGGAAGGACAACTTCTCTTGGGCATCCATTAGAGACATTTAAAGAAAATTTATCCGATGACAACTACACTTATATAGGACCTACAGGATATAATTCTTATATAGGAAGTGACTGTTCTTCTTCTATTGAAGGAGCTTATAGAGTGAATGGGATCGTGACTAACGCAATCTATACTGGAGCAATGATTCCAGGGGAAAATAGCAAAATAAAACCTGTTGGAGACTTTGATTATTCTTCTAGAAAAAATATGTCTAGATCAATAGTGGAATCTAACGGAAAAGAAAAAATGTTTTCTTGCTATTCACTTCTAAAAAAAGGAGATGTTCTAGTTAAAAGAGAAAAGAGCGGAAATTCTTTTTCTGGACATGCGAGAATGGTTAAAAGTATCAACGTTTTAAAGGAAGAAGTAACTGTAATTGAGCAGTGCGGATATGGCATAGATAACCAAACTATTACGACCTGGAGAAATAACAAAGTCTACTCCTTCACATCCTTATTTAACTATGCTTATCTACCTATTTCTTTCATCTAAATACCGATTTAACCGATAAATTCTTTACTTTTAATAATAGTTGATTTAAACCTTTCTATTAAATAATTGATTATTTAAAAGAATTGACATATTTAGATAATATAGGATAATATGGCTAAGCCTCAAATGGCCAATGACCGTTTTGACATTATAATTTAGACTTAAACAAATGGATATTGATAAAAAGACTGCCTACGGCGGAATTGATATTTCTTTAAACGCTATTGCACAAATTGCTGGCGAAGCAGCAAAAGAGTGTTACGGAGTTTTAGGTATTGGAAAGAAAAATTCCGATAGTAACGAAGTTTTAGACAAAGCCGATTATGAACAAGGTATTGTAGTAACTAAATCCAAAGGGTCGTTTATCGTTGATATTTATCTCCAATGTGCATATGGGTTAAAAGTTAGCGAGATAGTGTCAGAAGCACAGAAAAAGATTAAATACGAACTAGAGAAAACATTCGGCTTAAAATTCTCGAAGATTAATGTATTTATCGTAGACCTCAAAGAGAGTAACTAAGATGAAGACTATTGATGCAAATTTATTAAAACAAATGCTCATCTCGGGTGCTAATAATCTTTATAATCATTACCCCGAAGTTGATCAACTGAATGTTTTTCCTGTTCCAGATGGTGATACAGGAATGAATATGAATCTCACAGCCACTTCTGGCATGAAAGAGATTCAAAATAGAGAATTCGATAACGTTTATGACGTTGCAAGAACATTCTCAAAAGGACTTTTATATGGTGCTAGAGGAAACTCTGGTGTTATTACTAGCCAAATCTTTAGAGGTTTTGCTAATTATTTAGAAGGAAAAGTTGAGATTAATTCTTTTGAATTAGCCGATGCTTTTGTTTCTGCTAAAGAAGTTGCTTATAAAGCTGTTTTAAAACCTGTTGAAGGTACAATATTGACCGTTATTAGAGAAGCTTCAACTTCTTTAAAAGAGAATGTTGCGAGTGAACCTATCGAAGAAACTTTCGATAAATTCTTACGTTTTGCTAAAGATTCTCTAGATAGAACTCCTGAATTATTACCTGTACTTAAAGAAGTTGGCGTTGTTGACTCTGGTGGAGCTGGACTAGTTTATATCATTGAAGGTATGGCTTTAGCTACTAGAGGAATAGTAGTTGAAAGAAGAGCTGTCTATGAACCAGAAGAAGAAAAACCAGCCACTCCAAGTTCAGCTTATGCAGGAGCTAAGCTTTCTGAAGATGAAGAAGGCTATGGATATTGCACTCAGTTCATCGTTAGATTAGGAACTCCAGAAGATGGCAAGAAGCCATTTATCGAGAAGAATTTCAAAAAATTCCTTTCTACCCACGGAAAATCTCTTGTTATGGTTAGAGATGACGATATCGTTAAAGTTCACGTTCATACTCTTACCCCAGGTAACATGCTTAATTATGCCCAACAATACGGCGAATTCTTAACAATAGTTATTGAGAACATGTCTGAAGAGCATCATAACATTGAACATGGTGTTACCGCTACAGATATGGAAAGCAATATCGCTAGAGGTAAAGAAGAAAGAAAGACTCTTACTCCAGCCCCTGAAGCTCCAAAAGGAGATCAAAAAGAATTTGGTCTTATCGCTGTTAGCTCTGGAGAAGGACTTAACGAAGTCTTTAGAGAACTTGGTGTAGATAGAATAGTCTCTGGTGGACAAACAATGAATCCATCAACCGCTGATTTTGTAGATGCAATCAAAGAAATCAATGCTAGAAACGTATTTATCTTACCTAACAATTCAAATATTGTTTTAGCAGCTAGCCAAGCTTGTGATGTATTAGAAGAAGAGGAAGTTAACGCAAGAGTTATTCCTTCTAAAACTATTCCTCAAGGTATCGCAGCTTTAATGCAATTTAACCCAGAATTATCTCCAGATGAGACTTACGCAGACATGAAATCTGCTTTAAAGAGCATAAAGAGTGGTTCAGTAACTTATGCAATTAAAGATACTGAAATCGAAGGAATCCAAATTACTAAAGGATTCTATATGGCTATGAAAGATAAGAATATTATCTCTTGTGTCAAGGATAAGATGCTTGCTTTAACTGATTTAATTGATTCTTTAGTTGATGAAGATTCAGCAATTCTCACAGTCTTCTTAGGTGAAGATATAACAGCTGAAGATGAAGCTTCTATTACTGAAGAACTCACTTCTAAATATGGAGACATGGTCGATGTTGATGTTAGAAGAGGTGATCAACCAATATTCTCCTTCTTAGTTGGAGTTGAATAAACTATAATTCATGAATATTTAGGACCTTAGAAATAAGGTTCTTTTATATCTTTAGGGGTTTCTTTTTCTAAAAAAAAGACTAAGATAGTCAACGTTAAAATAAATAAGAAAGGATATTTATGAAAAATAGAAAAATATTATTAGCAATTTCCTTACTTGGTTTATTAACTTCTTGCGGAGGTAGTAGCGCTCCAGCTGCAACTAGTGAAGTTTCTAGCTCATCTAGTCAAGCATCAAGCTCTGCTTCTAGCTCTAGCGAATCTTCTAAAGAATCTAGTTCTAAAGAAGAAAGTAGTGAATCTACTCCTGTAGTAACTTCTGAAACTGAAGAATCTATTTCTTCTGAAGAAGAAAGTGAATCTTATACTCACGAAACTGGATTATCTACTCAAGAAGGAAGCGAAACCATTTCTGAGGAATCCGCTACTCACGAAACTGGATTATCTACTGAAGAATCTGAAACAGAAGAAAGTGAATCTGAAGTATTTAGTTCTGAAAGCGAAGAATCTAGTGAAGAAATTAGCTCTGAAACATATAGTTCAGAATCTATCGAATCTAGCGAAGAAAGCAGTGAAGAATCTAGCGAAGAAGAATCTTCTCAAGAACCAATCCCTGAATTCTATTCTTTAAGAGACATCGTTAATAGCTCTTATAATAGATGGCTTGGTGGACATCTTGAAGTTTATGAAATGTCCGGTTATAACATTATGGCCTATCGTTTCGACGACGGATCTGACATGGTTACTGTCTCTAGATCAACTGTTACAGTTGAGTTGCAACCAGGTAATTATCCAGTAGTCTTCCAAGGTAAAATTGTAGCTAATGGATCTTCAGGAAGTGCTACCTATACTCCAATTTTACAAATCGATTCTTCTACAATTAGAATCGTTTCTGAAGCTGACGTTCCAGGAGTTTCATATTTAACAATGGAAGAACAAACTTCTAAACCAAAATATGAACAAGATCCAGGTAAATATGAATTCTTTAGACCATTTAACTATGCTGGAGTAAGTCACGGAAACTATTTCGTTTTTGAAGATGGTTTTGAAGGAGAACACTCTGTTTATGCTGATCAAGAATTAGATTACAGTACAACTTCAAATTATGAACCATTTACAAGCAAGAGATATGATACAGCTCTTAAACTCTATGGTTATGTTAGATATAATAGAGACAACTCTTGGAATCGACTTTCTTACACATTCTTAGGATGTGACTATAACGAAGATTATAATCCTGAATCTATTTCTTTAGTTAATGAACAAGGAACCTCTTATCAAGAAGAAATCCTCTGCAAAAAACAATATAAACTTAATTTAAATATAGAATATGGTGAAGCAAAAAGACATATTGCTGTTAAACCATCTGTTAGGGGAGAAGGAAACGAAGTTGGAGGAGTTTCTGCTTCTTTAGTTACAGAAGAAGATGGCAGCTATTCTGTTACATTTAGAGTTAATTACTATAATAATGTTGCCGGAGACTTACATGTTCATGTCTTCTATCAAGATATAGAAGCTGTCTATACTTTAAAATCTTTTATTAACATTCCTCAATATTATCAATTAAGTTATAACGGAGAAAATCCACATAATAAAACTTATAACATTGCTTTAGGCGAATCTATGGAATTCGAAGTTAGTAGATATCCAGAAGATAGTTTTGATATCGGATATTATTTAAAAGCCTCCGATACAAGCATTCTTAAAGTTGATGGAAATAAGATTACTGGAATTAAAGCTGGTACAACAACTTTATATTGTAAAGGTAATGATGACTACGAGACTATGACTTTAAATCCAGTAACCATCAAAGTTGGTAGCCCAATTGATTATTCTAAAATCTACACAATCCCAACTTTATTAGAATCTACATTCACTCATCAAACTGTAGTTCCTGTTGATGCCCTTCTAATTGAACATGACGGCGAATATAGACTTTACGATCAAACAGAATTAAATTCTTACATTGTTATCGATAAAGAAAGTATTCCATATGCAACTCGTATAACTGAGATATCATTTGTTTATGATGAAGATAGTGGAATAATTCTTAATCAATCTGCATTCAGTCAAAGTTATGTAATGGCTAGATTATTAAGTAAAGTTGCTACATATTACTTAATTTGCGATACCGTAAATGGCAAAGTAGTAGTAAATGATTTATGCGTGAAGGATAATCTTACTAATTATGTTCCATCTAACTATAGAACAGTTACTTCTAACACTTCTACTTTAGGAATTGTTGAACCTACATATTCATATAAAGGCGGAGCAGTAATTGGAGATACAACAACAATAACTATCGCTTCTGCTGAAGGTAAACCAGTTAAAATTACCAAAAAAGGTATGTTTGATGAGGCTCCAGTAGAACTAGAAATCACTGAAGTTAGCCAAACAAGCTTCACAGCTTCATTTGAAACTTCTGCTAAAGATGAAATCTCTATTGTTTACGAAAAGAGAAACTTCCAAATGAGTTCAGTAACTTTAACTAAAGATAGCGGATTCAAGCTTAGAGGTCTTAGATATTCTGACGATGTTAAGAGCTATACAGTTGGTGGAGTCTTCAATGCTTCTAGCTGGGGAGTCTCTAACACCGATAATTCCATCCTTTTCTATAATGACGATGAAGAAAGATCAGCCTGGTTAAGACTTAATATGCCAGCTAATTGCTATCTAAGATCATTTGATCTAGATTGGTCATACACTAGTGCTGATACAACATTTAGAGCATATACTGGAGATAGCGAATCCAAATCAATGCCTTTAGGAAATGACTATTACAGTAATTTAATTGAAGGAAAAGTCTTCGCATTTAAAGGCGGAGCTATTGAAACAGATAATACTTATCTCAAATTATATACATGGTCTTACTGTCAATATGGAGAATCTCAAAAAGTCAAAGTAACGAGAATCCTTATTAACTACGTAACCATTGTGGAATAATCTGGGTAAACAAAATTCATTAATCCGAGAGAAAGCATCTCTCGGATTTCTTTTATATTTGATATAATTTAAATAGTTTTAAGGAATAAAAATATGAAATTACCTTTAATTATTTCTTTAGTCTCTATCTTCTTATTTAGCTGCTCTTCAGCAAATAAGATTGCCTCTTCAGGAGAATCTTTAACTTCAGAAATAACTTCTTCTTACCCAGGATATAAAGTAGATGAAGAAACTTATAACACTTTAATAAATAAAGATAATATCTTATTTAGATCTAATTTTACTTTCGCTTTATATAATGATTCTGGTCTATATATGGAGACTGAGCTAGATTATGGGAAAGTCCATAATTATATGATAAATTCTGATTATCATGGATACTTTTTAGTTGAAGAAAAAGATGGAAAATTCTATGTAACAAGAAAAACTACAATGTATAGCTTTTCTCAAGAAGTAAGTAAAGAAAAATTATATGAATATTTCTTCTATGATTTCTTATGGCTATTTGAGATTCCTTATTCTATTTGGAACTTCGATGAAACTTCTCTAACTTATAAATGCTCGAATATATCTATAGAAGGAAATAAGATTCTTAACGGAGAAATTCTTGTAGAAAATAATCTTCCTAGTGAGATCTCATTTAATCTTCAAAATGAAGGTTATATGAGAATGACTTTTACTAAATATAACGAAACAAGCGTGACTCTCCCTGAAATTTCCTATATTACAAATAGTCAAAATAATTAATTAACTAAACATAATCAATCTCTTCTTTGCTTCTAGAAGAGATTTTTTAACCTAATTTTATATAAAACCGAGTATAATATAACGGCTATGGAAGAAGGTTTAAGAGAATTAATTACTAACTTAGGACTAGAGATTCATGACGAGAACGTCTATGAAAGAGCTTTAACACATTCTTCATGTAACGGCGTGAATAACACCAAGCATCAAGATTATGAAAGACTCGAGTTCCTAGGAGATTCTATAGTTGGTATGGTTGTTACTGAACTTTGCTATTTATATCATGAAGATTTAGGCCAAGGAACTCTTACGATGCTCAAATCCAAATTAATCTGTACCCAAACTGAAGCTAATTATGCAGTTAAGTTAGGATTAGATAAATATGTTAAAGTTGGACAATCATTTGTAAAAAATGAAGCTAGCTTGCTTCCTTTATATGAAGATGTTTTTGAAGCTTTTATCGGAGCTATTTTCCTAGATAATGGATTAATCGCTGCTCACGATGTTGTTTATAAAATATATGAGGAAGCCGTCAAAGAATATCGCTATGAAGATGTAAAAAGTCCAAAGAATATCTTACAAGAATATGTTCAAGCAGATTCTAAAGATGCTTTGACTTATAGAATTCTTAAAGAATATGGATCTGGAGAAGATAAACGCTTTGTTGCTGGAGTCTATATTAATGGAACTGAACTTGGGCGTGGAGAAGGAAGAAGCAAGAAAATAGCAGAAACTCATGCTGCTGAAGTAGCTTTATCTAAGCTTTCTATTGATATAAGGAAATAAAAATGGGTTTACTAAAGTTTTTAAAAGAGAAATTTTCTAAGAAGAATAAGCCTGAAGTTGAAGAAGAAACTGAAATAGAGTCTTCTTTCGAGCTTTCTTCTACTCCTATTGAAGAAGATCTTCCTATAGAAAAAGAAGTTTCTCCAGTTGAAGAAGCTCATGTTGAAGCTACTCCTATTGAAGAAAAACCTGCTAAAGAAGAACCAAAAGAACAACCTAAAGAGGTTAAAGTTGAACCTAAAAAGGAAGTCAAAGAAGAACCAAAGAAGGTTGAGATTGAAGTTAAACCTCAAAAAGTTGAAGAATCCAAAGAGACTAAACCCGTAGAAATCTTAAAAGAAGAACCAGAAAAAGTCCTTAAAGAAGAACCAAAAATTGAAGAAAAGCCTTTTGAAATTAAGGAAGAAAAGCCTTTAGAAGTTAAGACTGAAAAGCCAGCTGAAAAGAAAAAAGAGAAACCTGTAGAGAAGAAAAAAGACAAAAAATCTAAAGAAAAAGATGATCAAGAAGAGTCTTTGAAAATCTATGAAAAAGGCCTTGAAAAAAGTAGAAAAAACTTTGCTTCTAAGTTAGATAGTCTTAGTAAAAAATACGAAAAAGTAAATCAAGAATATTTTGAAGAATTAGAGCAAATTTTAATTGAAGCTGATGTTGGAATTGCTCTCTCAATTGAACTCATTGAGAACCTTTTAAATTACTCTATCGAAAATAAAATTTCTGATCCAAAAGATATAAATGAAGAGCTTATTGATGAGATGTTTGTCGACTATGTTACAAAAGGTCAATCCATTGTAAACGATATTCATTTTGTTGAAGAAGGGCCAACTGTCTTAATGGTTTCAGGAGTTAATGGGGTTGGTAAAACAACTACAATAGCTAAAATCGCATATAGATATTTAAATAAAGGAAAGAAAGTTGCGTTAGTCGCTTGCGATACTTTTAGAGCTGGCGCAGTTGCTCAACTTAAGATTTGGGCTGATAGAATAGGATGCCCAATTATCTCAGGAAAAGAAAATTGTGATCCTGCCTCTGTGGCTTTTGAAGGCGCTAGATTTGCTAAAAATAATGATATAGATTTAATTATTGTAGATACCGCTGGAAGAATCCAAACCAAGCAAAATCTCATGATGGAACTTGGAAAGATTTCTAGAGTTATTGGCAAAGAAATCCCGAATGCACCTCATGAATCATTCCTTATTATAGATGCAACAACAGGTCAAAATGGCGTAATCCAAGCTAAGTCATTTAAGGATGTTATTCCTTTAACTGGTATTGTTATAACTAAGATGGATGGAACTTCTAAAGGAGGAATTATTCTTTCCATTAGAAGCGAACTTGGGATTCCAGTTAGATTTATTGGCCTAGGCGAAAGAATGCAAGACTTACAAGAATTCGATCTTGAGAAATATTTATTTGGACTTCTTTTAGGAGAAGAAAGTGAGTAATAACGATTTGCAAGAACGTGAATATATATTGTCTTTGCTTGATTCCTATAAGAATTTATTAACTGAAAAGCAAAGAAATATAATACTTGCTCACTACGAGTATGATTTATCGTTTTCTGAAATTAGCGAAAATGAACAGATTTCTAGAGCCGCAGTTGGAGACACAATCAATAAAGCTCTAGCCAAATTAGAAGAATATGAGCAAGCTTTAGGGCTGGTTAAGCTTAAAAAGCATATAGAAAATACATTAGATGAAAATAAACAAAATTGCACAGATTTACAGAAACTTGCAGTTTATGAAAAATTATTGGAGGAAATAAAAGATGGCATTTGAATCATTAACAGATAGATTTTCCAATATTTTTAAGAAGTTAAGAGGCCAAACAACACTTAGTGAAAAGAACATGGATGACATGCTAAAAGAGATTAGAATTGCTCTTTTAGAAGCTGATGTTAATTTCAAAGTAGTTAAATCCTTTATAGAAGATGTCAAAGAAAAAGCTGTAGGCCAAGATGTTTACAATAAAGTTAATCCATCTCAAATGATTGTTAAAATCGTTCATGATGAGATTGAACAGCTTCTTGGAGCAGACCAAAGTGAGATTAAATATTCAAAGCCACTGACAACTATTATGCTAGTTGGTCTTCAAGGTACAGGTAAAACAACTACAGCAGGTAAATTAGCTAATTATTATAAGAATAAAGAGAATAAAAAAGTCATGCTTGCTGCTCTAGATGTTTATAGACCAGCTGCTATTGATCAATTAGAAACTTTAGCTAACAAGGTTGGAGTTGAATTTTATTCTGAAGGAAGTAAAGCAAATCCTGTTAATATAGCTAAACACGCTAAAGAAAAAGCATTAAAAGATAATATCGATATATTAGTTCTTGATACTGCAGGACGACTTCAAATTGATGAAGGGTTAATGGATGAACTTAAAAATATTAATCATGAAGTACATCCTAATGAAGTTCTTTTACTTGTCGATGGTGCTGCTGGACAAGATTCTGTTAACGTAGCAAACGCATTTAATAAGGATCTTCACCTCACCGGAATCATCATGTCTAAGTTAGATGGCGATGCTCGTGGAGGTGCTGCTTTATCAATTAAATATTTAACTGGTTTACCAATAAAATTAATCGGTATTGGAGAAAATATCGGGGATTTAGAGGTTTTTTACCCAGATAGAATGGCTGATCGTATTCTGGGAATGGGTGATGTTGTCTCCTTAGTTGAGAAGGCAAAAGAAGTCATGGACGAGAAAGAAAGTGAAAAAGAAGCCAGAAAAATGATGGATGGAAATTTCACTTTAGAAGACATGCTTAAGCAAATGAAAATGGTTAAAAAATTAGGTTCGTTAGGTGGTGTAGCTAGACTTATTCCAGGCATGCCTAAACTTAGTGAAGCTGATGTAGAAAAAGCCGAGAAAGAAATGAAAGTCTTTGAAGCTATAGTTAATTCAATGACTAAATATGAAAGAAGACATCCAGAAATTCTTCGTTTTTCTCACAAAAATAGAATCGCGAAAGGTTCAGGATTAACTAACGCAGACGTAAATAGGGTTTTAAGAAAATACGAACAATCTAAAGAAATGATGAAACAAATGAAAAAGTATCAAAATAACCCTAAATACAATAATATGTTCAATAAATAAGCCATAATTCAAAGGTTAAGTATTTAATTTTCTATTAAATAACTTTATACTTTTGCCATGGAAGATGAAATTATTTATAAACCTAAAGAGCTCTATGACAAGATGCTCAAATCTCAGTTTCATGAAGAAGCCGAGAACTTTTATCGTGAATTAGCAGAACAAACTAATACCGATATAGAAGCTAATAAAGATCATGTAAGAATTTATGATGGCGAAAACGCGAAATTGCAGTCTAAAAAAGGTGATCGTTCAAAAGAACAATCTAAAAAAGGATGGCTAATCTTTTTAGCTGTTGTTTGCTTTATTGCTGCAGTTGTTTGTATCGTAGTAGGAATAATGCTTATTAAAAAGCCAGGGATGTTTGCTTTAATTATTGGTGGTGCAGTTTTAATTGCTGGAGGTATTTTAATTCTTGCGTTACCTGTAAGAAAATTTTCAGCAAAAATTAAGTCTCTATCGGAAGAAATTTCTAACCAAGAAGCTAAAGTTAAGAAATTATATGCCCAATGTTGTGAAGATATGGCGGCTTTAAATTCTGCTTTAGATTGGAATATGCCTGCTCAAATTATGCAAAGAAAAGCCCCTATCTTGCAGATCGATAAACGTTTTACAAATGAACGCTATCAAATGCTTAGAGAACATTATGGACTTTGGGAAGATAAAACCCCTAATTCCTCAACTGTAGGTATTCTTTCCGGAGAAATCAAAGGGAATCCATTCTTCTTACAAAGATGTTTTGAGATGAATATGGGAACTAAAACCTATACAGGAACTCTGGTTATCCATTGGACAACTACTTATAAAGGAAGTGACGGCAAATTACATACTCAACATCATACCCAAACTTTAGTCGCTCATCACACAGCTCCATGTCCATATTATTCAACTGTAACTACATTAGTTTATGGAAACGAAGCAGCCCCTAGATTATCCTTCTCTAGAAAGCCTTCTAATGCTCATGCGTTAAACGAAAAGCAAAAGAGAAAAGAAATCGAAAAAGGCTCTAAAGAACTCAAAAAGTTTGCGGAAACCCAATTAAAAAAAGGAAATTCACATGTTTTCAACCCAATTGGTAATGATGAATTTGATGTTTTCTATGGTGCATCTGATAGAGATAATGAAGTTGAATTTAGACTTTTATTTACTCCTTTAGCTCAAAGAAACATGCTTGATTTAATAGAGGATCCTCAGCCTTACGGCGATGATTTCTATATGGCTAAAAAGAAGATGATTAACCTAGTTCAATCTGCTCATTCTCAAGTATTTGACTATTATGCGGACCCATCTTATTTCGCTTCTCATTCCTTTGAATTAGGTCTAAATAAGTTTGTCTCTTACTGCGATGATTTCATTAAACATCTTTATTTTGATCTAGCTCCTTTAATGTCTATACCTCTATATCAAATGCATAAATCTCATGAATATATTTATAGAGATGATAATGAAAGAAATTATCCTGTATTTGAGCAAGAAGTAATGGCTAACTCTTTAGGTTATGATGAATTTAGACCTAAGAAGGCTGCTAGCGACATGCCAGTTATTATTAAAGCCATTAAAACTAAAAAGGACGAAGAAACCGATATAGTTACAATTAACGGTGCTTCATTTAGAAAAGAAAATAGAATGACTTTAGTTCCAACTATGGGAGGAGATGGAAAACTTCATTCAGTCCCAGTTCATTGGATCGAATACTTCGATGAAGATGAAGACTTCACCTATAGATTAATGAATGTAGAAGCTAAAAGAAGTGCTTATTTATCTAACCGCAATAAACTAGAAAATACCACTTATCAAAGAGGTTATATAGCTTATGGACCTAGATCAGGGAAAAATATAACAAAAGATTTTATTAGGTCTATTTTTAACAAAAATAAAGAGTAAAATATATTTGCTTAGGAGGATTAAATTATGGCAAATGAATTAGATGAAATGACTGCTCCAGTTAATGAAGCTGGAAGAGATGTACACGTCATTGAAAAACAAATACAAGTAAAAGTTGGCCCTGGTTCAACAGTTTTCCAAGTTTTATTATGGCTCACTATCTTAGGTGGGATCATTTTTACTTACAGAAAAGCTAAGGCTAGAAGCTATTTACAACAACTTCAACAAAAGGTTCAACACGATGCTTCTACAATCGATAACTATCAACTTCAAAGAGTTGCAGTTCTCCAAAACTGTGCAAAGTTATTAGATAAAGCAGTCGCGTTAGATAAAGATACCTTCACTGAAATTGCTAAATTACGTTCTGGTAACGTTTCTGATGAAGCTAGAAATGAAATCGCTGGAAAGATTGATAATGTCGGAAAAGCCATCAATGTTGCTTTTGAAAACTATCCTGATCTTAAGGCCCACAAAGAAATTGCTGATGCAATGCAACAAAATAAATACTTAATGCAAGAAATCACTGCCGCTAGAGATAACTATAACGATACAGTTAATTTATGGAATTCTGAAATCTTTGCATGGCCATGTAAGATGATCGTTGCTGCTAAAGCCGGCTACACAACAAGAATCCCATTCATCGCTTCTGCTGAAATCAAACAACAAGCTGATTACGGAGTATTCTTCTAATCTTTAATAAAATAACAAATTAAAAAAGAGCCTAGCGCTCTTTTTTTATCATGAATTTTTTACCTTTTTCGATGGCTTCCTTTTCCCATTTTTGTTCATCATCTTCTAGAAGCTTTTTATCTTCTTTAGAAAGCGAAATTTGAGAAAATAAGTCGTTTCTGCAGGCTTTTGTGAGTAAAAGCTGCTGTTTTCTACGCCATTTTGCTATGGCAATATGATTACCTGAGTAGAGAATATCAGGGACTTTGTCACCTCTAAAATCTCTAGGCTCAGTATATTGAGGATATTCTAGAAGAAGGTTATTAAATGATTCATCTTCTAGAGATTCACTAGATATTGCTCCTTCTAGAAGTCTAATAATAGAATCAGAGATTGCCATCGCTGGAATCTCTCCTCCAGTGAGGATATAGTCTCCAATAGAAACGAGTTCGTCAGTATATTTATTTACTCTTTCATCAATTCCTTCATAATGACCACAAATAATAATTAAATGATCTTTATGAGAAAGCTCTTTTGCTTTACTTTGATTAAAAGGTATACCTCTAGGAGAAGTAAGAATAGTGTAAGAACCTTCTTTTTTAATTGATTCTAGAGCATCGACTATAGGCTGAGCTTTTTGAATTAACCCAGCTCCGCCTCCAATTGGAGGAGTATCAACTCTTCCATAAGGATCTTCGGTAAAATCTCGAATATTAATTATTTCAATCTCAACAATTTGTTTTCCTATAGCTCTTTTAATAATAGAGTTAGTTTGAAAACCATCAAACATATCAGGAAATAAAGTTAAAATTGAGATTTTCATATTTATAACATCCCGTTCACGACAAATATTTTTACAGTTTTTTCTTTAAAATCAATATCTCCAACAAAAGAGGAGTGGAAAGGAACAAAGAAATCTTTAGCGTTTTCTCTACTAATTCTTAAAGTTTTAGTAGGAGCATAATCTAAAACCTCTTTTATTTTTCCTAGTTTTTCTCCAGTTTCATTATCGATTACATCTAATCCAATAAGTTCGTCAAATCGATAATAACCTTCAGGCATCTTAGCTTTATCTTTAGAAATAGTTAAATCACTATCTTGAAATAATTCAACTTCATTTATGTTATTAAATTCTTCAAAAGCAAAGATATATCCATTATTTGATGTTCTAATGGATTTGAGAGTAACTTCTTTTTCTTCTTTATCTTTAGAACGCTGGAGAATGTATTTTTCTCCTGTAATAAATCTTTCTTCAGGAAAAGAAGTAAGGAAGATACCTTTGATTTCTCCTTTTAGACCAAAAGGCTTAGTTAAATGTGCAATAGTTATTCTTTCCATAATAAATAAAAGCGGAATTATTTTCCGCTCTCAGTTTCTTCGCTATCAAAAGATTCAAACTTTAAATGATACTTAATGTTTTCTTCTTTTGAAACTTTTCCAGCAACGCTTACAACTTCTCTTAAATCAGTTGCAATCGCACCTTTTTTACCAATTAATCGAGCAACATCATTGTTTTCAGCAACAATTAATATTGTTACATGGCGTGGGTCATCATTTGGTAGTTCTCTAAGTAAAACTGCCTCAGGATGTTCAATGAGTGGGTCGATAATTGGATGAATTAATTCACCAATATCTTTTCTCATTATTTAGATACCTTTTTTGTTTTACCTTCGGCAAATTTCTTCATGATACCTTTGCTAGAGAAGATAGCTCTAACTGTATCAGAAGGTTGTGCACCGTTTTGAAGCCATTTCATGGCAATTGTTTCATCAATAACAGCTTCGGCTGTTCCTTTTGATGGATCATAAGTACCAATTTGTTCAAGATAACGACCATCTCTGGTATATCTAGAATCAGCGGCAACGATACGATAGAATGGATCTTTATGACGTCCAAATCTTGCTAATCTAATTTTAACAGACATTTTCTTTCTCCTTTTTAACCTCGCAAATTAAACTATGTTTATATATGTCTGTCAAGCATTTTTACTTAACAGTCAAAAAAATATTGTATTGTTAATGAAATTAAAGTATTATTTGCGGGCATGAAAATGCTATGAAGGCTCCGCTGCTTATATATAAATAGGTATGAACCCGAAGAAAAAATGTTAGAAAGGGCAATTTATGAATACAAATTTAGTAAATGAAATTACTGCCCGCCAAATCCGTAAGGATATCCCAGAATTCTCTTCTGGTGACACAATCAGAGTTTACGTTCGTATTATTGAAAATAAGAAAGAACGTAACCAAGCATTCGAAGGTGTCGTTATCCAAAGACGTGGTGGCGGAGTAAGTGCAACATTCACAGTTCGTAAAATTAGTGCCGGTGTTGGGGTTGAACGTACATTCCCAGTTAATTCTCCATCAATTTCCAAAATTGAAGTTGTTAGAAGAGGTAAAGTTAGACGTAATAAAATCTTCTATATGCGTAAACTTTCCGGTAAAGCTGCTAGAATCAAGAGCGCTTAATCAAAAATCGAATAATTACCGTTCATGTTTGAGCGGTTTTTATTTGCTCAAATTTAATGGGTACTTGCAAAAAAAACGGGGTATTTTAGAATTTAGTTAGTCAAAGAATGAAAAAAATATTTCTTGTTTTATTAACTTGCTTAACTAGCTGTTCTGGATCAAGTCCTGAAAATCCAGGAACGACTTTGTCTTACGACGAAGATACTTTAGAAGCTTTACCTACAGATTTTAATAAAATTAGTGAAGGAAATGTATATTTAATAAGTTCGTTCACCCTTTATTCTGTTGAAAGAAAAAATGAATTTTCAGGAGAAATAGTTAAATCAACTTATAAATTTAAAAATTCTGCAATAGAAAACAATATTACTCAGGATTTAGCTAATTATGTTGACTGGAAAACTGATTGGACAACTACCTTTGGATTCTCTATCACCTTTAAGAATGAGCAGGTTATTTTTTATAATAAAGAAGAAACCAAGACTATCTTTTTAAATTGTGACGATTCCAAAGTTACATCAAATGACCTGCATTTATTAGGAGCATGGAGTAAATATCAGGAAAAAGAGACAAACAAGCCAATATTAATTGTCAATCATCAATCTTCCCATTTAATAAAAGATTTTATATACGAGCAGTGTGAGAAATTTGGAATCAAGGGTTTTATTTATGGTGATGTTTTAAGACTTACTCATTCAGGATATGTTTTTCAAACTGATTGCGGAGGTGGTTGTGGAGAAATTTATTTTGAGTATGGACTTGTAATTAATCTAGAGTTAATCCAATCAAAAATTATTGAATTAACAATAGATGAGAACTATAAACTGTTATCATTAGATGATGAATATACAAATGATAAAATTTCTAACTTTAATAGTGCATTAATAACAATGGCAGATCCTCCTCTTACTGGTAATAGGACCTGGGCAGCTATCGATAGTGACTATATTGTCCACGATCTTCAAGAATATGAAATTGGAAAAAAGTTATACGCTACAGTAAGTGAAAAATCCTATGGTTTATACATCGATTGCCTTTATGATTATAATCCAAGGTCCAATTAATATATTATTTGTGATAAGTTTAATTTAATTTGATAATTTTTCGTTCTAATAATTTAAAAATCTTTTTATTATAGAGATTATTTTTATACTTGATTAAGTGTGTGCTTGCAAAAAAAACGCGGTATTTTAGAATTAAGTTAGTCAAAGAATGAAAAAAATATTTCTTGTTTTATTAACTTGCTTAACTAGCTGTTCTGGATCAAGTCCTGAAAATCCAGGGACGACTTTATCTTATGATGAAGATACCTTAGAAGCT
>JAXFZD010000004.1:0-2682 GCA_034185265.1 Bacilli bacterium | reverse complement strand
AGCATTCTTAGCTCTTTGAACTTCTATTCTTACCATATTGATAGTTACTAAAATTGGAGGAAGAGTAGATGGAGAAGTCAAAATAACTTTCTTTTCTCTGGCGTAATCAACTACATCTTTTAACTCGTGATGGATGTAGGCAAAAACTCCATCGTTAGGAATAAACATGATAGCTTCTGGAGCTGTTTTACCTTCCAAAATATATTTGTCTTTTATTACTGTAATATGTCCTCTAACTGCTTTAGCAAATTCCTTCTTATAAAGCTCTTTTTCTTCTTCGTTAGTTGCAGAGAAAAGTCTTTCATAATCTTGGAATGGGAATTTAGAATCAATACAGATCATCTTGTTAGGCTCAGGCATAAAAACAACTGCATCAGCTCTAACATCATTACCATCCTTAGCTCTTTTTATTGTAAATTGCTCTTTATAACAGCCTGTAGTATCTCCAAAAACGTTATGTAAGACCATCTCTAGTTGATATTCTCCGTAAGCGCCTCTAGATTGATTTCCTTCCATAATATTTCTCAAAGAAACTACATCTTTAGATAAAGATTCCATATTCTTTTGGGCTTCATCGATAATTTTAAGTCTTTCTCTAACTTGCGCCATTGTCTCTGAAGTTCCTTCAAATCCTTTTTGAAGTTTTTCTTCGACTTTCTTATTTAGATCATTAATTTTTTCAGCCATTTGAGAATTTATATGTTCAAAACGCTTATTTAATGATTCAACAATATTAATTTGGAATCTCTCTAATTTTTGATTATTATCTTCAGCTGATTTCTTGTCTTCAGCCATAAACTTAATCATTTCTTCGTCAAACACACGCTTAATCTCGACATCTAGATCTTTTTTAAGTCTATCTATCTCGTTTAAAACTCTTCCTAATTCTAATTGAAAAGAAGATGTATCTACTTTTTGTTCAGCTGGTTTTCTTCTTAAAAGAACAATAAAAAGAACTACAACTAGAACAAGAGTGACAATTGAAATGATTAAATATGCATACGCCATGAATTCACCCCCGAGTTAGAGTAATTATAACATGACTATTTAAAATTATTATGAGGTAAAAATAAAAACCTTATTTTTCTTTAATAAGATAAATAAGGCTAATGTATTTTAAGAATTAGAGACCGAGGATTTTAGCTTTAGCGGCTTTAAATTCTTCTTCAGTTAAAGCACCTGTTCTGCGTAATTCAGCTAATTTTTCTAACTTAGCTAAATCTTCATCTTCTTTAGAAGCTGCTGGGATTGCTCTAGGAGCAGTTTTAGCAGCTTTAGGAGCTTTACATGCAGCTATTCTTTCGTTGACCATTCCTGAGAATAAATCAATATGATAAAGCATAACTGTGTATTTATATCCATCTCTAGTAGAAATGATTACTTGTTTCTTATGAGTTGGAATCATCTCTATATCGAGGATATCTTCATATCTAATAGAAAATTTTTGACTTAATAAGGCTGCTGAGCGAGGCCTCCATTCAAAATATTCTTCATAGAATTCAAGAACTCCTCCGCCATAAGCTGTATCTGCTTTTAATCTTAGTCTTGGTGTTTCAAGCATGTTTGTTCTCCTAACTACTTAATTATACGTGACGTATATTCTTTCTCAATATAATCCATATTTTATCCTTCAATATCTAGATAGATGGTCAATTTAAATTCTTAATATTTTTTTATAAATCTCCGCAAATTACGGATATTTTATTTATTTTCTGCTTCTTTTTGGAGAATTTCATGAATCTCAGGATAAGAGTTTTTTATAATGAGAATGGCTCCTTTATCGGATAAGAAACAATGCTCACTCTCTCCAAGACAGACAACTTCTCCGGCTTCATTTTTCATCGAATATTCAAATACTAATTTAATTCCGTTATATTCTTTCAATCTCGATTCAATTAAAACTGCTTCTCCAAATTTAGTTGGTTTTTTGTATTTACAGTTAATTCCAATTACAGGAGAAATTACTCCTTTATCTTCTAAAGAAGCATAATCTAAATTTAAAGCTGAAAGATAAGCAATCCTAGCTTCTTCCATCCATTTAACATAGTTAGAGTGATGAACTATGCCCATTTTATCTGTTTCATAATATTGTATTTTATGTTTATAAATATTCATTTTTTCCCTAGATAATCTTCTTCCCAAATTCATAAGCTTCTTTTAATTGCTCAGGTTTATTACCAATTTCTTCTGGATCTGTATTTCCTCCTAAGAATAAAGAATCTTCAAACTTAACTCCATCAAAGCAAGCTACAAAGCCTTTTAACCCAAAAATTGCTCGTTCGGGAGTGGAAGGTTCATCATCAGTAGCTGTTGAAGCAAAATAAATGTGCTTGAACGCATTATTCCCACCATAAAGAGGATTCATTCTATCTATTAGAGTTTTCATTTGTCCTGACATTTCATAATAATAAATTGGGCTAACAAAGACGATAGATTCAGCTTCTTTTACCTTAGCCAAAATATCTGCGACATCATCTTTAAAAACGCATTTTCCGGTGCTTGCACAAGAAAAACAGCCAATACAGTAGTTAATTTTCTTTCCTTTTAAAGAAAGTAATTCAACATCATGCCCTTTGTCTAAAGCGCCTATTTGAATTTGCTTTGCTATTAAATCTGAATTGCTTTTAGCTCTTAAACTAGAACTTATAATTAAAACTTTGCTCATGAAAATATTCCTTTTTT
>JAXFZD010000003.1:0-63932 GCA_034185265.1 Bacilli bacterium | reverse complement strand
GAGGTCGGGAGTTCGAGCCTGGTTGGAGACACAAGAAAAGACCTCCGAAGAGGCCTCATCCTTGCTGGATAAATCTTTTTATACAAAGTCGGATAAATGGCTTTGGCCACCGACAAGTAATTATAATTTGGTGGACCAAGCCAGGATCGAACTGGTGACCTCATCGTTGCGAACGATGTGCTCTCCCAACTGAGCTATTGGCCCAAGTGAGAATATTATATTTATTTTTGCTTTCTTTTAAAGAAACAAACTAAAAATGGTAAAATTCTTCCGTGAAAGATTATTATGCTGTTATAGATTTAAAAAGTTTCTATGCTAGCTGTGAATGTGCTTATAGAGGGCTAGATCCTTTTTTAACTCCTTTAGTAGTTGCTGATCCAGAACGGACAGAAGCGACAATTATTATGTCTGCTACTCCTTATTTAAAGAAGTTATATAAAATCCCTAATGTGTGTAGAGTTAAAGATATTCCTAAGGTTGAGAACCTTATTTTAGCCCAGCCAAGAATGGCAAATTATGTCAAAACCTCCGCAGAAGTCGTCTCAATTCTCTTAGATTTCTTTGATATAGAAGATATTCATGTTTATTCTGTAGACGAATCTTTCGTATATTTAACCCCTTATTTATCCTTATATAATAGCGATCCTATAGGTTTAGTTAAAATGGTCCAAAAGCGAATTAGGGATGAGCTAGGACTTCTTTCTACTGCGGGAATTGGTCCTAATATGTTTATGGCTAAAGTTTGCTTAGATAATGAAGGAAAGAAAAAACCTCCTTATTACGCTATTTGGAATGAAGAAGATGTCCAAAAGAAACTCTGGAAAATTTCTCCTATCACTGCAATTTGGGGAATTAATGTAGGAATTTCTTCTCATCTTTCTAGGATAGGAATAAGAAATTTAGAACAATTAGCTAAAGCTCCAATTTCAACCTTAGAAAGAGAATTTGGGATCATAGGGCTTCAACTTCATGATTTAGCAAACGGAATAGATATAGCAAATATTAGAGAAAAATATGTTCCTAAAGAGAAAAATCTTAATATCGGACAAGTTCTAATTAGAGATTACACTAAAAAAGGAGCAAAAGTTGTTTTAAGAGAAATGTGTGATGATCTTTGCTTTAGATTAAGATTAACTAACCAAAAAGTAGGCTGTGTAGCTTTAATGGTTGGATATAATTCTGCTCTTCATGGCGGGTTTTCTAAACAATGTTCCCTAGATATAGCTAGTGATAACAACGATGAACTTTGGTTTACTCTTTCTAGACTTTACGATAAATATGTTCTAGATGCCCCAATAAGAAATCTAGGAATCTCTTTTTCTAAACTTAGAAAATATGACTATAAACAGATTTCTTTATTTGAAAATGAATTTGATGGACAATCTGATAAATATTATGAAGCTGTTGATTCAATTCAGAAAAAATATGGAAAGAATGCTGTTTTACGCATGACAAGCTTATTAGAAGACTCTACAGTTAAAGAAAGACACACTCAAATTGGAGGCCATAAAGCATGAATGAATCTAGACGTGGAATGATAAAGTGGGCTCCTTATAAGTCTTTAGTTGAGCAAGAAGATTTTCTTCGTATAGCTTTAAGAGAAAAGAGAAAAGTTCCTAAACCTCAGATTTCTACTGATAAAGCAGAAGAAATTAATAGACTTCTTTCTTCTTATATAGGAAATGAAGTAATCGTTACATTTTATGAAGATGGATTTATTTATTATATAGAGGATGTTATAGAAATAATTTCTGCATCAAAAAAAGCAATCGTAATTCAAGAGAAAGAGATTGCTTTTAAAGATATAATTGATATTGAAAATAAATAATTTAGGCGAGTTTTGCGGCGATTTCAGGTGCCCAGTTGCCATCTTTGAAGATTTGAATTTCGTTTCCTTTATCATCAATTCCAACAATATTAAGGTCTTTAGAACCAATCATAAAATCTACGTGAGAAATAGATTTATTTATTCCTTTAGCGTGGATTTCATCCTCACTTAAATTTTCAAATCCAGGATAAAGTTCTAGGAATCCCCTACCAATTGCTAAGTGGCATGCTGCATTCTCATCAAATAAAGTGTTATAGAAGAGAAGTCCAGTGTTGTTAATTGGAGAATCATAAGGAACTAAAGCACATTCTCCTAAATATCCCGCGCCTTCATCTAGAGTGAGAATAGATTTAAGGGCTTCTTCTCCAACTTCAGCGTGGCATTCAACAACTTTACCTTCATGGAACTTGAAGTAGAAGTTATCAATAAATTGTCCACGGTAAACCAGAGGCTTTGCTGAATAAACAATTCCTTCAGCTTTACCTTTCATTGGGCTTGTAAAACATTCTTCGGAAGGAATATTTGGATGATAATAATCTCCAGTGATTGTGCTTTCTCCTCCACCTTGGAAGATAACTCCAGGAATTAAACCAACTGTTAAATCAGTACCATTTGAAGATGTATAGTGTAATTTTCTAAGATTTAACGAATTAAGATAAGCACATTTTGCTTTTAAATCTTTATCGTGTTTTGTCCAGTTTTCAACGCCATTGCCATCAATTGCTCTAGAAGTAGAAAGAATTGCTTCCCATAATTTTTCAACTGCTTTACCAACTGGAAGATCTGGGAATACTTTCTTTGCCCAAGCTTTTGAAGGAGCTGCACAAATACACCATTGGTATTTAGTATCTCTTTGGTTTCTATATTTGGCGACTACTTTCATTTTTTCTCTAGCAATTGTAGAAATTACTACTGGATCAAGACCTTTTAAGGCGTCTGGGTCATCTGAATCTACCCATAAAGCGGCTGGAAGTTCATCAACTTGCCACTGTTCAAATGCTTCTTCAAAAGGAAGAACTTTAGAGAGCTCTTTAACTTTTCCATATTTTATTTGAGCTCTATCAACTAGCTCGTTGTCCCAGCGGACAATTACTCTACTTGCTTTATTTTTGTAGCACTCTTGAACAATCATAGCTACAAGTTCAGCATTTTCAGCATCAGCTGCAATTACAACAGCTTGATTTTTTCTTAAAGCAAGACCTTTTTTAACGATTAATTCTGCGTAAGATTTTAAAATTTTTTTTCTCATGTTTTTACCTCGTGCAATATAATATACGCGTTAAAACTAAAATGCATTAAAGAGGTATAAAAATATGGCTAAAAAAGAAAAAACTAAGAAAGTTAAGCAACAAAGCAACGTAAAGAAGTTCAAAATGAACAAATTTAACAAATTCTGGGGAATTTGGAACTTTGTTGAATCAGCACTTTTATTAACTGCTGGAATTCTTTGTACAGTATTTGCTGTAATGAATGAAAATATTTCTGCGAGTGAATTACCTTCCTATATCGCCTATTTAGTTGGCGGCTTCATTATCCTTGACGGTGGATTAAGAATTATCACTTCATTAGTTAAAGGCGAACAATCAACAGAAAGTTCAATAATGTTAATTGGCGGATTTGAAATAACATTTGGAATCGTTTTAATGTTATTTAACGCAATATTCATTTCATTTATTGTCAAGTTTATTGCTATCTTCCTCATTGTTGTTGGCGCTTTATTCATTGCATTCTCTGTCTTTGCAATCGTAAAAAGAAAAGTCAAAATGTTCGTTCCAATTATGGAAGTTCTTTTTGGAGCTGTTCTTAGCGGAGTTGGAATTGCTATCCTAGTCTTATTTATAAAAGATGAAAATTCTAATACTTCAATGAAGATTGGTTTAATCTGCGTTGGCTGTGTCTTACTCATTGCCGGATTAGTCCAAGCTCTTATCACTGCTATCTTACTATCAAAAGCTAAGAAAGAAGAAAAGGCTGCTGATGAAGTTAAATTAGTTAACTATCAAGGCGAAGCTGTAGAGCAAATTGAGCAAAAACCCCACAATTCCCAATCAAAAAATGAAATAATTGAAATTGACGAGAATTAAATTTAAAAAATAAAAATAATAAAGATATCCCTAAGGATATTTTTATTTTTGCCTTTCAAAATAATATGTCTATAATATTGCACGAAAAAGGAGGCTAAAAAATGATTAGACGTGGAACCTTAGGTTGGACAATGTGGATGATCCTTGAAGCTATAATCTTAGGTGTCGCTGGCGTTCTTTGCTGCATATTTGCCGGAAACAATGATTTCCAAAATATCGCATTTATCATTGTTGGTGTCTTAATGTTAGTTGATGCTGGATTAAAGCTCATCTTAGACACAATCAATGTTTTCACATTTAAAGACGTCACTGTTGTTAAAACAGATTACACTCAAGCAATTACAGCTGCCATTGAAATCGCTGTTGGTGTTGTATTAATCCGTATCGGAAATCAGTTAGACGCTGCCGCTGATTTATTCAAATACTTAGGTATTTTCATTGGTGTCTTATTAATCGTTCTTGGCTCAATTGTTATCATAAAATCCTGCATTTTCTTAGCAAAGAAAATCAACGAAAAGAGCGCAAATTTTGCTACTATTTTCTTTGGATTAGTCGCAATTGGTCTTGGCATTGTCGCCATCATCTTCTTAACAAAGAAAGCAAACTTTGTTATCACATTCTTAATCATCTTTGGTGTCTTGCTCATCATCGCTGCTGTTGCTGAACTCGTTCTCGCACTTGTCGTCAGACATGCTTATAGAGTTGAAGCTAAAGCTTTCCAAAAGAAAGTTGAAAACACAATAGTTGAAGAAGTTAAGGCTGAACCTAAAGCTGAAGAACCAAAAGAAGAGAAAAAAGAAAATAAGTAAATAAAAACTTCATCGTTAGAGATTTAATCGCTAAACCGATGAAGTTTTTTATTTTCTCTTTTTATAGGCTAATACGAGATTTCCCATTAAAGCTATTCTAGTAAGAAGTCCAACTCCTCCAGGAACTGGAGTTTGAATTACTACTGGTAAATTAGGAACTGCGTCACCATGAAGCTTTCCATCTTCTCCCCTATTGATACCGACATCAACAATAATTGCAGATGGTTTATAAATGAATCTATCATCTAAGAATCCAAGTCTTCCAATAGCTACGACAATTATATCTGCATGAGCTAAATAGAATGCTTTATCATCTTCGCTTGTCTTAGAATGAAGTACTGTAACATTGCAGTTTTTAGATAAAAGCAATTTAGCCATTGGCTTTCCAACAATGTTAGAACGGCCGAGAACTACGGCGTTTTTGCCTTGGAAAGTAACTCCGTTATAATCTAAATAATCAATAATTCCTTTTGGTGTACAAGGAATGAATTCAGTTAAAGGATGAAATCCATCAACGTCTTTTTCCTTAGCAACACTATTTTTAATAACGTTTTCATCAATATGCTTTTCTAATGGAAGTTGAACAATAATCCCATCAACAGCAGGATCGTTATTATATTTATTGATCACTTCAATTAATTTTTCTTGAGTGATGCTTGGATCTAATTTATCTAAAATTGGATTTGCTCCAATTTCTAGAGCATCTTTAATTTTGCCTCTTACATAAGCATCGGAAGCAGGATTATTGTTAGCTTGAATAATAACTAAAGTAGGTTTTGTTTCAAAACCCTTAATTTCATTAAAAAGCTCTTCTTTACGAAAAGCTACATAACTCTTAATATCCATAATTATTCAGCAGCAGCGCCGTTAACGCTGTTTAAACACATTATTATTAAAGCTAAAAATAAGAAAATAATAGCAAAAGCAAATGTTAAGATTGTGATGACCTTTTCTGAACCTCTTTCTTTTTGTTTGACAAAAACATTTAATCCACCACCAGTAATTGCACCAGAAGCACCTTCTGATTTACCGCCTTGGAGTAAAGAAAGAATGATAATTATGAACGAGACAACTATAAATATAACGTCATACCATTTCATTGCACATTTCTCCTTGCGAGTTGCTATCTTATACTGCTTTTACATTTTTATCAACTACAAAGTAGTTCAAACAGCGAAAAAAGTTTATTTTCTTTAATTTCAGGGTACTCATTAAAGCGATCAAGAAGATAAGAATCTATACCTGCGTTTTGTCCGGCTTTGAAGTCGTTTATCGAGTCCCCAATATAAACGCAATCTTCTTTTTTGAAATTAAATTTGCTTAAAGCGACTTCAACTGGTTCTCCATCAGGTTTCATTTTTGAATATAATTCATTTCCTATAACTACATCAAAAAATTGATCGCATTCTAGATTCTTTAAAATAGCCCAAATATGAGATGAATTATTTGAAGAAACGATACCAGTCCCCGCTCTTTTTGCTTTTAAGGTCTCTATAACCTCTAAAGTTTTAGGGAATAATTTAATTGTTTTTATGTTCTCTTCAAAATCTAAAGATTCATTTATTGCATTAATAAAAGCTGGGACATCTTGTTCTTTTATGCCCATGATTTTAATTGTTTCAGATAAAGGATAACGGGCAAAAATAGAAATCTGACTTTTGTCAAAATTTGTAATGCCAACTTTCCTAAAACTGTAATCAAAAATATTAATTAACGATTCGAATGTATCAGCTAACGTCCCATCAAAATCAAATAAGTAGAGTTTATATTCTTTCATTTATTAATTTCCGCCCTTATTTCAAATAGAAGATCTCTAAGTTCAGCAGCTCTTTCAAAATCATAAGCTTTCGCCGCTTTCTTCATTTGATTCTCTAAATCAGTTGCAATTCTTTGTAATTCTTTAACTGAATAATGTTCTTTTTTATCGTAACCAATATCGCCTTTTTCTTTCGAAATCAAGTGTACGGGTTCCCTAATTTCCCTAAAAACGGTTTGAGGAACGATTCCATTTTCTTCGTTATATCTGCTTTGAATTTCTCTTCTTCTAGAGGTTTCATCAATAGCTTCTTGCATAGACCTAGAAACACTTTCAGCATACATTATGACTTTTCCATTAACGTTTCTTGCAGCTCTGCCAATAATTTGAATTAAAGATCTAGTTGAACGTAAAAATCCTTCTTTATCTGCATCTAAAATTGCGATTAAGGAAACTTCAGGGATATCTAAACCTTCTCTGAGTAAATTAATACCAACAAGTACATCAAATTTGCCTTTTCTTAGTTGATAGATAACTTCATTTCTCTCTAAAGTTTTTGTTTCGTGATGCAAATAATTAACTTTAATTCCATGTTCTTTTAAGAATTTAGATAAATCTTCTGCCATATTTACAGTTAAAGTAATAACTAAAGCTCGTTCGTTTCTTTCAGTAACCTTTTTAATTTGTTCCATTAAATCAAAAACTTGGTCTCTTTGGGGACGAACTTCTACTACAGGATCTAATAGACCTGTTGGTCTAATTATTTGTTCTACAACTTCATTATTAGCTCTAGAAAGTTCATAATCTCCAGGAGTTGCAGATGTGCAAATGGTGTTTTTTGCCATTAAAGATTCAAATTCTTGGAAGTTTAAAGGCCTATTATCAAGAGCCGATGGAAGTCTAAATCCATATTCAACAAGAACTTCTTTTCTGCTTCTATCGCCGTTATACATTCCTTTAATTTGAGGGAACGTTGCGTGAGATTCATCGATAAGTAAAAGATAATCATCAGGTAAATAGTCCATTAAAGTAAATGGTCTTTGACCTTCTTTTCGTTTATCTATATGTCTAGAATAGTTTTCTATTCCTGGACATCTTCCAAATTCAAGCATAGATTCTATGTCCTGCCTTGTTCTAAGCTCTAGTCGCTCTGCTTCAAGCAATTTCCCCGCAGATCTAAGCTCTTTTAAGCGATTTTCTAATTCTTCCTTAATCGAAATAGTGGCTTCTTCTATTCTTTTTCTAGTCGAAGCATGATCATAAGCAGGATAAATCGGATAAGAAGAAAAAGACTTTAAAATCGTTCCGGTTAAGGTATCAACATGATAGATATTTTCAACTTCGTCTCCAAAACAATCTACCCTAATATAGAAATCTCTAGTTGCAGGTGCGATATCAATTACGTCTCCGTGAACTCTAAAAGTTCCAGGTTTAAGTTCTAAATTATTTCTTACATATTGGGCATCTACTAAATGTCTAAATAAATCTTTCCTATCTAGAGTTTCTCCTTGCCTAATCTCAAAGATTAAGCCTTTATATTCAGCTGGATCGCTAAGGCCATAAATAGCCGCTACAGAAGCGACGACAATTGTATCTCTTCTAGAAAGAACTGAATTCATAGCTGATGTTCTCATCATATCAATTTCTTCGTTCATTACGGCATTTTTATCTATATAGGTATCGGTTTTTGGAATATAAGCTTCAGGCTGATAGAAGTCGAAATTTGAAATAAAATACTCAACTCTATTCTCTGGAAAAAGATTTTTAAATTCTCCGTAAAGCTGAGAAGCAAGCGTTTTATTATGAACAATAACTAAAGTTGGGCGATTTAATCTAGCAATAATATTTGCATCAGTAAAAGTTTTTCCTGTACCTGTAGCACCTAAAATAACTTGAACCGGCTTGCCTTCTTCAACTCCTTCAATAATCTTTTCAATTGCTTCAGGTTGGTCTCCAGTAGGAACAAATGGGGAAACTAATTTAAATGGTTTACTCTCCATCGTTATCTTTCTTAATATTCTTTTGTTTGCTTGAAGCAAATACTTTCCATCTTCTAGAAACTTTTAGAGGTAAGAATCCTTCACCTTTTACAGTTGTAGCATTCGAAATAATAATGAATGCTTTTTCATCCACAGAAGCTATAAAACTAGTTAACGTATCAGCTTCTTTTCTACTAATTACAACTCTAATTACATCTTTTTTATCGTTAGAATAGGCTCCAGTTCCAGAATAAAGCGTCGCACTTCTATCCATTTCATTAAGAATATACTGCTTAATTTCATCTGCTTTATCTGAAACTATATCGAAAACTAGATATGTATCTATCGCTACATAAACAACTTGGACCATTAAAGCAGCTAGTAGCGCTGAAATAATACCAATTAAAGCAATTGGAATAATATTTGGCACATCTCTCATGCATATCCAAGCTATAACAATAATTGAAGCATCTAAAGCAAATGTGGAAACAGATTGTTTAATTTTCGTGTATTTATAGATAACAAAAGAAATAATATCTAACCCGCCAGTAGATCCATTACCAATAAATGTTAAGGCAACTCCTAGCCCAACGCCGATGCCACCAAGTACGGCCGATAAGAATAATCCTAATCCAATATGAGACATATCTCCGCCTAAAGCATTACCGTCAATCGCCATCAATGCTTCATAAATAGGTCTTCCAAATCCTGTTCTAAATAAAACTGAATAGAAAAGTGGATACATGAAGGAAGCAATTAGAGTATGCACAGAAAATTTCTTTCCTAACGTAAATAATCCGACTAAGAAAAGTAAAACTTGGAGAACGCCAGTCACTATATCGTGAACTTGAAAAGCGATTCCATTTAAGTCAAAGAAATATTGGACTGTTAAACCTACAGAATAGAGACCGCCAGTAATTAAATTAAACGGGACGAGGAAAACAATATCCGCTAAAGCTAAAATAAAAGAACCTAGAATTACAAGGAAAATATCAAATAATCCCGCAATTCCCACATTTTTTTTAAAAAATACCTTAATTTTTCCCATTGTTTTTTGCCTCATATTCTAAAGAAGAAAATACAAATTGATTTAAATACCCATCCATAACTCCTGCTACATCACTAGTTGAATAATCACTGCGAAGGTCCTTAACCATTGTGTATGGTTGAAAGACATAGCTACGAATTTGAGAACCCCATTCGTTCTTCTTTTGTTCCCCAATGATTGATTTAAGTTTAGCATCTCTTTCAGCTAACTTCTTCTGCATTAGTTTATCCATAAGCATTGACATACAGGTTGCTTTATTAAATAGTTGGGAGCGCTCATTTTCACATTGAACGACAATTCCTGTAGGTAAATGAGTAATTCTGACAGCGCTAGAGACCTTATTTACATTTTGTCCACCAGCACCTCCCGATCTAAATATATCAATTCTTAAATCTTTTGGATCAATTTCAATATCAGAAACTTCTCCGAATTCAGGAACTACGTTAACTGAAGCAAAAGAAGTCATTCTCTTTCCATTTGCATTAAAAGGAGAGATTCTTACTAGGCGGTGAACACCCTTTTCGTTACGTAAATAACCATAGGCATCCTCCCCTGAAACTTTAAAAGTAGCAGATTTTATGCCTGCATCGATAGCTTCTTCAATTGAAAGTGGAGTAACTTTAAAACCATTTCTTTTCGCCCATCTGGCATACATTCTCATTAGCATTTGTGCCCAATCTTGAGCTTCAGTTCCTCCTGCTCCAGGATGAATTTCAACAGTACAATTTAGATTATCGTATTCACCGACAAATAGAAGTTGATGACGTAATTCGATGCATTCTTCTTCTAGATCTTTCTCTAGAGATGAAAGAAGACCAAGCATTTCTTCGTCATCTTCAGTTAGTTCTTTGACCAAACTTCTAACATCTTCAATGTCAGAAAGTATCTTCTCGTAGGAATCTTTACGCTTATTTAAAGCAACAAGGCGAGATGAAATTGATTTAGCTTCTGCTTGATTATCCCAAAAACCCTCTTGGGATTGCTTTTCTGTTAAATCATTAATCTCTGACTTTAATTTTTCTTCATTAATTGAGGACTTTATTGAATCAACCAAGAGTTCTAAATCGTTGGCTTTTTGCTTTAATTCAACGAATTCTCTCATTTTATTTTGCTTCTTCTGGCTTTTCCTCTGGCTTAACTTCTTCTACTTTTTCTTCTTTAGTTTCGTTAGGAGTAACTTCGACAACTTTTTCAGGATTTACTTCTTCTTTAGGCTCTTCTCTTTTAATGATCTTAACGTTCATTAAATTAAAAGCACAGTCAACAGAAATATTAGAATTCATTTCTCTAAATAAGTCGTAACCTTCATTAACGTAGTCTTGTAAAGGATTAGTTTGAGCATAACTTCTTAATCCAATACCTTCTCTTAAATGAGACATTGTATCAATGTGTCTAGTCCAGTTTCTATCGATAACAGCGAGAGAAATTTGTCTTTCAGCTTTGTCAGCTTCCTCAGCTGGCCAAGTTTTTCTCTTACGTAAATAAGCTGTGTATAAATATTCGCCAAGGTCTTCTCCACCTTCTTCAACTGTAGCTTCGTCATAAGCTTTTGCTGGGAAACTTCCTTCAGGAACAAATTGTGGTTCTACTAATTTTTTAAGAGATTCGGCGGAGATTAAACCTTCGTCTCTACCTGGAATAACAGCTTTTTTAGCTAAGAATAAACCAGTTTCAACAAAGAAAGAATGGACTAATTCTCCAATATCTCCAGCCATCATGATGGCATCACGTTTGTCATAAACAATTTGTCTTTGTTTAGCTAAAACATCATCATAATCTAATAAGTTTTTACGAACATCGAAGTTTTTACCTTCAATTTGCTTTTGAGCATTAGTAACAACGTTTTGTAATAATTTATTTTCTAAATGTTCATCTCCGAGTTGTTTTTGGAAAGTAGCTCTAAGGTTATCATTAACAAATCTTCTCATGAGTTCATCATCAAAAGAAACATAGAATCTAGAATATCCTGGGTCGCCTTGACGTCCAGAACGTCCTCTTAACTGGTTATCAATACGTCTAGATTCATGTCTTTCTGTACCAAAAACACATAGTCCGCCAAGTTCTTTAACTCCATCAGCAAGCTTAATATCAGTTCCTCTACCAGCCATGTTAGTTGCAAGAGTAACAGCTCCTCTTTCACCAGCATGAGAGATAATCTCAGCTTCTCTAGCTTGGTTTTTAGCATTCAATACTTCATGAGGAATGCCAGCTTTTGTAAGTAAAGCCGAGATTTCTTCGTTAGATTCAACTGAGACAGTACCGATAAGAACTGGTTGTCCTTTTTCGTGTCTTTCTTTAACTTCTTGAACTAACCCAGCTAATTTTGCTTTATGAGTTCCGTAAATATAGTCGTTATCATCAATTCTAGCGATTGGTCTATTTGTAGGAATGACAATAACTTTCATGTTATAAATCTTTTCGAATTCTTCTTCTTCGGTTTTTGCTGTACCAGTCATACCTGAAAGTTTCTTATATAAACGGAAGAAGTTTTGATATGTAATGGTCGCTAAAACAACGGTTTCTTGCTTAATCTCAACACCTTCTTTAGCTTGAATAGCTTGTTGAAGTCCATCGTTATACTCTCTACCTTTCATAATACGACCGGTGAATTGGTCGATTAATTGAATTTGTCTATCTTTATCGACCATGTATTCAACGTCTCTACCCATGATGTAGTTAGCTTTTAAGGCTTGGTGAATTCTATGAATTAAGTCTTGGTTTTCTGGATCGTAAAGATTTCTAATGCCAAACATTCTTTCGGCTTTATCAGTTCCAGAATCAGTTAAATTACAGGTTTTTGTTTTAATATCTATGGTAAAATCAACTTCTTTTTTCAAAACTTTAACAAATCTATCTGCGACTTGATATTGAGAAGCGCTAGCTTTTTGGCCACCAGAAATAATAAGTGGGGTTCTAGATTCATCGACCAAAACAGAGTCAGCTTCATCGACAACACAGAACTTCAATCCTCTTAAAACACGGTTTGCTAACGATTGAGTCATGTTATCTCTTAAATAGTCAAAACCTAATTCAGAGTTTGTTGTATAAGTAATATCGCAGAGATATGCCTCTTTTTTCTCGGAAGTTGTTTTAGATGCAAGGTTAACTCCAACTGTAAGACCTAAAAATCTATAGATTTGTCCCATCCATTCAGCGTCTCTAGCAGCTAAGTATTCGTTAACTGTAATTACGTGGACACCTTCTCCAGAAAGAGCATTTAAATAAACAGCCATTGTTGCGGTAAGAGTTTTACCTTCACCAGTTCTCATCTCGGCAACGTTGCCATCATGAAGAACTAAAGCACCGATAATTTGTACTTTAAAAGGAAATTGATTTAAAGTTCTTCTAGCTGCTTCTCTAGCAACAGCAAAAGCTTCAATCTTAATATCGTTTAAAGTTTTTCCCGATTTAAGTTGTTCTCTAAAGAAATCTGTTTTAGCTCTTAATTCATCATCAGATAAAGCTTTAATGGTATCTTCTAAAGCCATTACACTGTCGGCTTCTCTGCCATATTTAGCAAGCTCTCTTTTTTCAAATCTAAATATCTTTTCAATAATATTAGCCATAATGCTCCTCCCGCATATCCGTAAAATCATACCATTTTTTAAATGGTAAGCAAACATTACTATAACCTAGTTTTGCCAGAAACCAATACCTTAATTTTCTTAGGATTTAATTTTTTCAAATGTTTTATACATGCTCTTATAGTTGAACCTGTCGTAAAAACATCATCAACAAGCAATATTTTTTTATGTTCTAAATTTGGTAAATTTTCAACGAATTTTAATACACGTCCCACCTCTTTTCGTTTTTCAAAGCTTAAATTCGATTGTTTATGGTCCTCAGTCTTTCTTAGTATTTTTAGAAACGGTAAACCTAAAACTTTATACATTTCTTCTACTTGGTTATATCCTCTATTTAAGTTATGAGAGTCTGAAGAAGGAACAGGAACTATGTAATAACCTCTAAACATTATTTTTATAATAGGAAGTATTTGATCTAAGAAAACCGAATACAACTCGATATCGTTTACACCTTTAAATTGATATAAAAGGGTTTGAAACCTACCTTCATAAGGATAAATTGCTACGCATCTAACTCCTTCTTCCTTCCAAGAATAAATTTTAGGGTTCATTTCATAATAACAATCTAAACAAATTGAAGAGTTCCCAAAGAAAAAAGTCCTAAAATTTTCTTTTATAGGTTTAAAACACACTTTACATATCTGAGTTATATCGTTTGATTTCTTTGATTGCATCACTCATTTCCTTTGTACATTTATCTGCTATAAATAAAACCTCTCCTGTAGGAAAAGAAGCTTTTCGCCCTACTCTTCCTGCTATTTGAACTAACGTTGCTACAGAATAGATATTGTGATCCGCCCTATAAATAATTACGTTCAATCTCTCAACAGTTACTCCTCTTTCTAAAACTGCAGTTGTAACTAAAAACCAATATTTACCATTTTTAAAATCCGAAATTATATCTTCTCTGCCCTCTCTTATTGAAGAAACATAATTACCTCCTTTAATAAACATATTTATGATATAAAATAAAACTTTAGCCATCTCAATTACAGGAACAAAAATAAAGCATTTCTCATTTTTTAGCTGGAATTTGCGGAGATTTTTAATAACAGTATATATTTTTAGAATAAAGTAACTTCTTATAAAAGTTGGAACAGGAATTGGATTACCGTGATATCTTTTAAATAATCTTAGGATATCTTTTCCTTCCTTTTTAAAATTATTTAGTAATCTTTTTGAAGGTGTAGCAGACATCAAAACATAGTTCCCTCTTAGCGCTTTAAAAAACAATCTTTGAAGAACGCGATTCCCTTCAAAAGGGAAAGCATCAATTTCATCCATTACTATTAGATCAAAATAGTTTTTAAATCTAAAAAGTTGATGTGAAGTCATAATAAGTAAATCACCAACTAAATTTGCTGTATTTCCTCCATAGATAGCCAAAATGTTATTCTTTGAAAAAACTTCTTTATATCTCTGATAAAGTTCAATTACTACATCCCTCCTTGGGACCACAAAAGCAACTTTATGTCCTTTATTTAAAGAATATTGAAACAATTTATAGGTTAATTCGGTTTTACCAGATCCACATACTGCATAAACTAAACTATCTATTCCTTTCTTATAGTTCTCCACTAACTTATCCGATAGTTCTTTTTGTTCTGGTGATAACTCATATGATAAGTGAATTGGCGCTTTCTTTGGGTATGAAGGCTTATGTTCTACTTCTTCGCCCTTAAAAGAGATACATCTTCGACAATATGGTTTGCCGTTCAAATACCCAATTGAATGGATGTCGGTGTTTCCACAAACAGGGCAGGAATATGGAGTAAGATTATCCATTTTTCTTGCCTTTCTTTTTTATCTTTGCTTTAATACTTTCAGATGGCGAGTGCCCTTTATGGGATAAAGCTTTATCAGTTAGCTTTCCGCCATTTTTATTTTTAATTAATGCTACAAAGACATCTATTTTAATTTCGTCAGATACCACAAGTTGGTATTTTTTTAATTCATCGCCTCTATGCCTAATTCTGTCTTTTCTTAAATATTTTCGAAAATAACTCTTTTTATTTGAATTAGGATTGGGGTTGACTTCAAATTCTTCATAATTACCAGTGGCTGTTGGACTAGATGTGATTTCAATATTTTCCCAAGTGCCATCCTCCAATACTGCAATTTCAATTGATGGATGATATTGTGTCCTTCTGTTTTTAAATATTTTATATTTACTCATTATTATTTTCCTTTCTAATAATATGTTTTTCGCGTCTTTGGCGAACCACACACCGCTAAAACTAAGCTATCAATACCTTTCTTATAGTTTTCTACTAAGTTATCCGACAATTCCCTCTGTTCGGGAGATAATTCATACTCAAGATGAATAGGCGCTTTTTTTGGATATGATGGCTTATGCTCCACTTCTTCACCTCTAAAAGAAATGCATCTTCGGCAATATGGTTTGCCATTCAGCATTCCGATTGAATGGATATCTGTGTTACCACAAATAGGACATTTATAAGTTTCTATATTGCGTTGCCTCCTTTATTTTGACTTAATATTTGAAGTGATTCGCAGGTGAGACCCATTGTTGGTCTGGTGAGTCATTTTTTTCTTTATAAATTACTAATTTGTTGATATAGTGTATTAGCCTTAGGGCATGTGACCATAGGGACGTTGATTACCTAGTCGGGATTATTAAATAAATCTATGTTTGGGTCACTTAATATCGAATATTAGATTCGAATGGTAATAGCCTCACTGATATCGAAAGATATTACCGGTTGCAGAGTTAGGACTTGTATGCGTAAGGACCGGCACCAGACATGAGCGAACAAGGCAACTTGTGATTAATGACCACGAGAACACCGGCTGCTTACATAATTCAACTAAAGCAGTGATGACACCCGCCTAGAACACTAGAGGGAAACATAGCGAGTCAACGGAGTCCATACTAAACAAGGTGATACCTTGTTTTTTATTTTTTGTTGTCACCCATAACTTTGATTTCTGGATATGATACATCAACACCATCCTTTAAATCGATTTCAAAATAGCTAAAACGCGCTTTGGAATCCTTTTCTTGCTGTTTTACTATTCTCATTGGCCGATTGTCTCCCTTAATTGGATTCCTTTTTTCCCAATTCTTCCTGCCGCCAGATGTTTTTGAATGAGTAACCCTATGAAAAATATACATATTCCCTTCTTCATCAACGATGTAGGCAGGATGATTGTTTCTAAAATAAATCCGAAAGTGTCTTTTAAAAGAAATTTTCTTTTGCTTTTGTTTCATTTTTCTCTCCTTTCTATTTGTTATGGATTTGTTGTATTTGGGGATCCACACCGCATAAACTAAGCTATTTATTCCCTTTTTATAGTTTTCCACTAACTTATCTGATAGCTCTTTCTGCTCAGGTGACAACTCATACGATAAGTAAATAGGTGCTTTCTTAGGATACGAAGGTTTATGTTCTACTTCTTCACCCTTAAAGGAGATACACCTGCGACAGTATGGTTTGCCGTTTAGATATCCTATTGAATGAACATCTGTGTTACCGCAAACCGGGCATATAAAATTCGAAATTGTCTCTTGTTTATTATTCATACTTTTGATTAAATATTTATAAGCCGATATACCTGACCAAGTGTTGGAGTTCATCGACTTTTTTATTTCCATAATATTTTTTATACTTTTTCATCCTTTTAACTTTTCGCTTATCATTAATATCCCAACTCCATTTCAAAATTTTCTTATTAAATGAACTTTCGTAATCGTTATATGGTGGGTGATTATAGATAAACACTTCAACGACACTATTTTTGTTTGGGTGCCTATATAATCTAATGTTTCTAACAATTTTTTCTTTTTTGTGTTTTTTCTGTTTTGATTCAGCTTCAGTGGTTAAAAGAATGTTCAAGCAATAGCCGTTTCTTATTTTAAAAATATACGAATAATGTTTTCTTTTTTTGTTGAACAAAAACTTATCTTTCATAGTGATTCCTTTCTGTTAATTTTTTAGTGTCTTTGGTGATCCACACACTGCATAAACTAAGCTATTTATTCCCTTTTTATAGTTTTCCACTAGCTTATTCGATAGTTCTTTCTGTTCTAGAGATAACTCATACGATAAGTGAATAGGTGCTTTCTTAGGATACGAAGGTTTGTGAAAACTTCCTCACCACGAAAAGAGATACATCTTCGACAATAAGGCTTGCCGTTTAAGTATCCAATTGAATGAATATCAGTATTACCACAAATAGGACATGTTGAATCACTCATCTTTCCTCTCTAAGATTGCACGCAACTGAATAATCTTTTTTTCTAATAGTTTTTTATCAATAAGTTTAGTTTCATATGTTGCTACAACCATAGGAGAAATATTTCTAGCCATAGCATACTCTACAACAGCGTCGTCTTTACTTGAGCAAAGGATTATTCCAACAGATGGATTCTCGCTTTCTTTTTTTGTTGTTCTGTCTAATGCCTCTAAATAAAAATTCATCTTAGATAAATACTCTGGCTCAAACTCCCCTAGTTTTAATCAAATGCCACCAAACACGAGTATGTTCTGTTATAAAACAAAAGATCTACAAAATAATCATGATTCCCAACTGGTATTCGAAACTCTTCTCCAACAAAAGGGAAATCGCTACCAATTTCCAAAATAAAATATTTAAGACTACCAATTATTGCTTTTCTTAAATCTTTCTCAGAATATTTTTTTGGTAAACTCAAAAACTCTAAGGAGTAACAATCAAGTACGAATGGTGAATCTCTTTTTGGTAAGTTTTTTTCAAGATTATTTGATATAAGAAATCTCTGATAATAACTCGACTTAATTTGTCTATCCAATTCTCTATAAGAATAGTTATTTTTAATACATAACCTAATGTAAAACTCATTTTCATCAATTGTTTTAGAAGTGCGTAAAATCAATAAATTATTACTCCAACTTATTTGTGCAGACAGTGTTCGCACAATTTCATTATCATGATATGTTTCGTAAAACTGTATCATCTGATACAGGGAGCGTTTACTAAATCCACTGACTGTTGGATAGCTTTTTCTTATGGTATTAGCAATTTGTTCTATTATTTTTTCGCCCCATTGACCACTTTTCACCTTACTATAAAGCAATGAGCCTATTTCAAAATACATCAAGACTAACTCTTCGTTGATTTTCCGATATGCATTTTGTCTATGTGTCTCTATTAGATTAACAATTTCTGTGATTTCATTTTCCATTTATACTCTTCTATTTTTTTATTTGCATTAATACTGATGTCATATTTTAATTGCATTCATTTATTATGTTTTTAGTGTCTTTGGCGACCCGCATACTGCATAAACTAAACTAATTTGTGTCAGCAGTGTTGACACAATTAGATTGTGTCCATATGTTTCATAAAATTGAATCATTCTATACAGTCCTCTTTTGTCAAACCCTTTTAAGTAGGGATGTAATTCCATAATTTTTCTAGAAATGTTTTCAACTATTTTTGAACCCCATTTTTCTGTTTTAATTTTTGTAGATAAATACTTACCAATTTCAAAATACATCCCTACCATCTCTTCATTGATTTTGCGATATGTCTTATCTCTATGCGATTGAATGATTGTTATGAGTTCATTTACTTCTTTTTCCATAAAAAAAATCCCTACAAGTATTAGTTAGGGAAATTTTTAAAAAAGTTTAATTTAATATTAAATTTGTTTTACTCTACGAATATGTTTTTCTTCAGTAGAAAATGAGGTAGTTAAGAAAATATCAACTCTTCTAAGAACATCTTCAAGTTTCATATATGCTTGGCCGAAAGAAATCATATTTGCATTATTATGTTCTCTTAATTTAGCTGTAACTACATCATTATAACCAATTCCACATCTAATCCCAGAAACTTTATTAGCAGCGATAGATATGCCTTCTCCGCTAGTGCAAACTAAAATTCCAAAATCTGCTTTATTTGTCGAAACATCGTTAGCTGCTTTTTTAGCAAAGATTGGATAATCACAAGATTGTTCGTCATAGCAGCCTTCATCAAGAACTTTAGCCCCAAGAGAAAGTAAGTGTTCTTTGATAGCTTCTTTATATTTAAAACCTCCGTGATCGGATCCTAAACTAATGGTTAGATTTTTAACTTCTGACAAATTCATAAATTTCTTCTTTTTTTATTTTACCTTCTCTTATGATTTTTACATCTTTTTCTGTTAAATCAATAATAGTCGAGGGAAGTGTCGAATCGCAGTTTCCTTTCAAAAACGCATACACATCCCCCTTAAATTCATTAAAAACGCTCTCAAAACTAGTTAAAGGAGGTTCTCCTGAACGATTTGCACTAGGGACTAATAAAGGTGAATCTACCCTATTTATAAGATCTAATATTTCTTTCTTATTAGGAATTCTAAATCCTAATACTCCTGTGTCATTATGTAAAAATCCTGGAATAGATGGCTTCGCCTTAATTAAAATGGTGATCTCTCCAGGCATAAAATGAGAAATTATCTTTTGAGCTATTTCATCTACAATTCCTAGTTTTTTAATTTGTTCTACGTTTGAGCACATTAAAGTGAATGGTTTATTCTCGGGTCTATGCTTAATTTGAATTAATTTATTTTTATTTTCTAATGAAGGAATAACTCCTAATCCATAAACAGTTTCAGTAGGAAAAGCTATTACTTCTCCTCTTTTTACCATAGAGACTAGTTCATCATTTACTTCGTTAAATATTCTATTTTCCATATCTATTCTATAAATATAATCAAAAATCTATCAAACCCATTTAAATCTTTAACAAATCTAAATTCAAATTTATCAAGGTATTTATTCATTAAATCTCTTAGATAATCAGTTATATTGTCATCAATTTCTAAACAAATAAGTAAAGGTCCTTTTTTCACTTTTTTGTAGTTTTTAAAGATATTTTCATAAACTGAACGATCTTTATCTAAATATAAAGCAGATTCTGGTTCATATCCTTTAACTGAATCTTGAACTCTACTTTTATCAATAATATAAGGGGGATTGCTTACAATAATATCTAAAGCCATTTTATTTTCTATAAAAGGCTCTACCCCGTTTCCTTGATAAGTTCTTATTGGCAATCCATATGTTTCAAAATTCTTCTTTGCAACCTCTAAAGCATCTTTAGAAATATCAGAGGCGCTTACTAGCCAATTTTTAAATAACATTTTTAAAGCTAAAGCAATACATCCTGATCCAGTTCCGATATCAGCAACAACTAAATAATTTCTTGGATCAAAATAATCAAAGATATTCTCCGAAATATACGCTATAAGTTCTTGAGTCTCCATTCGAGGAATTAGAACTCTATTGTCTACATATAATTCATAGTTCAAAAATGTTGTTTTATTTGTGATATATTCAACTGGTTCTCCATTCAAAAACCTTGCAAATTTTTCAGAAAACCCTGCAAAATCCGCAAATTCTTCATCACTTTTGATAATTACATCTATTTGGGATTTATAGTTTAAATGCGCACAAATAAGATTTCTTACGTCGCCAGAAAAAAGATTTACATCGCTTACTTGTTTTAGGCAGTCTTTATAAACTTCACCTACTTTAGGCATTATCTGATTTTTCCCTTTCTAATAATTTCTGTTCTTGATCAAAATGGATTAAGGCTTCAATTACGTCATCGAGTTCACCTTCCATAATTCTATCAAGTTGATTAATTGTGAACCCAATTCTATGGTCGGTGACTCTATTTTGAGGATAGTTATACGTTCTTATCTTTTCGCTTCTTTCGCCTGTTCCCACTTTAAGTTTTCTTTCGGCATCACGTTTTTCTTGCTCTGCGTCATTAAAGAAAGCATAGACTTTAGCTCTAATCATCTGCATAGCAATTTCTTTATTTTGAAGTTGGGCTTTTTCAGTTTGGCAAGCTACAACAATTCCAGTAGGAATATGAGTAATTCTTACGGCAGATTCAGTTTTATTTACGTTTTGACCACCAGCACCTTGAGAATGATATGTATCTATTTTTAAGTCAGCTGGATTAATTTTTACATCGATTTCTTCGGCTTCAGGCATAACTAAAACTGTAGCTGTAGAAGTGTGAATTCTTCCAGAAGCTTCAGTCTTAGGAACTCTTTGAACACGGTGAGCACCAGATTCAAATTTAAGTTTAGAATAAACCGAATCACCTTTAATCATAAAAGAAACATATGAATATCCAAATCCAGAAGAAGAGGCATCAATTAATTGAACCTTCCAACCTTGTCTTTCGGCATATTTTGTATACATTCTTAAAAGGTCACCGGCGAAAATATTTGCTTCATCTCCGCCAACAGCTCCCCTAATTTCAACAATTATATTTTTATCGTCATTAGGATCTTTAGGTAAAAGAAGAGTTTTAAATTTTACTTCTAATTCTTCGTTATTCTTTTGAGCTTCCTTTCTCTCCTCTTTAGCAAGTTCTACTAGTTCTGGATCTCCACCGTTTTCAAGTTCAAAAGAATCTTTTATAACTTGCTCATTTTTCAAATACTCTTCATATCTAAGGTAAATTTCTTCAATTCCAGCTTTTTCCTTAGTTAATTTTGTTAATTTTGAAAGATTGGATCCTATATCTTCATCAGATAATTCACTCTCTAATTCTTTATATCTTATTTTAGTTGCGTCTAAACGCTTTCTCATGCTTTCTTCCATAAAAATCTCCGCGGGATAGTATATCATAGAAAAATAAGTTGAGGGCATTTGATTTTTTGAAAGAAAACTAAATTATTTAGTTTCTCTAATGGAAGATTAACCTTTTTTTCTATATAATTTACCCGTTATGTCATATCAGGCACTTTATAACAAATATCGTCCTTCTACTTTTGAAGAAGTTGCAGGTCAAGGAGCTATTGTTAGAACTCTAAGAAATGCACTTAATTCAGGTAAAATTTCACACGCTTTTCTTTTCTGTGGCCCTAGAGGAACAGGAAAGACTTCAATGGCGAGACTTTTTGCTAAAGCATTAAATTGCGAAGAAGGAATTGGTCATCAATGTAATCACTGTGAGAACTGTGTAGCTTTAAATAACTCTTCTCATCCAGATATCATAGAAATTGACGCTGCAAGTAATAATGGCGTTGATCAAGTTAGAGATTTAATTGAAAAAGTTAAGTATTCTCCGATAAAAGGTAGATATAAGATTTATATAATAGACGAAGTTCATATGATGTCTGCCAGTGCTTTTAATGCCTTACTTAAGACTTTAGAAGAACCACCTGAGCATGTAATTTTCATTCTTGCTACAACTGAACCATATAAAGTTCTGCCAACCATTCTATCTCGTTGTCAGAGGTATGATTTCACTAAACTATCTCAAAAAGACCTTAAGAACAAAATAATCTGGGTCTTAAATAAAGAAGGAATCGAGTTTGAAGAAAAAGCCATTGATACTTTATGTTTAATGGCTGATGGAGGAATGAGAGATGCTCTTTCTATCCTCGATCAGGTTTTAGCTTATTCAAACAGCAAATTCAAAGAAGAAGACTTATTAGCTGTGTTTGGATTAACTTCCAATATTGAAAAAATAGCTCTTTTAGAAAAGATAGCGAGAAACGATGTTACAGGCTCTCTTAAAACATTAAATAATTACTTTGAAAGGGGTATCGACTTAAAACGTCTTATCTCTTCTTTATTAGATATTTCAAAAGATGTTCTTGTTTACAAATTAACTAAATCTAATAAATATTTAGACTCCGTTGATGAATCTCAAATTAAAAAATTAGTTTCATTAATGAATGAGAAACAACTTAATGAACTCATTGAAATACTTTTGCAAAGACAATATGAATTCAAAAATGTTACAAATACCTTGTCATTATTTGAACTAACTCTTGTCGAACTTTGCCAGCTTTTCCCTAAAAAAGAAGTAGAAAAAGTTGAGCTAGAACAAAAAGTTGAGATGCAAAAATCTGCGGAAATCTGCAAAACTGAGGAAAAAGTTGAAGCAGTAAACAAACCTCAACCACTACCTAAAATAGATGAATTCCTCATTCCAGAAGAAAAAGTTGAATCTGTTAAAGAGGAAATCCCGCTTCCTGAACAGCCTATAGAAATAAAAGAAGAACAAGCTGAAGAGATTGTTAAAGAAGCAATTGAGGAAGCAAAAGAACCTCAAATTTTTGAACCTGCTCTCAAAGAAGAAAAGAAAGAGGAATACAATCCTTATTCAGATGGTATTTATAATGGAGATACTCCTCCTTCCTTCTTATTTGCATCTGAGCCTTCTATAGAGCCAATTAAAGAAGAGGTAAAGGAAGAAACAACTGAAGAAGCTCCAGAAGGAGAAGAAATTAAAGAAGAACTAGAGGAACAAAAAATAGTTGAACCTATCCAAGTTGACTCAATTCCTTCAAATATAATTCAAGAACCTAAGCCAAAAGAAAAACCAATAGAGTTAGCTAGTGAAGGTACAATAATTAAAATAGATTATGAAACTATAGTTAAACTCTTTGTTTTAGGAACTTCGTTTAAAGAAGAAAAGAATGCTTTAAAAGAAAAATGGAAATTATTTGAAGAACTTAAACTAGATTCGGTCAAAGGTGATGTCGCTTCTTTATTAGCTAACGGAACTCCATTCTGTCTAACAGATGAAATTCTTTTAGTCAGCTATAATTTCACTAATTTAGCTAAGAAAGTTAATTTAGAAGAGAACCAAGAAATCCTTTCTAACATTATCGCTGATATCTTAGGAAGAAAAGTTTTTGTCTACGCTTTAGATAGAAACGACAGCGTTAATACAACAAATTTATATAATTCAAGAAAACAAATAGGTCGTCTTCCTGCAAAAAACACAATAAAAATTGAATTACCAAAATTAGGAGGCAATAAATAATGAATCAAATGCAACAAATGCTTATGAATGCTCAAAGAATGCAAAGAGAATTAGAAAAAGCTCAAGCAGCTTTAGCTGAAAAAGAATTTACAGCATCAAAATCTGGAATGGTAACTCTTAAGATGAAAGGTGATCGTTCAATCGTTTCTTTAGATATCGATGACGATGCTTTAGCCCCAGAAAACAAAGAAATGTTAGTTGATGCTTTAACTTTAGCATTTAACGAAATTAATGATCAAATTACCGAAGAAAATGATCAAATAGAAGAAAAAGTTACTGGTAAGAACAGATTATTCTAAATGAAACAGAATAGTAGCTTTTTAAAACTAGTTGATGCTTTCACGCATCTAAATGGTGTAGGTCCAAAAACCGCAGAGAGAATGGCTTACAACGTTTTAGAAATGAGTGAAGAAGATGCAAACTATTTTATTAAGGCTCTTTCTGATGCTAAATCAAAAATTCATCCATGCGCAAAATGCGGACTGTATACAGACTTAGATGAATGTGAAATATGCTCTGATGAAGAACGAAAAAATTTGGGAATTTTAATTATTATTTCTCATCCTAAAGATGTCTATATTTTTGAAAAATCGATTAATTTACCCGTGATTTACCACGTTTTAGGTGGAAATATTAATATTTCAAAAGGAGTTTTCCCTAATTCACTAAACATAGAAAAACTTCTTGAAAGGATTAAAGAAGAACATATTAAAGAAGTAGTTATTGCAACTAATCCTACTATGGAAGGAGAAACTACTGCATTATATTTAAAGAGGGTTTTAGAACCTCTTAACGTAGAAGTAACTAGACTTGCTTATGGGCTAGCAATTGGATCTTCCTTAGATTACACAGATTCATTGACTCTTGCTAAAGCTCTTGAAGGAAGGAGAAAAATATGAGTATCTTTATTACATTTGAAGGTGGAGAAGGCTCAGGAAAGACAACTGTCTTAAAAGAAATAGACAAACTTCTTCAAGCTGATGGATATAAAACCATCCTTACTAGAGAACCAGGAGGAACTCCAATCTCTGAACAAATTAGAGAAGTTATTCTTGATAAGAAAAACACTAAGATGGAAGCTAGAACTGAAGCCCTTTTATATGCTGCTAGCCGTAGGCAACATCTAGTAGAAAAGATTTGGCCAGCAATAAAAGAGGGAAAAGTTGTTTTATGCGATAGATATTTAGATTCTTCTTTGGCTTATCAAGGTGTAGCAAGAAACCTTGGGGTAGACGAAGTTTTAAATATGAATATGTTTGCAACAGAAGGAACTTTCCCTGATTTAACTTTATTTTTTGATATTGAACCAGAACTTGGCTTGCAAAGAATTGCTGCCAATGGAAATAGAGAAGTAAATAGACTAGATTTAGAAAAAATGTCCTTCCACCATATGGTAAGAAAAGCCTTCTTAGATTTAGCAAAACGCTACCCAGAAAGAATTAAAATTGTGGATGCTTCAAAAACTCTACCGGAAGTAATCGAAGCAGCTTATAAAATCGTTAAAGAAAGCCTTAAATAATGAGCATTTCTTCATACATAAAAGATAATCAAAAGATTTTATATCAAACTTTTTATAATGCTTTATCTCAAGATAAGGTCGCTCACGTCTATCTTTTATGTGGAGTTAAAGGCATTCCTTTAAAAGAAATTGCCACCTATTTAGGAAAATCTTTAATGTGTGATCATCCAACTCCCTTCGCCGATGAAGAATGTAAAACTTGTAAAAGAATAGATTCAAATAATGTACCTGATTTCCTTGTTCTTGATGGAAAAAATGAATCTATTAAAAGAGGCGACGTAGATAATCTTATTGATGCTTTCTCCTCTTCTTCCTTCGAAGATAGAGATATTAAAGTGTATATCATTAACCAAATTGAAAATGCTGTTCCTGAAGCTTTAAATGGCTTACTTAAATTTTTAGAAGAACCTCCTGCTCATACTTATGGAATTTTAACGACGGAAAACGTAAATAAAATTCTTCCTACAATTATCTCTAGATGTCAGGTTGTTAAGCTCGTTCCGGTTCCTAGAGAAAAGGTTATTTCAGGATCTCTAGAACTAAAAATCGAGCAAAAGGATGCCGAATTGCTGAGTTTTTTATGTAATGACCCCGCAATTATAGCTTCTTTAGTTGACGAAGATTCTTATCAAAACCTTAAAGATGCTTTTGAAGAAACTATTTATAATTTTTCTCTAGGAGAAGCTACTTCAAGATTCATTTTAGAGACCAAAGTCCTTCCCCTATTAAACAAGAAACCAATTCTAAGAGATTATTTTGACTTATTAACATATTTCTTTGAAGATTTATTATCTTTCAAAGAAGGAGGCTCCATAAAATTAAATAATTATGCTAAACTAATAAAAGATTTAGCAATAGATCTGCCACATTTAGATAATACCTTGCTTGGTATTATGAACATAAAAAGAGAAATAGAACTCTATATAAACTCTACACTCCTTCTATTTCGCTTAAATTGTCTTATATTTGAGGAATAAAAATGGACGAAGTAACAAAAAACGAGAATAAATATTTCGTAGGAATAAAATTTAGAGGACAAGATAAGTCCTATTACTTTTCAACTAACGATGCTTCTTTAAAAATAAACGAGATGGTTATAGTTGATACTGTAGCAGGAAGAGAAGTTGGATTTGTTTCTACAGAAGTAAAAGAATTAAACAAATATAAATCTTCCCTTGAACTCAAACCAATTATTAGAATAGCTAACGATGCTGATAGAAAAGAAGTCGATATGGCGACTAAAATTGGTCTTACAGCATTAGAGATTACTAGAAAAGAAGTTAAAAATCTTAACTTAGATATGAACCTAATTAATGCTATTTACGCTCTAGATTTATCTAAAGTAACAATTACATATACTTCGAGTGAGAAAAGAGTAGATTTTAGAGAACTTCTAACAAAATTAGCTCCTTTACTCCATACAAGAATTGAACTTCATCAAATTGCTTCTAGAGATAAAGCAAAATTAATTGGCGGAATTGGTACATGTGGACTTCCATTATGCTGCTCCACTTTCTTAAATACTTTTGATTCAATTTCCATTAATCTAGCTAAAAATCAAATGCTCACCATTAATATTCCTAAGCTTTCAGGCCCTTGCGGAAAGTGGCTATGCTGTTTAGCTTATGAAGATGATTTATATACTGAAGCTAAAAAAGAATTCCCCGCTATTGGAAGCAAAGTTATGGTTGAAGAAGAACCTTATTTTGTAGATTCTTTCAATATCCTTTCTAAAAATGTTAGATTAGTTAATGAAGCAAAAGATGACTTTAAGACATTCTCTTTAGATGACATTAACTTAATGCTTAAAGGTAAATACAAATCAAATATTCATGTAGAAAAGCTTCCTGAAGAACCTAAAGAAATCATTGAGCAAACTAGTGAAAAGCCTCACGGTCACAAACATAATCAAAATGGGCACAATCACCAAAATAGACATCATAGAGAACATAGATTTAATAAAAACGAAAATAAAAATGATTAAACGAGATTCTATTTTTTCTTCTACTAAACCAATTCTTTTTCTTATTGCTACACCAATAGGAAATTTAGAAGAATTCTCTCCTAGAGCAATCTCCACTATTAAACAAATGGACTACATTGCCTGCGAAGATACAAGAAATACAGGCAAACTTTTATCTTTATTTAATCTTTCTAAGCCACTAATTTCTTGTCACGAGCATAACGAAATAGAAGCTTCATCTCACATAATTTCTCTTCTTAAGCAAGGAAAGAAAGTCGCATACGTTTCTGATGCGGGATACCCAACTTTATCTGATCCAGGAGAAAAGTTAGTTAAAGCATGTTTAGATAACGATATTAATGTTTCAACAATTAATGGACCTTCCGCTGCAATTAATGCTCTTTCTCTTTCAGGGCTAGATTCTTCTCATTTTTATTTTGAAGGATTCTTACCTCAAAAGACCTCTTTACAAGAAAAAGATCTCCTAGATTTAGCTACGAGAAAAGAAACTTTAATTATCTACGAATCGCCTCACAGAATTCAAAAAACCCTGCAAATCCTCGCTAAATATCTGGGATCTAGAAAAGCAGTAATATGTAGAGAACTAACAAAAATACATGAAGAAATTATCCGAGGCGATCTTCTAGAATTATCAAAAATTGATGAGAAAACTCTAATTGGAGAAATGGTAATTGTAATTGAGGGGAAGAAAGAACAAACTAAAGAAGTTTCCGAAGAAGAAATAACTGCTTATCTAAAACAAGAGTTAGCAAAAGAAAAAAAGAGCAAAGATATTGTTAATTCTGCAACAATTCTCTTCTCTTCAAATAAGAATTATATCTATTCTTTATTACTTAAAATTAAGGAAGACTAAACCTTCCTTTTTTTCTTTCTATGATATCGCATAGCAACAGGAGCAACAGCAAAAATAACAACACACACAGCTCCTAAAACAAACCCAATTTTCCCAATCTTTAAGAATGGAGTTTCATAGTAAAGCCTATAAGTTACTTCTCCTGAAGGAGCGTTAAATCCAACTAATCCACCATTTAATCTATAAACATTGCATGGTTTAGCGTTTCCATCTTTATCTACAGCACTAATTTTCCATCCTGCGTCGTAGCCAAGTTGAGTTACAACAATTCTTGGCTTCTCATAATTAGTCTTAAATGAATAAGAATCTGCGCCATAAAAGACATCTTTTAGTCCATCATCAACCCACTTATTTAGATAATTTTCTATTTGAGAGCCATCATAAACGAAGAAGATAAACTTATTTTGATTTGCTCTATAAGTAGGATTAGCTCCGTCATAGTCATAATATAAAACGATTTTGGCTACATTGCCTTTAGCATAAATTCCAAAAGTTCCTCCAACTCCATTTCCATATGAAGAAGAACAATTATAAGCGTTGGTCATCATGCTCTTCTCTAAAGCTAATAAATTATTATCAGCATCAAAAAGCATAATTGTAGGCATTTTACTTATGCCATCTTGTAAGGAGAATTCAATATAACAAGCACCATCTTTATTAAATGTAGATTTTCCTACTGGAGTATAAACTAGGTGAGAATATCCAGATTTGATATTAGTTCCACCTGAATTTCCAACTTGAACGCAATTATCTTTATTAAAGAAATAATTTACTCCTGTTTCTTTATAGATACTCTTTCCATCTTTAGAAGCTGGGAAAAGTCTATCTGAAGTATTCTTTCCAGTTATGTAATCTGTAATCTTGTAATTACTTGAATTATAGAAAGTTGGGAATCCTAATTTGGTTTGTAGATCAGAAATTGTTTTGACAGCTAGAGGTTCATCTTGAACTACAAAATCACTTGGAACAGCAACATTATCATCAAATATGGCACCAAAATTTTGAATTGCTTGGAAGCGTTGAAACTGTAAATATGGAGTAATATCAATATCTTTATTTGAAGAAATAGTTGTAATAAATGCATTATAATTAGGATTTTCTTCATCTTTTCCTAATCTATAAAGCAAGGAAGAATCAACTGCGTGACCTAAAATAGAATAATTATCTTTAACTTTATAAATTCTATATTGATCTCTATCAACGCTATAATTTTCAACTTCATCAGCAAAGAAAGGATAATTTGCTGGAACCCAGTTCTCGACATCTTTTCTATTAGAAGTTGTTGAATATAAAGCGTTCTTAATAACGTAGTATTTATAATTAAGAAGTCTATCTACAAAGAAACGTTTGTGGCTATAATATCCTGACCAAGAAGCGTTATCGTATTTCTTATCATTATAGGTAGTCTTAATTGTATGATAGCCTTTCATTCTATTTGCCATAGCAAAGTCATCAACCATGAAATTCATTAAGGAATGGAAGGTCATTGTGTTATTTAAATTTGAAGAATGACCAAATACTTTTGAAGATCCTCCAAGGTCAGTATACGTCTTAAAGTGCGTATAATCCCCGCCATTTATAGCATTTTGCATGGTTAGAGAAGTTGTTAAATTTGTTTCTCCTCCCATGAATGTAGATCTATATTTCCATAAAGATTGATACTTATTTGTGTTAACTCCAACTACAATAACTTCAGCAGTTACAAGAATGAAAACAAGATAATGACAAATTTTCTTTCTCATAAAGAAGCCATAAATAATAGAATAGCCAACTATAAATCCTATTTGAGAGAATAAGAAATATTTTGGATCCATAACCATTTGAGAAGCTTCAAATGTATATTGAACCTTAAAGTAAGTTTGATTATACGGATTAGTAAATCTCTTACCTTTTAATAGCATTGTCGTAACTATATAAACAATTAAGGTGGCAAATAAAGCCAAAACTCCGCCCGCAATAGGCAGCCATCTAGGTTCTTCATCCTTTTGATCTAATCCCCAACAAGCGTAATAAATAATTACAGGAATAATAACGATATACCATCTTCCATAACCATTTCCACTAAATGCATAGAAGAAATAATAAGAGAAGTTAGTTGTTAGTAAGAAGAAAATACCTAAAATTCCAAATAAATGGTGGAATTTCTTTAATCTAATTGAATTTAAAGCCGCTATAAATACCCCGATAATGCACGGAGTATAAACAAATAAAGAAGACGTCCATGCATCATAAACATATCTTCCATTAGCTGTCATATCAGGAACTACGGTTGGTAAATATTGGAAGCCTTCACTTGGGAAGAAGAAAGAAGCGAAGCTCATTAATTCTCTTCCTGGATTATCTCCAACTTCTTCAAAAATTAAGAAGAAGAAAGTTTTTAAATCATGACTCTTAAGTGAAGTCTTAATGTAATCAAAATAAATACTTCCTACAGAAGTAGTTCTTCCTGAAAGAGAACTATTTCTAATTGAAGGAAGAAGCGTAAATGAACATAAAGCTATTCCAATTCCAAATCCAACTACACCAAGGAACATAATCTCGATGTTCTTTTTAAGACCTTCATTACGTTTTTTAATTGAAGTAAAAAATCTCCAAACCGCGTAAATTACGCCCCAAATACAAGCGCAGACTAGGAAGAAGAAATTTGAAATTCCCATCAAAAACACCGCAAAAATCAAACAAATTGGTTTCTTTTGCTTAATTACTCGCTCAATTCCTAATAAGATTAGTGGCATGAAAGTAACTACAGTAATATAGGAAGGGAATCCTGACATAAATACCATCCAGCCACAGAATGAATAGCAAAGAGCTCCAATTCTAGATGTTGATCTCTTTAGTCCCATATACTGCAGATATTTATTCATTATCTGGGCTGCGATAACTAACTTAGCCATCGTAGATACTGCAGTTAAATGCGGTACAGCTTCCCTTGGGAAGATAACCATAATAATTACAAATGGATCAAATAAAGAATAGAAAGAATTAGCTCCAATGTTATCTAATCCCATGTAAATATCGTAGTCGTATAAATTAAAATGCCCGGTCGTAAAGAAAGACTTCCAAATATCGTAGTCATGATAATAAAGTGGAATAAATTGGTGGGCATAATCCCAGTTCGTCATGTGAGTAAAATCATTTTCTAATAGCATCCAGCCATAGAAAACAAAGGCGATAACCGCCACAAAAATCATGAAGTAGAAATCAGATCTCCAATCTAAAAGGAAAGAAAAACCTCTTTTGAAGTTCTCTTTATTGAAAATCTTTTTTCTACGTTCGCTTAAAGTCATTATTTACCTGCGCTTGCCTCTTGGAAATCAAAACCCACTGTATCTTCTACAGGAATAGAAAAGGCTATGCCTTGTCCTTTTGTATTCATTCCTGCGCCTTCATTTATAGCATGTAAAACTTTATCTTGAATATCTTTTTTTACAAGAATCAAAACAATATCTTTTTCTGGAGTAATGTTGACGCCAAAGAACTTCTCTATATCGTTATTTCCACTTCCTCTAGCGGAAAAAATCGTTCCACCTCTAGCACCTGCGCTTTTTGCAGATTCCATAACTAGATCAGAATAACCAGTATTGATGATACTAATAATTGCAACAAATTCTTTAGCCATTTTGTTTCTCCTCGCTAGATTTAACTCTAAATTTCTTAACCTTCATTTCTTTGTCTATGTGTCTTACATTCGCAAGCATTTTATATATCGAAACGCACATTACAGAATCAATTTTCGTGCAGAACGCAACTCCTTTTGATAATTTTGAAATAGAGAAGCGGTCTTTTAGCTGTCTAGATAAAACTTTCCAACGGTTTTCCCTAACTACAGAAAAGACGATATCTTTCTTAAAATTAGCGACACCCATGATTTCATAAAGTTTTCCTGGAGCGGTTCCATGACCTCTGCAAACAAAACTAACTGCAGCTTCATTATCCTTTAGCAGTTCAATGATAGCATTACCTTGGTTCTCTCCAACGATAATTCCAACTAAAAGAAGAGATTCTAAATGATGAGTTTTATCATAAGGAAGTTTCTTACCTTGCATAACCTCTATCTCCTGAACCTAAATGGATAACTTGATCGTCATCTTCTTCAACAATTCTCTTCCTAGCTTTAGAGTAAGCCATAGCTTTCCTAACTTGAGCATCTAACCCAAGAAGTTGTAAAACAATTAGCGGCATTAAAGCAACTAATGCAACTAAACCAAAGCCGTAAAGATAAACATCTCCAGTTGTTGGATTTGATAAATAATTCTGATACGCAAAGCCAATGCAGAAAGGAAGAACGAATGTTGAAGTCATTGGACCAGACGCAACTCCTCCTGAATCAAATGCCATTGCGGTATAAATTTTTGGAACAATAAACGAAAGAATGAAAGCAATGATATATCCAGGAACTAAATAATACATAATTGGGAAATGGAAATACGCTCTAATTATATGTAAAACTACAGCTAATCCGTTAGCTACAGCTAGGAATCCTAAAACTTTTCCTTTCTTAATTACTCCATCGGAAACATCACTGATTTGTGTAACTAAAACGTGAACAGCAGGTTCTGCTAAAACTCCAAATATACCAAAAAGTAACCCCAATAAAGCAGCCCACGGGAAGAATTTAGAATCCGATCCTAAAATCTGTCCAACTTTAGACGCAATCGGCAAGAAGCCGTAAGAAACGGCCGACAGGAATAAAACTAATCCTATATAAACAAAAACCATGCCGATTATGATACGAGATATAACACTGCCTTTTACTTTTACAAAAATCAGTTCGTAAATTAAGAAGAAAAGTAAGATTGGGCCAACAGAAAGCCCTACACTACCGCAGCACTCTACAATATGAGGAACAATCCCTCCCCAACCTTTTAAATCAGCTAAAGGATTTAAAAATTTGCTCATATCTGGAAGTTCTTTTCCCATACCTTTCATAACAGTTGCAATTAAAGTAACTGCAATGATAGGTCCAACTGAGCATAAAGCTGTTAAACCGAATGAGTCTTCAGAGTTCTTTCCACCATGACTTGCAGCAATTCCGATACCAAATCCAAGTAAAAATGGAACTGTAACTGGACCAGTAGTAACTCCTCCTGAGTCAAAACAAATTGGAAGGAATCTAGGATCAATTATGTAACCTAGGCCGAAAACTAAAGCATAGAAAGCCAAGAACATAATATTGAGGTTTTGATGTAAAGTAACTCTAATAACACCAACAACAAGGAAAATTCCTACACCAACGCCGATTCCCCACGTAATTATTTCTTTATCTACGCCGATTTGACCTGATAAAACGGATAAATCAGGTTCAGCAATTGTAACTAAAACTCCAAGAATAAAAGTCATAGAAATAACAAAAAAGAACTTTTTCTTTTTAGTTAAACTACTACCAATTATTCTACCTATTTCATTCATGGACTCTTCACTTCCTAAGTTAAATAAGCCCATACCTATAATTATGCTTCCTACTGAAATAGCAAAAATATACATGTCATCGTTAGATAGTTGTAATGAAGGAAACATTAAACTGTCACTAGAAATTGGAAGAAATCTAAAAATAAGGAAAAAACCTATTATTACAACAGCAATTGGAAGAGTTGAAATAGTAGATTCAAGAAGTTTAGAGAACCAATATTTAGGTTTTGTCATACTTACTTCCTAATTTTTCCTTTCTGCCGATTTTTGCCTTTTATAATTTTAGTTTCACTACGTGAAAATCTAAAGCCCTTATTTTCACTTTTTTCTTCTTTTAAGTTTGACTTAAACATTAAAGACTTAAATTCAGAAGGCATAGGCGAAGAAAAGCGATATTCTTTGCCATTTAACGGATTGGTTAATTCTAGATTATAGGCGTGAAGCCCAAGTCTTTTTATAGGATTCGAAGGTTCTCCATATTTGTCATCACCTATGACATAGTGACCTAAATAACCGAAAGTAACACGAATTTGATTCTTTCTACCTGTGAAGATTTCTACATCAAGTAGGGAATAAGGATCCTTAAATTTGATGAGTTTATAGTCCGTGATACACTCTTTTCCCCTTTTTTTATCTTTAGTTACATACACTAGGTTTAAATCGTTTTCGGCGAGGAAATTGACTACATGTCCCTCCTCTTTTTCCATTTTACCTTCTACAATGGCGTAATATTTTCTATGTTTAACAATATCAGCCCAGTTATTTTGAAGGGCTTCTTTTACTTTCACATTTTTCGCAAAAATTAAAATTCCAGAAGTATCTTCATCTAATCTATGGACGACATAAATTCGATTATGTTTATCTTTACTCATCACGTAATCTGAAATTAATCTATAGGCTGTTCTTCCTTTTTCTCTATCTGAAGCTATAGAAAGAAGTCCGGAAGGTTTATTAATAGCGATTATATCGTCATCTTCATAGATTATTGGAAGATCACTTCGATTATGTTTGCTAATTCTATTTTTAGAAACAATAACAACATCTTCTTTAGTTAAAGGGAAATTATATTGGGAAACTGGGACACCTCCGACAGAAACTTGATGATTAGTTAATAAAGACTTAATTGTTTTTCTTGGAGTGTCTGGCATTTTAAACATCAAAAATTCCATCAAGGTTGTATCTACATAAACTGTATATTCCTTGATGTCTTTAGGATTAACTTTTCCTTTATTTGGATTTGTTTGCTTTTTTGGTTTGTAATTCTTATTCATTTTTTAAATATGCAGTAAGAATGGGAAGATTCTCCTTCATTACTTCGACACCTTTCTCATATAAATCTCTAATTTTCTTTTCATTTTTCTCTGTGTGAGAGATCGTTACAGGCTCTTTTGGATAGATCATGAAGATTGCTCCAGACTCTGCAAGTCGCTCCATTTCATCCATATCGTTGTTATAAACTATGTATTCATTATCATAAGCATCTATAAAGTTTGGATAGGATTTATAAAGCTTTTTGCAAAGTTTTGTGTGGGAATTGCTGTGTTTTTGCTTTCTATAGCCCTTTTGTCTAGTACAAACTACAACTATTTTTTTAATTCCTCTATCTAGAGCAGTTCTAAAAGGTAACCCGCAAACTGGTCCACCATCTAGATAATGTAATTCTTTTATTTGAACTGGTTTACTAAGTAAAGGTAGAGAGGCAGAAGCCGCGACTCCTTCCCAAAAATCGCTGTCACCTTTTTCAAAATAAGTGACTTTACCAGTTTCTAAACAAGTTGCAGCAGCTATTAAAGTTGTATTGCTTTTATAGAATTCATCAAAATCAAAAGGGAAATCACCTTTAGCGGCTTCGTTAAATAAATAATCAAAGTTAAAGATAGATCTGTTTTTAATTAGGTTTCTAAAGGAGCAGAACTTCTTTTCTTTCATTAAAGTAGTCAAAACGTAAAGATTTCTCCCTTTATTTTTAGAAACATAATTAAGTCCAGAAAGAGCTCCAGCTGAAGTTCCTGCAATGAAGTCAAACTGAAAATCATTTTCTAAAAGTACGTCTAAAACGCCCGCAGAAAATGCTTCTCTAGTTCCTCCTCCTTGTAAAATTAATGCTGTCTTAAACATCTTGAAGAAATACCTGTTGATTATTATAATCAAAACACGATGAAATGTTTTAAGAAATTTTGGCTAATTACTATAATTTCTTTTCTGCTAGGTTCATGTAGTTCTTCTGCACCAAAGCAGAATTCTTCTTTGACTGAATCTTCCAGCGAAATTTCTTCTTCTGAAATAGCATCAAGTTCAGAAATTATTAGTTCTTCGTCAAATGAGGAAAAATCAGATTCAGAGGGGGCGTCTAGCGAAATTTCAGAAATTTCTACCTCCGAAATACTTTCAAGCGAAGAGGAATCTGAATCTATAGAAAGCAGTCAATATACGGAAAGTCTCTCCGAAGAAAGTTCAGAAGTTATTGAATCGAGCGAAAGTATTTCTAGTGAGAGTTCAGAAGAAAGTTCAACTGAACCTAGAACTCCTGAAACATTTAAATTCTATGCAGTTAATGATTTCCACGGAGCAGTAAATAAATTTGAAAACGACCGAGGCTACTTAGAAAAAGGTATGGCTAATTACTTTGGTTATCTAAAAGATGTAAAAAATGCTGATCCAGAGCATACTTTTGTTTTTTCCGCAGGAGATATGTGGGAAGGATCTTATGAATCTAACTTTAACTATGGAGAACTAGTTACTGAAGCAATGAATATGGTTCCTTTTGACGCAATGACTTTAGGAAACCACGAATTCGATTGGGGCCAAGATAAAATAGCTCATAACGCAGAAATAGCTGAATTCCCTATGCTTTGTGCAAATATTAGAGAATATAAATACGGATATATTTCTGAAAAATTCCCTTGGAAATATGCTGATCTAATAGGTTCGTCTACCATAATTGAAAAATCAAATTATAAGATTGGGGTTGTAGGAACTATAGGATCAAGTGAAATCACCTCTATTACTTCTTCCCGAGTAAGCGACATCGGATTTTTAAGCGAAGAAGTTATTGCAACTGAAGAAGCAGTTAAATTAAAAGAATCCGGATGTGACGCAGTTATTTTACTTGCTCATTATGACGCTGGAGACATCCATTCTTGGAGCTGCTATAAAAACCTTAAAACTTATTTTGATGGAGTTTTCTGCGCTCATACTCATACATCTAATAACGAAAATAAGAATGGAGTTCCTCTTGTTCAAAGTTACTGTAATGGGCAAGCTTATTCTTATTTTGAGTTAACCATAGATGACGAAGGAGTTACCTGTAATAAGCAAGCTATAACTTACGGATATGAGGCAGAAGATACAACTTATGATTATTTTGAAGATTTCTACCAAGATTATTTAGTTACTTCAGGAGTTAAAGAAAAACTAAATACCATTGCAGGAACTCTTGTTGGTGGAAATCTAACTAAGACTACTTCAGCAAACTTAGGAAATGTTGCAGTCTATGAACATTACATTGATTTATATCCAGATTTAGCTATCACAATGATGAATGATCAAAGATCAAATATTAACGAAGGAGAAGTTACTTATTCAGATATTTTTAAAGCTTTACCATTCTTTAACCAAATCGTAATTGTAAAACTCTCAGGTAAAAATATAAAAAGTGCTGGATCTCGGTCTAATTTTGATACATATATCGGAGATACCGAAACTTATGATTATTTTGAAAATGACAAACTCTATACAGTAGCCATAATTGACTATCTTCTTTATCATCAAAATACTTCTAGAATTTATAACTATTTCACTGATATGAGCACCGGAGTAGCTGAAGTTATCGCTACTTATCCTACTTATCCAGCAGATTTAATCTTTGAATACATGCAAGAAAAACAAACAATATACGCTGATGATTATTCTAATTTCGCTCCTGGAATAAATACTTTATAAACCTGTGTAGTGACTTAAAACAACCCAGACTGCAAGCAAAACAAGTATTGCTCCACCAATTATTTCAGAAATCTCATATTTTCCTCTAAGAAGTTTTAATATTTGTTTTCCAAGGAATAATCCAATTAAAGAAATTACAAAAGTAATAACCAAAATAATCGATACGTGTAGCCAAACTGTGGTTGTATTTGATAAATTTGCATGCATTGCAACTCCGGCTGCTAAAGCATCAATTGCAGTCATAAATCCATAGAAAATTACTTCTTTAATAGAAAATTTCTTCGCTACTTTTTCTTCCGGAGGTTTTCTTAATGAACTTATCGCCTCAATAATCATTTTACTTCCAACAAATAAAAGAAGTCCAAACGCTAGCCAAACAACTACAATCGCAGCTATTCTTCCTGCTTTCGCTCCCGCGACTTGTCCCGCAATAAATTCTGCTCCTTCTACAAGCCAAAAGCCAATTAAAGGCATAACAGCCTGCATAATTCCAAATACAGCAGCAATAAAAATTGAACGTTTTTTATTTAGATCTGTGCAAACAAGTCCTTCAGTTAAAGCAACAGAAAAAGCATCAGCTGATAAGCCTAATCCAAGTAGGATAATTTGCCCAATTATAATGGCAGTCATAAATTACTTTTCTGAATCTAATTTTAGTAAAGGAGAATATAAATCAACTCTTCTATCTCTAAATATTCCCCAATCTCTTCTAGCTTTATTTGACTCTTTAAGATCTAATTCTGCGGTTAAAATCCCCTCTTCTTTATCAAATTCAGCGATTTTTTCTCCAAAACAATTTGTTATAAAGGAGCCTCCATAGAATGTCATAGAAGAATCGCCATCTTTTTCTTCGCCAATTCTATTTGCAGCCAAAACAGGAATAACATTCGTTGCAGAATGGCCAATCATAACGTTTTGCCAATGATGTTTTGAATCTTTATCTAAAACAGGTTCGGAACCAATTGCTGTTGGGAATAAAAGAATTTCAGCTCCTTTTAAAGTAAGAATTCTTGCTGTTTCGCAAAACCATTGATCCCAGCAAATTCCAACACCAATTTTTCCTGCTTTTGTGTTGAAAACCTTGAATCCTGTATCTCCAGGAGAGAAGTAGAACTTCTCTTCATAACATTCTCCTGTTGGAATATGTGATTTTCTATAAATTCCTAAAACTGTTCCATTAGCATCAATCATTGCTAGAGAGTTAAAATAAACGACACCAGCTTTCTCAAAGAAGGATATAGGCAAAACAATTTGATACTTTTTAGCTATTTCTTGGAAGTGCTTAATTGTCTTAGAGTTATCTGCTTCTTCAGCGAAATCAAAGTAATCATAATTCTCTTTTTGACAGAAATAATGTCTTTGGAATAACTCAGGAATTAAAAGCATTTTAACTCCGTCTTCGGCAGCTTTTTTAACAAAAGAATCGACTTTTGCAATGTTTTCTTCGTAAACTGCTGACATTTTCATTTGAGCTAAACCGTATTTCATTGTTTATTCCTCCTCTACACTAGGGATTTGCATTGTGATGCAATGGATATTTCCTCCGCCAAGAAGAACTTCTCTAGTGTTAATTTGAATTATTTCTTTATTTGGATAAATCTTTTTCATTTGTTCATAGGCAAGTTTATCATCTTCAATTCCAAAACCAGGCATAATAACAAAATCTTTACCTTGATAATAATTTACATAGCTGGCAGCTAATCGATCACCTTCGTAACGTCCCTTGGCATTAGATGTGCTCTTTCTAATTCCAGCTGCTTCTTCTTTTTGCTCATAAAGAGGATGGAATGGAACATTAAGCTTATGAATAATGAATTTTCTTCCTCTATAATCAACAGCTTCTTGAAGTTCTTTGAGAACTTTAGCTGATATTTCGTGTTGAACATCATCAAGATTATCGCTCCAAGCAAGGACAATTTCTCCTGGCTTAACAAACGAAACCATGTTGTCTACATGCTCATTTGTTTCATCATTATAGATTCCTCTAGAAATCCAAATAACTTTGTTAATTCCTAAATAATGCTTTATTGTTTCTTCAATTTCTTCTTTTGTTAAACAAGGGTTTCTTCCTTTAGAAAGTAAACATGCTTCAGTAACAATGGCTGTTCCATCGCCATCACAAGCAATACTTCCGCCTTCAAAAATGAATTTTGGATGCGTATAAGCTTGGATTTTATATCTTTTTAAGAAAATAGAGGAAATCTTATCGTCATCATCCCAATTAGAGTAGAGTCCGTCAACTTCTCCACCCCAAGCATTAAATCTAAAATCAACACCACGTAACTTCTTTCCATTTGTTACAAATAAAGGCATGTTATCTCTTGCCCATGAATCGTTATATCTAATTTTGATAACTTCTACATTAGGTAAACCTAAATATTCAGGTGCAACTTTTTCATAAATATAAGGGTGGATTCCAACGATAACTTTCTCAAATTTAGAAATGGCTAAAATAACATTTTTGAATACACGTCTCGCCTCTTTTCCATTATTTCTCCATGTATCAGCCCTAAAAGGAAGAAGAATAATTGTTGCAGAATGTTTATCTCCTTCAAAAGGAAAATAGTAGCCATCTTCTAAAGCTGTAGTTAATGAAGTTTCCATATAATCTAGATATCTTTTTTCATAAACTGGGTATCTTTTCCACTTGCTTGCATCAATAACTTCAAATCCATCAGGATAAGTAGACATGAATTTAACACCTAAGTCCTTATATTTTTTAATTCTTTCAACAAGTTTCTTACTCCAAACTTCTCCTGGAGAAATTAGAGGAATTCCTGGAGGATAAATCATTACTTGTTCTTTAGAAATTTTACCAATTAATTCATCAACCCCTACTTTTATTCCTGGAGCATGGAAAGCAGTTCTAGGCCTAACAAGCATATAAGGGAAATTGATGTCGTATTTTTGATCATGAAGATCTAAAGACGCATCATAAAATCTTCTAGAAACATCCTTTAAAGCTTTAATTAAACGTTCTACATGCTCTTTTTTGGTAGCAAAAGTAAAAATCATTAATGCTAAATGAGGTTCAGCTAACTCAAGCTGAATATTATATTCATCAGCAAGTAAGTTATATAAAGAGAATCCATCTAATCTTAATTTCTCAATCGAGATAATTACTTTAGATTCATCATAACCAAACGATCCTCTATCAATAAAATATTTCGTTGAAGGACAAGAGAAGCCATTAATTTTATTAATTTCATCAATTGTATATTGAATTAGCTCATGCATTTCATCTAATCCGCGATACATGTGCTCATATAAATATTTTCTAGCCCCTTCAATAGAAACAAAAAGAAGTCCAGAAGGAGAAGTTGAATTCACAATATTTAATGCTTTTTGAATCGCATATTTAGAGACTCTTTCTCCTTTAGAAAGTAAAACGCTTGACTGAGTTAAAGAACCTAAAGTTTTATGGAAAGAGACAGAAGAAAGATCTGCTCCGCAAGCCATTGCAGATTTAGGAAAGAATGGAGAATTAAAGTAATAATGGGCACCATGAGCTTCATCAACTAGCACAAGCATTTTATGCTGATGAGCAAATTGAACTAAACTTTCCAAATCTCCAACAGACCCAAAATAAGTAGGATTAATTATAAAAATTGCTTTAGCGCTTGGATTAGTAAGAATAGCTTTTTTCCAGCTTGCTAAGCTAGGTTGATTAACTATTTCTAAGTTATTGTCCATTTCAGGCATGACATAAACTGGAAGTCCACCAGAAATAATTAGCGCATTAATAATTGATTTATGAACATTTCTTGGAAGAATGATTTTCTCTCCAGCATGAATCGTAGCTAAAATCATAGCTAGAATCCCTGAACTAGTTCCATTAATTAAGAAAAAAGCATCATCTGCGCCACAAATTCTCGCAGTGATATCTTCGCTTTCTTTTAATACTCCAGTTGGATAAGCTAAATTATCTAAACCTCTAGGGGCATTTACGTCAAATTTAAAAATCTCTTTTCCGAGCAATAATGTTGCATCATTTGTAACATTTCCCATGTGATGGCCTGGGACGTCAAATGGAACAGGATCCTTTTCAAGATACTTTTTTAGAGCATCTATATAAGGTGTTTTATGAAGATCTAAATCTTTCATAAGCAAAAGTCTACAATTCTAAATTCTATTTTTAAATAGAAAATTAATCTAAAAGATACTTTTCTATTGCAAAGGCTAGGCCATCTTCGCTGATTTCCTTGGTTACAAAATCAGCCGCTTCCTTTACATCGTCTTTCCCATTTCCCATACAAACTAAAGTATCTAAGCCTTCTTTCATCGTTATATCTTGCGTATCATCGCCAAATCCGATTGCTTCAGAAGGTTTAACTCCAATTTCTTCTAATATCTTTTTTATAGCAAAACCTTTTTTATGAAGCCTAGGCATAACATCTAAACCAGTTTCAAAAAATCTATAATAAATTAAGTTAGGTAGAATCTCCTCGAGTTCTTTATCAAATTCTTCTGGAGCAAATAATAAAGCACCTGTAACTTCTTTATCTCCTACTTCTCCTTCTTCAGGGAGAGTATCTGCGTAAACTCCATAATATTTTTCAACGTATTCATTAGGCTTTCCATAAAGAAGTCTTCCTTGAGGCAAAATTATTTCTGCGCATAGATTATATTTATCGCAATACTTTAAGAACTTTTTAACATCTTGCTTATTCATTAAAGATTTGTAGACAATCTTTTCTCTAACTACCGCAATTGATCCAGCAGATCCAATATATCCATCCCAATCTATTCCTAAATTAAAAACACCAAATTTATCAAGTGAATCAAAAGGTCTAGCAGAGCAAACAAAAACTTTTATGCCTTTTTCTTTTATTCTTTTGATTGCTTCAATTCCAGATTCTATATATTTATGTTGTTCGTGATCATATAAGGTCCAATCAACATCAAAAAAAGCAGCTTTAAACATAGCGCTATTTTACATCAAAGAAATTGTTTAGAAAGAATTTTCTATTTTCGCTTTTTCCTTTGTATAATGAATAGTATGAAAACCAAGTTAGAGAAAATTTATAACTACTTACAAAATAATGATTTTGACTCTTATATTCTTGTTGATTATGAGAATAAAAATCCTCTAGTTAAAGAACTTCTATTAGGGAAGATGTTAACTAGAAAAATCGTAATTTCTATTCAAAAAGACCGCAAAATCCACTTATTTTGTCATTTTATTGATTCGGTGTTTCTTAAAATCCCTGAAATTGAAAAAGATTTTGATGTCTATATTTATAATACCTGGCAAGAACTTTTAGACTTGGAGAAAAAGTATTTTGCAATCTACAAGAAAGTCCTTATGGATATTTCTAGGGATGGACTTCTTCCAAGAATCTCTTTAGCAGATTATGGAAGCGTTTCTTTTATTAAAGAATTAGGAATAGAAATTTCTTCTAGCGGTAATCTCCTACAAGAAATTGTCTCTACTCTTTCTAAAAAGAGCATGGATCTTCAAGATGAAGCATGCCAACTAACTTTAAAAATAAAAGATGAGGCTTTCGAGCTTATAAGAAAAGCCCTAAGTGAAGAAAAACAAATTTCCGAATATGAGGTACAGCAATTTATCTGTAAAAGATTTACTGAACAAGGGATGATTTTTGACGAGCCTCCAATAGTTGCAATAGATAAAAATGCTGCTAATCCTCATTATGCCCCTAGTGAAAATGATTTTTCTTATATTAAAAAAGGGAATTTAATTCTTATAGATATGTGGGCTAAAATGAATGATCCCGATGCTGTTTATGCAGATATAACTTGGATGGCATACGCAGGAGAAGAAGTTCCTGAAGAATATCAAAAGTTATTCGATATAGTAAAAGAAGCTAGAGATGCTGCGATTGAATTTATCTCAAAAGAGATTAAACATAGAAAAGTTTATGCTTTTGAAGCCGATGATATTGCTAGAAAAGTGATCTCTTCTTATGGCTATGGACAATATTTTTCTCATAGATTAGGTCACAATATTGGAGTTGATGTTTCTCCTCATGGAAATGGAGCTAATTTAGATAATTACGAGACTCACGATGATCGCTATCTTATAAATAACACCTCATTTTCAGATGAGCCTGGTATTTATATTCCCAACAAAGTTGGAGTCAGACTTGAAACAGATTTAAGAATAGAAAATGACCAACTTAAAGTAGTTGGAGGACTCCAGGAAGAAATTATTAAGCTTTATTAGACAATGAATTTATAGCCTAATTCATTAATTACAATTTTAACTTTTTCTAAATCTAAAGAATTTTTATAAGTTATAGAAACTTCCTTTTTATCTAAATTCACATCCACGTCCTTGACGTTTTCTATCTTTTTCAAAGCTTCTTTAACTCTGCCTGCACAGTGAACACACATCATGCCGTCAACTTTTACTACAGTAACTTCCTTTTTTCCCATATTAATCTTTTCTCCTTTTAAATATTTTTAATCTTAAGGCGTTTAAAACAACAGTAATCGATGATAAAGACATTGCAATTGAGGCAATCATTGGTGTTAAAAGTAGGTGATTTTGATTACCCACAAACCAGTTAGGTTCAACGTTAATTGGATATAGAACCCCAGCTGCAATTGGAATTAATATTATGTTGTACATAAAAGCCCAAAGCAGATTTTCTTTTATATTTCTTACAATCCTTGTAGATAATTCGTAAGCTTTATAAACATCATGTGGGGAATTCTTAACTAATATAATATCACTAGATTCTATTGCTACATCGGTTCCTGCTCCAATTGCAATTCCTACATCAGCTTTAGTTAATGCGGGAGCATCATTTATTCCATCTCCAATCATAGCAACCTTGCATCCTTTTTCTTGTAAAGAGGAAACAATTTGTTCTTTTTGATTTGGAAGAACGTTAGCAAATACTTCATCTACGCCTAATAACTTTGCGAAATAATTTGCAGTTAAAAAATCATCTCCAGTTAGAATTACAACTTTTTTACCAGCGTTTTGCAGACTTTTTACACATTTTAATGAATCTTCTTTAAGTTGATCACCTAATATAATTAATCCTTTTAGATCTTTATCAGCAACGAATAAAACGATTTTTCCTTGGCTTGCATATCTAGAAAAATCCTCTGTAGCTTGTGAAATATCCACATTATATTTTTCCATTAATTTTTTATTCCCAATGATAATGTTTTTCCCAGATACGCCTTGTCCTGGATAGTTAACAAATTCATTATCTTCAATCTTACAAACATCTATACTATCACAATAATCAACTATAGCTTTAGATAAAGGATGCTCAGAATGAACTTCTACAGCTCTGATTCTAGAAAGAAGGTCCTTATCAGTGGTTCCATAATAAATAACTTCATCTACCTCTATTTTTCCAGTTGTTAAGGTTCCAGTTTTATCAAAAACAAAAGTATCTACTACTTTTAAAGCTTCAAAAGCTTGAGCTGATTTAATTAAAAGCCCTTTTTCAGCCCCTAATCCTGTACCAACCATAACAGCTACAGGAGTGGCTAATCCTAAAGCACAAGGACATGAGATAACTAAAACAGAAACTGCGACTTGGATAGCTAAATTTACATCAGGTCTTTTAATTCCAACATAACCGCAACCGCTTAAAACCATCCAGACAGTAAAAGTAATAATAGAGATAGAAATGACAACAGGAACAAAAATTAAAGATATTTTATCTGCTAGCCTGGATAAGGATGATTTAGAATTTGCAGCTTCTTCTACTAAAGAAACAATCCTTCCTAAGGTTGATTCTTTACCTATTTTTTCAGCTTTGAATTTAAAATAGCCATCCTTATTTATAGTTGAGGCGACTACATTTTTTCCCTTATCTTTGTAAACAGGAATTGCTTCCCCTGTTATTGAGGATTCGTCTAAATTGCCATATCCTTCAACAATAACTCCATCACAAGGAACAACCATTCCAGGTTTAATAATGACAATGTCATCCTCGCAAATATCTTCTATAAGAACTTCTTTTTCCTGTTCGTTTTTGTAAATTAATGCAGTTTCAGGCAAAAGTGACAATAAATTATTAATCGATGACTTTGTTTTTGTTGTAGCTTTTGCCTCTATATATTTTCCTAAAGATATAAAAACTAAGATCATAGCAGCCGATTCGAAATAAATATTCATCGAGCAATTCATTACCTCAGCCGCATTACTGTCAATAAAATATCCAATCATACGGCCATAAATATAAAGCCCATAAATAGTAGAAACGCTGCTTCCTAAAGCAACTAAAGAATCCATGTTTGGGTGCAATTTAAACAATGACTTAAATCCTGAGATGAAATGATGAAAATTTAATGCAATTATTGGAATTAAGAGAACGACTTGTGCGGTAACGTTTAAAAGACAAATTAAATAAGATTGTGGCGCTGCATCGATCTTTTTCATGATAGGAGGTAACATTGGAACCATTGAAAAAAGCATGAAAAGAATAAGCAAAATAATCGAAGCTATAAGCTTATTTCTTTTTACTTTTAACTTCTTTTGTTCCTCTTCTTTTTCTTTTTTAATAGATTTATTAACGAAAATAGATGCTTTATAACCTATTGAATTAACCTTATTGATAATTGTTTCGTTATTTAAGAAATTCTCATTATATTCCACAACCATGGATTTTCCCAATAACGAAACAGAACAAAAATTAACACCTTTAAGAGAGTTAACTGAGCGTTCAACGCTTGCCTGGCAAGCGGCACACATCATCCCATCAACCGAAAATTTTTGTTTCATGATAAATATTTTAAATAAGTCTGAGACTTTTCCAATTGTTTTACTTAAAAAAATCCAGCTTAACAGGCTGGATCTTTTAGAAAGGAATTAATAGGAGACTAGTCAATTGTAATTTGGTGAATTTTCTCTTCTTTATATTCTTTTGGAATAAAAACCTTAAGTTCACCATTCTCGTATGAAGCTCTTATATTTGCTTCGTTAATATCTCCAACATAGTAGGATCTAGAAGTTTTGCCAGAGAAACGCTCTCTTTTAACCCACTTGTGGCTGTCTTTTTCATCGATCTTTCTGCTTGTTTTTGCTTCAACTGTTAAGTAACCATCAGCAAATGAGATATTAATATCTTCTTTTTTGAACCCTGGTAAATCTACACTAAGTTCAATTTCCTTTTCATTTTCCTTAATATCAGTCAACATGAAGCTGTTTCCGAAGCTTTCACTATTTAGATTGACTTCAAATAAGTCTTTGAAGAAAGGATCAAATAAGTTTGTTAAATTTCTATTTGTTGTATAAGTAGCCATAATTTTGCACCTCCATTAGCACTCAGTATCTTTAAGTGCTAACAATATGATACAACTATTTTTAGCAGTTGCAATAGTTGACTGCTAATTTTTTTGATATTTTACGATTTTATAAGGCTACATCGAATAAATTTTTTTCAGCTTTATTAGAAATTTGTCCGTTTTCTAGTTCTTCAAGGTAATTTTTCACATCAGAAAAATATGCTAAGAAGTCTGGAACAAGTATATAACCGCATGTAGATTTCTCTAATGCTTTCTTTTCTAATAGGTCACTTATTATTCTACAATAATGATAAATGGCATCTTCTTTTATCCCTAATGACCACTTTGAATATAAATAGAGAAGGTCCTGAAAAAGCTCCCCTTCTTCTTTGAAATTCAATTCGCAATCATATATATAAGATAAAGAAGGTTGTATCTTGTTATACGAACAGAATAAACAAATCGAATAAAAGGCATTGTATTGCATCATCTCATCATCTACTGGGTAATCTTTTCGATATTTAAAATAAATCATAGACGCGATATGCAATAAACGATTTGTATAATTTATAAAATTTGATAATTTAGATTTGCTGTCAAAATACATTTCTTTTCCTCCTTACTATTTAGTTAGGAGAAAAAGAGAAAAAGTTTAAAAATATTAAAAAGTCCGGAAAGAAATCCGGACCGATTATGACTTCTTTATTTAGAAAGTAGAGAATTTAGATAATCTAAATCAAACGATAATTGCTTGATATCTGCTTCATTCAATACTTTTACTTTTTTAATTTGAAGTCTAACAACTTTATTTATATCTTCGACTGATGCGTTTTTATCATTAATTATCTTTTTAAGTTTGGCTTCGCCTTTTTTAGCGCTATCTAGTGGGCTAGTACTCTTTTTAGGAGCTTTTACTTTAGGATTTAAATTGATTAAGCTAACTTTAATATTTACTCCATAATTCTTGCTTGCAAGCTTTTCTATTTCGAAGTTAACATTTCCAATAGTTTCATCAACTTTATTTCCACTACTAAGTTTTTTTGCGAATGTAGCCGATAGAGAAGATATTTTTTCTTTTGTAAATAAAGGTGAACCATTAATTACTGGGTCAAAATTATTATCTTCTATTAATTTAAAGCCTAGATTATTTATTGCTTTAATAATTGATAAATCAACTCTTTCATCTTTTGCTAAAAAGAATTTTTCTGGTTTAGCTACAGGTTTTTCTTTTTTAGATTCTTCGTTTTCAACTTTTTTAATAAGATCTTTTAAATCATTTTGTTTTAAAGAGATCTTTAGAGAATTGAGTTTACTTTTAGGGAATGCTTCTAATAAAGAAATTTGATCTTTGATGTCTTTAATTTTTGATTCTTTAGGATAATTTGGATTACTTACATTAGCTTTTAAAATGCGGTCAGCATCTTCGATTTTCTTAGTGACTTCAGTTAAATCTTCTTTCTTGTTTTTCTTAGAATCTTTAACTTTTACAGGGGTTTTACGGGCTTTTTCTTTAACTATGATAGGTTTTTTAATAACTCTAGTTAAATCTTCTTTACCTGGATTATAAACAAGTTGTCCATGGGTAGAAATCTCATAAACTCCAACATTTCTTCCCTTTTGAGAAGAGAGATTATTAAGCTTCAATAAATCAAAAGCTAAATGCTTATCTTGAGTAATTATAAGAATTGAAGAATGCAATCTGTCTTGGGAAACCTTTAAATATATTGAATTATCAGCGAATGATTTTTCTTTTGATTCACCTTTTAGAACATCAATTAAACCTTTGTGTTTGGCGTGTTTAATTATTTTTAATGCTCTAGTAGCTGCAATATGTTTAACAATGTTTATATCATTATCGGAATGTTTTAGTAATTCTTGGAAACATTCATTTAATATAAGTAACTTATTTTCTTTCTTTAAATAAGTTTTGGCTCTGACAAGATTTTCCATAAATTCAGGAAATTCTTCATCCATTAAAGAACTAGTATCGATCAATACGTAAGAATATGATCTGATTATTGTTGCAATAGCCGAAGAGGTTTTCTCTTCTAAATACATTTATTCCTCCTTTCTGCAATATTATATATTTATAAGTTAAAAAGAAAACTACTTAAATACTTATAAAATCAATGAAAATTGATGAAAATTTTTTTTAAATAATCTATAAATTTATTAATTTTAAAAAAATAGTTTCGATAAAATCTATGTTATTTTATGAAAGCGTTTTCTGTAAACGCTATCATACTTTGACAATATTGAACTAATACAAAAAGAGATTATAGTAAATGTGCGCTCAAGGATAGCGCAGAATAGGAGGTCGTATATCATGACTGAATATAAAGAAAATAAAGAATTATTAACAGAGGAAAGTTATCTTGATCTCGATCTTGCAGATGAAGAGAACGAAAAAATCGCGGATATATATACAGATATGATGAATAACGTCGCATATAAGACCCGTTAGCAACTCAGTTAATAAAAAAATGAACTGTTAGGCCCTTCCTCAACAGTTCTTTTTTTATCTTAACCTAGATAAAACTATTTTACATTTACCTTTGATGTGAAGCTTTTCTCCAGCCCCAATAAAAAACGAATCTCCTTTTTTAAACTCAAGCTCGTTTAATTTACCTTCTCCTTCTATAAAGGAGATGCAAACAAACGATCTAGGAGAAATTTGCATTGATTTTGATTTAGGAATTTCATGTACAAAAACTTCAAAATACTTGCAGAACCCAATTAAATTTCCAGAAAATGATGGTTTTTCGTACTTTTTTAAATCAACAACCGCTAGAGCTTTTTCTATATGAAGCTCTCTTGGCTTGCCATTCTTATCAAGTCTTCCATAATCATATAATCTATAGGTAAGATTTGAAGATTCTTGTATTTCAACTAATGTAACACCTTTTCCAATTGCGTGAATTGTTCCTGAAGGGATGAAAAAAGAGTCTCCAGGTTTAGCTTCATATTTATTCAAACAATCAAAAATAGTTTGCTCTTTTAAGGCACGTCTTATTTCTCTTTTTGTATAATCTTTATTTAATCCTAAATATATAAATGAGTCTTCTTCTGCTTCTAGAATATACCACATTTCGGTTTTTCCTAGACATCCTTCATGCTTTCTAGCATATCTATCACTTGGATGAACTTGAACAGAAAGGTTATCTGCTGAATCTATATACTTAATTAAAAGAGGGAAGAAATCATATTTTTTCGCTCTAGTTCCTAATTCTTCTATAGTAACGACATCTTTTAAAACTTTTCCTTTATTTTCACCACTATCTATTAAAGATAGACCGGCATCGAGAAAAGAAAGATCCCATGTTTCAGCTATTTTTTCCTCATTAGAGCCCTTATGAAAATATTTGGAAAGTTTATATCCTCCCCAAATATAATCTTTTGTGACTCCTTTAAGTTTATAGACTGACATCTTAATTAAAGTATTTTTCTTTTAATTCTTTATATCCGCGAACAATCTTTTCCTTACATTCATCGCCAAATTCAGCATTTGATGCATCTTTATATTGATCATATCTAATTACATCAACGACCTTTACATAAGCTTTATGTCTTCTAAATAATAAACCCTTGTTTACTCTATTTGTTCCACAAAGAGAAACTAAAACAATTGGTGCGCAAGTTTTCTTACCCATATATAAGAAACCTTCTTTAAAGTCTCCAAATTCCTCATCTTTATGTCTAGTCCCTTCTGGGAATAAAGCAACAGCAATACCTTCTTCATTAATTGTGTCAATTGCGTGACCTAAAGCATTAAATTGTTGTTTAAGGCCACCTCTATCTAACATAATATAACCATTTCTAGCGATCATTCTTGAAACAAACGGAATCTTAGAAAGCTCTTTTTTGTAGATAAAAACCATCTTGCGTTTGCGCAAAAGATAGCAAATTGAAAGAGGATCAACGTTAGATTTATGATTACTAACTAAAATAAATGGCCCATCTATTTCATCTAATTTTTCAAGGTTTTCTCCGTAAACTTTAACACCAAATAAGCTCAAACAAACGAAAGCATAGTGATTCATGATAAAGCGAGAAAACTTTGTCATTCTATATTGTTTTTTCTTATCCACTCCTATTCCAGTTATGCCCCAAACGATAAAGAAGAAAACAATATAGGCTACAATGTAGGCAAAGAAGAGCCCAACACAAATTAGGGCTGTTGCCCATGGAGCAACATGAAACGCAAAAATTCCTGTTAGAACTGCAGCAACTGCGCAAACAACAATAGCAATTAACTTAACCATTATGCTTTGACCTTATATTCAGTAACAGCTAAAACTGTTTCGCCATCGATTTGTAAAGCGCATGGCTCGTTGAATTTAACTTCAATCTCTTTACCAACGAAATAGTGGGCATATTTTGGATAATCAGGGAGTTTTCCTTCGAAAATCTTAGGGAATGTCATTAAAGAACCAAGTTTTGTTTTACCTGTAAATACACAAAGAGTTAATGTTTTCTCTTTGGAAAGTCTTTCTTGGTTAGGAGCAACTTTCATCCCTCCACCATAGTATTTACCGTTCATTGACCCACATAGCCATACTTTTTTAAATGAATATTCTTTTCCATCAACGACAACTGTAGCTTTCTTTCTCTTAAAAAAGAATAAAAGTCCTTTGATAGCAATACTTGTATAATTAATTGCTTTTCCAGGTTTCTTTTCTCTTTGTCTGTCAGCAATTTCACAACAATATCCATCAATTCCATACCCGATACCGTTAATGAATTTTCTTTGCATGCCCTTAACAAAAACAGTAGGAAGATTTTTAAGATAATCGTTAACTTTAATTATTCCGCCTTCTTTTTGAACATCATTAAGAAAATCATTTCCTGTACCTGAAGACAAATAATAAATATCACATGGGAAATTATCGCATTCAAAATCATTTGCGAAATGATTAAGAGTTCCATCACCGCCAACTATATAGATAACATCTTCTTTTTTAAGCTTCATTTGGAAAGCTTTACAATTTAAACCAATAACATTAACAAGTTCAAATTCGCCTTCTTTAAAATCTTTTGTTAGTTCACCAATCTTGTCTTTTCCGTGTCCATTATTTGCTAATTCATTAAATAAAATATATTTCATATTTCTACCTCAATAAAAAGATTATAAATCTTTAAAGAAATTAAGACTATAAAATTATATAATTAAAGAATGGAAAAGAACCTACTAGGCATAGATTTAGGAAAAGGATCAATAGGTTTAGCTCTCTCTAGATCAGGCTTATTTGTTACTCCTTTAAAAGAAGTTAGATTCAAAGCAAATGAATATTCTTATGCCTATCAGGCTATAAAAGACCTTTTAGAAATAGAAAAAATAGAAACTTTTGTGGTAGGTTATCCTTTATTTCCTTCTGGAGATCCATGTGAGATGACTCCAATAGTTGAGAAATTCATTTCTAACTTAGAAAAAGCATATCCATCTATCAAAATAGTCAAAATGGATGAAAGGAATTCCACTGTAGAAGCCTCGGCAATTCTTTCAAATAATGGAGTTAATGCAAAAAAACAGAAGAAGAATATTGATTCTATGGCTGCCTTAGTTATTTTAGAAAGATATCTTAAGCAAATCGGACAAATTAGATGAAAATCCTTGTTATCTCTCAATATTATTATCCAGAGCCCTTTCGAACAACTAACATTGTTGAAGGCTTAGTTTCTCTTGGACATGAAGTAGATTTATATTGCCAAATTCCTACTTATCCAATTGGAAAATGGTATGGAGGTTACAATAGAAAACACAATAGAAACGAAGTTAGAAATGGAGTAAATATTAGAAGAAGTTTTGCTTTTAAAAGAACTCAAAATCTTTTACTAAGGACATTTAACTACTATTCATTCCCTCATTTTTGTAAAAAAGATTTAAAGAAAAATAAGAAACAATATGATGTTGTTTTTGCTCTTCAATTATCTCCAATAATGGGAACTAATCCAGCTGTTTATTACGCAAAGAAACATAATTTAAAACTTGTTGTTTATTCTCAAGATATGTGGCCAGCTTCAATCTTAGCTGGAGGCATTAAAAAACAAGGTTTAATTTATAAACACTTCTTACGAAAGTCTAGAAAGATTTATTCTAAAGCGGATTCTTTACTGGTTTCTAGCGAACCTCATGTTAAATACATTCAAGATATCTTAAAACAAGAAAAAGAAGTAATTTACCTTCCACAATTCACAATAGAAAATTCCATTCATAGAACACCAGATATAGAACATCCTCATTTAATTTGGATTGGAAATATTGGCAAAGTTCAAGACCTAGATACTATTATTAAAGCTGCAAAAATCCTGCAAAACACGGATATAATTATCGATATTGTTGGAGATGGCTCACTTTTTGAGTACTATAAAGATGCTGTAAACAAAGCACAAATTAACAATGTTATTTTCCACGGAAGACTCACAGAAGAAGCTCTTAGACCTTTAATCAAAACTTCAATTGCTGCTCTTCTTTCTTCAACAAAAGATGAGGTAAGTCAGTTAACTCTGCCAGCAAAAGTTCAAACATATCTAATTCACGGTCTTCCTATAATTGCTTCTGCAGAAGGAGCGACAAACGATTTAGTTGAGAAATATAACTGCGGTTTAATTTGCCCAAATGGTGATTTCTTAGCTTTAGCTGAAAATATAAAGAAAATAGTCTCTTGCGGAGAAGAACAACTCATGGTTTATTCAACTAACGCTAGAAACCTTTACTATTCAAAAATGGACAAAACTTCGTTTTATGAAGTTCTCTTAAAAGAATTAAGCAAATAATTAAGTTCTAAACTTCTTTATAACATAATCTATATCAACTACATGCAATCCATATTCTTTTGCTAATTGGTTGCCATAATTAAATGATTCCATTCTTACATAATAAGGATCATGACAATCTAAACCAATAATTACATTAGCTTTCTTTTTAGCAACTCTTTTCCAGAATAAATCTATTGGGAATGGCGCCATTTCTTTTGGAAATTCAACATTATGTCGTCTATTAATTTCAATTTTTGAGATATTTAACTCTAAAACCACGTCGTATTTAATAGCAGCATCAATTAATCTATCTATTTGTTCATAGAAAAATTCATCTCTTTCAACATACCAGAAAGCAAATAAATCTGGATGGGCAAGCACACTAAATAAACCAGTGCTCATGCCTTGACAAATATAATCTACATATGTTTTTAGAATTTCTTGAGGAGAATTTAAATAATCAAACGGAAGAATAGACCCTTTTGAGTAAACAAAATGTTCTCCCATTATAAGGTACTCAATCTTGTATTTATCGAATAATTCTTTATAAAAATCTAAAAATTCAGGATAAAATTCAGCCTCCATTCCTAAATGAATTTCTATTTGGTTACCATATCTTCTCTTAATTTGATTAATTGAATCCAAATAATAAGGGAGTTGGTCAAAAGAACCCCTGACTCTGGGTTGATAAATATTAGGAAACATTATGTGGTCAGAATAGCCATATACATCAAAACCTTCAACAATTGCTTTTTCGATATATTCTCTATCTTCGCCTATGGCGTGACCGCAGCGATAAGTATGTGTGTGAATACAATATTTTTTCATAATTTTTTAAAAACAGGCGACCCGTATATTAATATTTGCTATTTATTAATCTTTTTTAGCGTCTTTTTATATTCGACAAATCTTCTATCAAATTCAGCTACAAAAGACGATCTCATAGATTTAATTAGCTCAACATATCCTACTAATCCTGAACTTTCTAATAAAGAATAAGAAATCATAAAATCATTATGTTCAAACGTTTGATCAGAGACGTCAATTTGATTTGGTGAACCCATGATTACCATCTTCGTACATGGGCCAATTCTCGTAACTAAAGTTTGAATTTCATCAATGTTTAAATTTTGAGCTTCATCCACAAGAATTACGCAATCTTCAAAAGATCTACCTCTAATAAATTCAGGAGCTAAAGGAACTATATCAAATGGTAAATCTTCATATGAAGGTTGTAAAACCACCTCATTCCCGGCTCTTTTTTCTCTTTTTGGGTGAGAAAGAGTTTTATCTAACGCGCTTGTGGAGTTCTTTATGTTATCCATTAAATGATGATAATTATCAATTAAAGCACCTAAATAAGGACCATATTTTTCCTCAGCTGTACCTTTTAGATAACCTAAGCGGTGACCAACTTCTACAGGTTCTCTTACATAATAAATTTCTTTATATTGCCTATAAGCACTTCTTCCTCTAACCATAGAAAGAGCTCCAGCAAGAGCTGTAAAAGTTTTTCCTGTTCCAGCATCGCCTTTACAGTAAACTACAGGCATAATTTTTGGATCTAAAAACATTAGACGTAGTAGTTCTTTCTGTTCGGGGTTAGCAGAAAAATCTATACCAAATAATTTATAAGGATTCGATTCAGCCATCTTAGTTTCCTTGATATGCATCTTCCATAATCTTAACCATGTCAGCAACTAATGGTTCTCTAGGATTGGCTGGGGTGCATTGATCTTCATAAGATAAATAAGCTAAAGTTTCGACTTTTTCATCGAATAATTTCTTATCTGGAATGATAGAACATAAATTCATATCTAATCCAATTTCTTTACCTAAATTCATAACTGCTTCAGATAGAACTTTTGCTGCATCTTCTTTCTTTTCAGCTTTAAGTCCTAAAACTCTACAAATCTTAAGATACTTTCTATCACAGCAATATTCTTCATACTTTGGCCATAAAGCTAATTTTGTAGGTTGAGTTCCGTTATATTTAATTACATGTGGAAGTAAAATAGCACAAGTTTGTCCGTGAACTGTATGGAATTCAGCGCCAATTTTATGAGCCATAGAGTGGGTAATTCCTAAGAAAGCATTGGCAAATGCCATACCAGCGATAGTTGCAGCATTATGCATTTTCTCTCTAGCAGTTAAATCATTTCTACCATCTTTAACGCATCTTGGAAGATACTTGAAAGTAAGTTCTATAGCTTGTAAAGCTAATCCATCAGTAAAGTCAGAAGCCATAACGCTTGTGTAGGCTTCAATACCGTGAGTTAAAACGTCCATTCCTGTAAACGCGGTAGATCTAGGAGGAATTGAAGTTGTGAATTCAGCATCAACAATAGCAATTGATGGAGTTAAAGAATAATCAGTTAATGGATATTTCTTTGAATTTGCTTTGTCAGAAATAACAGCAAATGGAGTAACTTCTGAGCCAGTTCCAGAAGTTGTAGGAATACAAATTAATTTTGTCTTTCTACCTAATTCAGGATATTTGAACGCTCTTTTTCTGATATCGATGAATTTTTGCTTTAAATCATCAAAATTAATCTCTGGATGTTCATAGAAAATCCACATAGCTTTAGCAGCATCCATTGGAGATCCGCCGCCTAAAGCAATAATTGTGTCAGGTTTGAACTGTTCCATTAATTCAACACCCTTTTTAACAGTTGTAATATCTGGATCCGGTTCAACTTCAGCAAATAATTGATATGTAACTGGATTTCTTCTTTGAGCTAATTCATCAGTAATCTTCTTTAAGAATCCAAGTTCAACCATTGCTCTATCTGTAACAATAAAAACTTTTCCTACTTCTTTACAAGAACGTAGATAAGTTATCGAATTTCTTTCAAAATATATCTTTTGAGGTAACTTAATCCATTGCATAGTATTTCTCCTTTTTCCGACTTCTTTAATATTAAGTAAGTTAATTGCGGAAACGTTCCCACCTACAGAGTTTCCTCCATAAGTTCCACATCCTAATGTAAGAGATGGGAGGAAGGAATTGTAAACATTTCCAATACCACCAAAGGTGGAAGGAGAATTCCAAATTATTCTCATGGCTTTTAATCTATCGCCATAATTCTTAACTATTTCTCTATCATGACAGTGGATAGCAGCTGAATGACCAAGTCCACCGAATTCGAGCATTTTTTCTGCTAAATTAAAGCCTTCTACTTGATCTTTAACTTTATAAACAGCTAAAACAGAACATAATTTTTCTCTAGAAAGAGGTTCTTCTACACCAACTTTATCTGTGAAGACAGCAATCATTTGAGTTCCTTCAGGAACTTCAAATCCTGCGTTCTTAGCAATATTAATAGCGCTCATTCCCGCGACTTTGCTATTTAATTTTGCATTCTCAGGATGATCTTTAGTTGTAACGCCAAATAAGAATTTTTCTAATAATTCTTTTTCTTCTTTAGAAGCAAAATATGTCTTATATTCTTTAAATTTCTCAATGACTTTGTCAAAAATTTCTTCATCAATAAATACTGCAGATTCAGATGCACAAATCATTCCGTTATCGAATGTCTTGGAAAGATAAACGTCGTTTACTGCTCTGGCAATATTAGCTGTTTTATGAATATAGCAAGGAACATTTCCTGGGCCAACGCCTAAAGCTGGTTTGCCAGAAGTATAGGCTGCGGCAACCATTCCAGGACCGCCTGTAGCAAGAATTGTTGCGGTTCCAGGATGTTTCATTAAGAAAGAAGTGGCTTCAATGGAAGGTTTTTCAATCCATTGTATGCAGTTCTTTGGAGCTCCTGCTGCAACAGCAGCTTCTAACATTACTTTAGCAGCTTCAGCAGAACATTTTTGTGCGCCAGGATGGAATCCAAAAATAATTGGATTCCTCGTCTTCATTGCAATTAAACATTTGAAAATTACAGTTGAAGTTGGATTTGTAACAGGTGTGACACCACAAATAACGCCAACCGGTTCAGCGATTTTGACAATACCCGTAACATCATCTTCAGAAATAACACCAACGGTTTTTGTATGACGCATTTGATTAACAACATATTCGCAAGCATAAAGATTTTTAGTTGCTTTATCTTCGAAAACCCCGCGTCCAGTTTCTTCAATTGCTAATTTTGCTAGATATCCGTGCTTATCTAATCCAGCAACGGACATCTTTGCAACAATATAATCGATTTGCTCTTGAGTATAAGAAAAGAATTCATCCAATGCTTTTAGACCATTTTTAACTAGTCTATCAACATCTTTTTCAATCTCGTCTACTCTTGCTTTATCTTCAATTTGAGGCATATATCCCTCCTCTTCATAAAACTAGTTGAAATTAGTTTATCAAACTAATTCCCTTTTACAACAATAACCGATGATTTTACAAAATTTTTTTAATGTAAAAATGAGGTAACTTGTGTGAAAATTAATTAAAAATAGTGGCTTTTTGCAGAAATTTTAATATAATTCAACCGTTAGTTGAGTAAAATTTAGCTTTCTAAACTAAGAAGTTATTAACTCAACCGGGTATAATGAATAATCTATTGCCACAGGAGGACATGTTATGCAAAAAGAAACATTTGGCCAAAGGCTCACAAGACTAAGAAAAGAGAAAAAATTAACCCAAGAGGATATTGCTCAAAAGATAAATATTTCACCTCAAGCAGTTTCTAAATGGGAAAATGACATTTCTTATCCAGATATTAATTCGCTATTAGTCTTATCAGACATTTTAGGGGTTTCAATTGATGAACTTTGCGGAAAACAGAAGAAAGTCGAAGATGAATCTAATAAGAATAAAGATGATAAGCAAGAAAAGAACATAGACGAAAAGAATACTTTCTCCTTCAATTTAAAAGATGACGAAGATGAAACAGTTGAAGGTACCGTTATGTTTGATGACGACAGCGTAAAAGTTAATGCTAAACTCAAAGATGGAGAAGTAGAAAAAGAATTCTTCAAAGATAAACACGTTGAGAAAGTTACTTGGAGCCTTGCAGGATTACTTGAAACATGCGCATTAGTAGCCTTTATAGTTCTTGGTCTTACTTGGAAATACAATAATTACGGATGGAAATACTGCTGGTTAGTTTTCTTCTTACCAATCATTATTAGTTCATTTGTATCTGCTATTAAGAAAAGACAATTTACAAGATTTGCATATCCATTCGCAGTCACTTTTGTATATCTACTTCTAGGTTTCTTTGGACAAGAAACAGGAACAAAAGGATTTGAATTCTATTGGTTCTTATTTATAACAATTCCAGTTTATTACAGCCTATTTGGCCCTATCGACGCAAGAATTAGATATAAGTCTCTTCGCTAAATCGACACAGGCTTGGTATAAATCATTCCTGGAATTAAGAGAAATATCGTCTTCTGTTAGATAATTTCTACCAAAATCAAAGACTTGGGTTATCCCAAGTTTTTTTATCTGTTCATCATCTAATTCATTTTTACCAACAATAACAAACAAAGGCTTATTAGCTTCTAAAGCAAGATAAGAAAGTTCTCCTATTAGTTTTCCATCTAGAGATTGAGAATCTAACTTTCCTTCTCCAGTAATAACGAAATCAGCTTTTGTTATTTCTTCTTTTATATTAAATAAATCACAAATAACCTTTGAGCCTGATAATATTTTGGAATCTAGAAACAAGGACAACCCCCATCCTAGCCCACCTCCGCATCCACTTCCCGGTATGTCTTTTTTGAACTTATTTACGTAATTTTCAGAAATTTCAGCCAGGTTTTGCATACCTTTTTCTAATTTTTCTAGTTCTTTCTCATCCGCTCCTTTTTGACGAGCAAAGGTGAAAGTAGCTCCTTTAAATCCAAGGAGAGGGTTTTTAACATCACTTAAAATTTTAACTGTTACATCTGATAAAAGAGGATCTAATTCATTAGTATCAAGGGAAGTAATATCTGCTAAGGTTCCTCCAACAGGAACAAATTCACTTCCGTTTTTATAAAACTTTGTTCCTAGAGCAGAAAGGGCTCCGGCTCCCCCATCATTAGTTAGCGTTCCGCCAACACAAACATATATTTCTTTTGCTCCTTCTTTTATAGCATCTAGGATCGCCTCACCAATTCCATAGCTTGTAGCCACCTTTGGATCCCTTAAAGTCGTTCCAGAAGCAAAACCACAAATCATACTTGTTTCAATAAACGCTTTGTCTTCATGAACCAGATACCAAATCTTTATAGGCTTAAGATCAGGCCCACAAACCTCCACTTCCTTTTTTTGACATTTGAGAAAATATGAAAATGCATCAAGACTTCCTTCGCCGCCATCAGCCACAGGATAACTTACGAATTCAAAATTATCTGACACACTTTTAAATGCTTTCTCTATTAAAGCTGTAACTTCTATAGAAGAAAAACACCCTTTAAAGGAATCTGGAACCAATAATATTCTTCGTTTTTGATTCATTTTTTTTAACAAACTTAGTCTTACAAAAAGGCAGCTTAATAAATTATATTAGAATAATCAACATGCTAGTTTTTGTGATTTAATGCAATTTCCTGCAAATTCACTTCTTTTCATCATCTCTTAACTTTGCCATATTGATATGACAATAACCGCCAGGATTTTTCTCTAAATACTTCTGATGATACTCCTCTGCAGTATAAAACTTCTTTAATGGAAGAATTTCTATTTTATAGTCAACTAAATTAATTTTATCGAAATAGTTCAAAACAATCTCTCTATCATTTTCATCCAAATAATAAATTCCGCTTCTATATTGAACTCCTACATCTTCTCCCTGTTTATTAATAGAAAATGGATCAACGACTCTAAGATATAATTCTAATAGCTTCTCTAAGGAAACGATTTTTTCTTCATAAGTTATTTTTACTGTTTCTGAAGCATCATCAAGTCCAGCTTTTAAATCTTTATAAGAAGGATTATCTTTGGTTCCGTTTGCATAACCAACTTCAGTTGAAATGACGCCTTTTGCTAAAGAAAAAAATCTTTCAACTCCCCAAAAACATCCACCTGCAAAATAAATTGTTTTCATAGCTGAATAATAAACTTAACTAATAAAATTTCCATACATTTTTAGTTAATATGTCTTATTAAGAGAAAAAATAAAGAAATTAAGCCCTGAATATTCGTTATTTATTGAAAAATAAATAGAATTTTAGTAAATTTTTTGTGTCTAAGGATTTTAAGGATTTCCTTAAATTCCTAAAAACAAAATAGCGAAAGGTAAAAATATGGATTACACAAAAGAAGTACAGGAAATGTGCAAAGTAAATTGTGGTGCCCATCATGGCTGTGCTCCAATTCCTGAAGAAGGAAAATGGGTCTATGCTAGAAAAATCGAAGATATCAGCGGTTTTACTCATGGTATTGGATGGTGTGCTCCTCAACAAGGTGCTTGCAAATTGACTCTCAACGTCAAAAAAGGAATCATCGAAGAAGCCTTAATTGAAACTATCGGTTGTTCTGGTATGACACATTCTGCTGCTATGGCTGGTGAAGCTTTAGTAGGTAAGACACTTCTCGAAGCAGTTAACACTGACTTAGTCTGTGACGCAATCAACACAGCAATGAGAGAATTATTCTTACAAATTATTTATGGTAGAACTCAATCTGCTTTCTCTGAAAACGGATTAACTATCGGAGCAGGTTTAGAAGATTTAGGTAAAGGTTTAAGAAGCCAAGTTGGTACAATCTATTCCACAAAGGAAAAAGGACCACGTTATCTTGAATTAACCGAAGGTTATATCACTTCCTTAGCTCTTGATGAAAATAACGAAATCATTGGTTATCAATATTTATCTATTGGTAAATTCACAGATTTCATGAAAAAAGGCTTAGCTGCTGAAGAAGCATTAGAAAAAGCCAAAGGCCAATATGGTCGTTATAACGATGGCGTCAAATTTATTGACCCACGTAAGGAATAGGAGGTAATCATCATGGCATTATTTGAAGGATATGAGAGAAGAATTGCTCAAATCAATAAATGTTTAAATGAAAACGGAATTGCCTCTATCGAAGAAGCTGAAAAAATCTGTAAAGATCTTGGTTTAGATGTCTATACAATGGTTAAAGACATTCAAACTATTTGCTTTGAAAATGCTTGCTGGGCATACACAGTTGGTGCTGCTTTAGCAATCAAGAACAAAGCTAAAAATGCTGCTGAAGTTGCAAAATGGATTGGTGTCGGACTTCAATCATTCTGTATTCCTGGTTCAGTCGCTGATGATCGTAAAGTAGGCTTAGGACATGGTAATTTAGGTGCTATGTTACTCAGTGAAGAAACAAAATGCTTCTGCTTCTTAGCAGGACACGAAAGCTTTGCTGCTGCTGAAGGTGCTATCGGTATTGCTAAAAAAGCAAACAAAGTTAGAAAAGAACCTCTTAGAGTCATCCTTAATGGTTTAGGAAAAGATGCTGCAAAGATCATTTCCCGTATCAATGGATTCACTCATGTTGAGACTGAATTCGACTACTTCACAGGCAAAGTAAAAATTGTTAAAGAAACCAAATATGGTAACAACCCAGATAGATTAGCAGTCCGTTGCTACGGTTCTGATGATGTTAGAGAAGGTGTTGCAATCATGCATTTAGAAGGTGTTGATGTTTCTATCACTGGTAACTCTACTAATCCAACTCGTTTCCAACATCCAGTTGCTGGTACATATAAGAAAGAATGTGTTGAATTAGGTAAGAAATACTTCTCTGTCGCTTCTGGTGGCGGAACTGGAAGAACATTACATCCAGATAACATGGCCGCTGGTCCAGCTAGCTATGGTATGACCGACACAATGGGAAGAATGCACTCTGATGCTCAATTTGCAGGATCTTCTTCTGTTCCAGCTCACGTTGAAATGATGGGATTAATCGGTATGGGTAACAACCCAATGGTCGGCGCAACTGTTGCTGTTGCTGTTAGTGTTTCTCAAGCTTTAGAAGCTGCTAAGTAATCTAAATATAACATTAAAGGATTAGACACGTTCTAATCCTTTTTTCTACCAATTTTTAAATAAATATATGGGATTTGCGGAGTTTAAAATCAAATTAAGGTATTTTTTTGGCTCTTAAACTTCTATAAAAATAGGAATAATTTTTAGTATAAATAAAGACTTTTATAGATAATACAGTATAATAATCCCATATAAAAAGGAGTAAAAAAATGAAATTTAAAGTATTACCAATTATTCTTGCAGCTATGGCTCTTGTCTCTTGCGGAGGAAAAAATGAACCTGTTGCAACTTCAGCTGAACAATCAACAAGTTCAGAACCAGCTAAAGTATTTGAATTTCTTGATTTTTTAACTGGAGAGAAAAATGGACGTATCGATATCTTTGATTTTGAAGATGGATTACAAGTCAGCTATGGAAATTTAGCATTAGTCGATGGAACAAATAATGTTACATTAAATGACAATTCATTATTCACAGTTAATAAGAACCTTGAACATGAAAAATCATTTAACACATTGGTTGTTGCAGAGAAAGCTGGAGCACATTATGAAGTTCATAAAAAAGGCTATTTAGGAACCGAGGGTGACAGCTTAACTGAATTTTTCAATCTTATTAAAAACGAAATTGTTGGTTTTGAACGAGCTTATGTTGCTTTCTCAGTTGGAGCTAAAGCAAAGTGGACTCATAATCTCAACGCTAAGCTAGATGCATATTTCGAATCTATCACTAATACTCAAACTAGCTTAGAGTAATTATCCAACACTAAAAATCTCTCAATTAAAGAGCTTTGACGCCTTATCTATAAAGGCTAAAAGCTCTTTTTTATATCATCTATAAAAACTGCATCTAGAAATTAATTTTTATCAAAAAAGCCTCCGTATTACTCTACTAGTAGCTTACTGGAGGCAAAATTTCAGCTGATTAGGCACTAAGGAAATAATACAATTCCCACCCTAGTTCTATATTTCTACCCTCTGACTCAATCTGAGATTATTATTTCAACAAATTATCGAGTGCTTTATCGTTGTTATCGATAACCATTTTGAGTTTTTGGCAAGTTTTTAGGTTCTCACAATCGCCACAGGTATCCACTGCTTTTTCTTTTCCGCAAATTCTAATCGGACATAATTTATCGCAAAACGGAAACTTCTTCCCATTAGTGTGACAGCCTTCACAGTTAATCATTTCTTTGGTAATTTCAACTTTGTTTAATATAGACCACTCTTTAGCGACTTTTTCTCTTAACTCATCGTCGTTATTAATCGTGGCTATATAAGCTTCGCATTCTTCACAGTTAAGACCGCAATAGGCAATTAGGATTGGTTTCATGCGTTTATGATAGCATTACAATAAATAAAAATCCACGTCTTCAAGGCGTGGTTTTTCTCCTTGTCTTCAAGACAGGTTACTGGCAGCAGCAATCATGCTGCTCTTTAATTTGCCCAGTTGCCTTTGTCACCCTTACTTATCCGT
>JAXFZD010000002.1:0-9012 GCA_034185265.1 Bacilli bacterium | reverse complement strand
TATATTATAAGAAAGAAAGTAAATGGAAAACTTCCTAATAAGTGGAAAGGATTTTTCCATGAAGATGTATGGACAAAGCTAGATTGTAGCGAAGATGAATACTATTTCCATATGTTTGCTAAGACTCAACCTGAACTAAATTGGGAGAATCCTAAATTAAGAGAAGAAGTTAAGAAAATCCTTAGATTCTGGTTAGATTTAGGAGTCAGCGGATTTAGATGCGACGTAATTAATTTAATTTCTAAAGATTATTCTAAGTTTGGTTATGGGAATCTTAAATTATTCTTAAAAGGATATTCTCCTGTTGTAGATGGTCCTAGATTAAATGAATACCTTCATGAATTATATGAAGACGTACTTTCTCATTATGACTGCATGACTGTAGGAGAAACAGTATTTGGAAAATTAGATACATCTAACCAATTAGTTGATCCAAAAAACGAAGAACTAGATATGGTTTTCAACATGGATCATCTAAATGTTGATGCTTTTATTGGAGCAAAATGGTTTTATAGAAAATTCAAACTTAAGAGACTTATGAAAGTTGTTAACAAATGGCAAAAAGGTCTAGTAAGCGGAAATAATTCTCTATTTATAGAGAACCATGACCAAAGAAGATCGGTTGGAAGATTTGGAACTAATGATAAAGAATATAGAGTCCAATCAGCAAAAATGCTCGCAGTTTCTTATTTCTTACTTAAAGGAACCCCATTTATCTATCAAGGTCAAGAAATAGGTATGACAAATACAGATATAAATAGACTAGAAGACCTTAAAGATATCGAAGCACTTAATTTCTATCCTAGAATTGATGATTTCCCATTCCTAAAAAAATATATGAGAAGACATTTCTTTGAAGTTGTTAGAGATAACGCAAGAACTCCTATGCAGTGGGATGATTCTAAATATGCGGGTTTCTCTACTTCTGAACCTTGGCTAAAAGTTAATGCAAATAAAGATAAGATAAATGTTAAGGAAAGTTTAAATGATCCTAATGGAATTATTGCAACTTATAAATTCTTAATTGATTTTAGAAAGAATAGCGATGTTATAAAGCATGGATCTTTTGACTTTATAGTTAAAAACAATAATTCAATTTTTGCCTATATAAGAAAGAAAAATAATAAAAAAGTTGTCGTTATTTCTAATTTTACTGCTAAAGAGCAATGTATTAAAAAGCTCGAAAAATACTTAAATTATGAGCTTTGTTATTGCAACTATGAAAAAGATCTTGGCCCAAAGCTAAGACCATATGAAACAAGAATTTATATTAAGAATTAGTTTTAGATAATATAAGAAGTTGAGGTTCTTGAATTAAAACTTTTGTATTGGGTGGAATAGATTTAGTTAAATAAACGTTTCCACCTATTATTACATTATCTCCAATAATAACATCTCCACCTAAAATAGAAGCATTAGCATAAATAGTTACGTTGTTTCCTATTGTTGGGTGTCTTTTTATTCCTTTTAAAGCTGCTCCTTTGCCTAAAGAAAGAGCACCGATAGTGACACCTTGATAAACTTTTACATGGTTTCCAATAATTGAAGTTTCTCCAATTACTACGCCTGTTCCATGGTCAATAAAGAAGGGATGACCAATTTTTGCGTTAGGATGAATATCAATTCCTGTAGAAGAATGACTTATTTCTGTAATGATTCTAGGAACTAAAGGAATCTTATAACTAGCAAGGACATGGGCAATTCTATAGTAGAGAATAGCCATAAATCCAGGGTAGCAAGTGATGATCTCCTCTTCGCTATTTGCGGCAGGATCTCCTAAAAGAAAGAAAGCTAAATCTTCTTTAACTATAGGTTTAAGGTTGCCAAAATCTGCTAAAATCTGTTTAAAATCCACTTTTTGTCTATTTAGGCAACTCTTTACGAAGGGCTCAAAATTCACGGAATCTGAATATCCAAGGATGAATTTAGCTGCTTCATTAGTGAATTCTTCAATTATGTTTTTTTCTGTACATTTAATAATCATATTTTTCTCGAGAAATAGTTTAACAAGATTTTAAATAAAAGTTTATTAATTTGCTTTTCTTAAGATTTCTTCATCTTGATAAACATATTTAACAAATCTATAAAATTTATAGATTTTAATAAACGTCTAATCTAAAATTTTCTCATGAAAAATACTACGTTAGAAAAAATTAAAACTTTATTTTCCGGCTTTGCTGCTGGATGCTTCATTGGATTTGGAGGAATTTGTTTTATTTTATGCAAATCATTTTTACCTCCTGAATATTCCGCTTTAATTGGAGCTTTATTATTTCCGGTCGGACTAATAATGGTTTGTGTAACTGGAACAAAACTTTATACAGGAAGGATTGGTTATTGCATTGATAGGAATGGAGTTAAGCCATTAGATAAAGCCATTGATTTATGTATTATGCTTGTTGGCAACCTCATTGGGGCGGCAGCAATTGGATTTATCTTCTACATTCTTTCTCAAAATAATCCAGCCATTACAAACACTCTAATTGGTGTAATTAATGGAAAGAACGATAAGGATTTTATCACTTTATTCTATAGTTCTATTTTATGTGGGGTCATGGTTTTCCTCGCCGTAGATTTCTTTAAATTAATGAAATCTGAAGTAGCGAAAATTATTATGCTTATGATTCCTATATTTATATTTGTCTTTGCAGGATTTGATCACTGTATTGCGAATGCATTCTATTATGCTGCTGGATTAATGGCGAAAAGGAATGTAATGGAAGCAAAAGATATAGCAATGTTATTTGCTAATATTTTAGGAGTAGCTGTTGGTAATTCTTTAGGTTCCTTAATAGTTAATTCTATAAAGAAAGTTATATATTTAATCCCACGAAATCCTAATAATTTAAACTAAATAACCAAGAATTGCGGAGTTTTTTATGAACAGAAAATTTGATGATTTAATTTTTTATGAGATTTACCCAACCTCATTTTATGATTCTAATAACGATGGAATTGGAGATTTAAAAGGTATAGAAGCAAAACTAGATTATGTTAAAGAATTAGGTTGTAACGCGATCTGGTTAAACCCTTTTTACAAATCACCTTTTAAAGATGGTGGATATGATATAGAAGATTTCTTTGAAGTAGATCCTAGATTTGGAACTATGGATGACTTTAAATCTTTATTAAATAAAGCTCATAAACTAGGAATTAAAATCATCATAGACTTAGTTGCTGGACACTCAAGTGAAGATAATCCTATTTTTAGAAAATCTGCTGAGCCAAAAAGAAATGAATATTCAGATTTATTTATATGGAATGACAACATTTGGTCATTACAACCTGGATATAGATTAATTTCAGGAAGATATGATAGATGCGCTTGTTATCTAGTTAATTTCTTTGAACATCAACCCGCTTTTAATTTTGGATTTAATAGAATTGAATATCCTTCTTGGCAATTATCTTATAAAGATAAGAGAACCTACTTAGCTAGAGAATATTTATTAAAGATAATGAGATTCTATTTAGGTATGGGCGTAGATGGATTTAGAGTCGATATGGCGGATTCTTTAGTAAAAAATGATGATAATAAGGAAGCTACAATAGAAGTTTGGAATTATCTATTTGATATTATTAAGAAAGAATATCCTGATTCATTCTTTGTTTCAGAGTGGAGTAATCCAGAGCAATCGTTTAAAGCTGGATTTGATTGCGACTTTGTTTTAGATCACTGGGATAATTTCTTCCATAGATTAGTTAGAAGTGGAAGTTATTCTAGAGGAGATGCTCTTCTTAATGGAGGAGATATTGAATTCTTTAAGGAAGATTTAAAACGTAGAGAAGAGATTTCTAAGAAATATAATCGTTATCTAGGAGTTATTTCAGGAAATCACGATACAACTAGAATTGCGAATTATGTATATGAGCAAAAATTAAGGCTTTTCTACTTATTCCAATTTTCTATTCCTGGAATTCCATTTATCTATTATGGAGATGAAATAGGAATGAAGTTTGTTGATTTAGATTCTAAAGATGGTGGATATCAAAGAACTGGAACTAGAACCCCAATGCAGTGGGATGCTTCTAAAAACGCAGGTTTCTCTTTAACAAATAAAGATTTATATCTCCCTGTATTTTTAGCTAGCAAAGTAAATGTAGCAGAAGAAGTTAAGAAAGAAGATAGTTTATATCACTTTATAAAGAAATTAATTGCTATTAGAAAAGAAGAAAAATATTTATCTAATTTAGCCGTCTTTGAACAAAAAGAAGAGGGACGTGTATTAATTATCGATAGAGGAGAAGCAAAATTAGTAATGAATTTCTCCGATAAAAATATTGAATTAAAAGGTGAAGTTATTATTTCTACTTCTCCTAAAAAAGAATTTTTATTACCTTATAGTGGAGCTTTAGTCAGGAAATAATATGGCCCATATTGAAATTACAACTTTGTCTAAAATTTATAATCAAGGAAAAGAAAATGAAGTTAGAGCGCTTGATGATGTTTCTTTTTCGTTGGATAAAGGTGAATTTGTAGTTATTTTAGGTCCTTCTGGGGCAGGAAAATCCACTTTACTTAATATTTTAGGTGGAATGGATAATGCAACCAGTGGAAGTTATATAGTTGGAGAAAGAGATGTTGCTAGGTTTTCCGCTGGAGAATTAACTACATTTAGAAGAATTGATATTGGATTTGTCTTCCAATTTTATAATTTGGTTCCTAATTTAACAGCTTTAGAGAATGTTGAACTTGCAGCAAGCGTTGCTAAAGAACCTTTTGACCCTTTAGAAGTCCTTAGTGAAGTAGGATTAGAAAAAAGAAAAGGTAATTTTCCTCCTCAACTTTCCGGAGGAGAACAGCAAAGAACTTCAATTGCTAGGGCTATAGTTAAAAATCCTGAACTTTTATTATGTGATGAACCTACTGGAGCGTTAGATTCAAAAACCGGCGCAACTATTATTTCTTTACTTTATGACATTTCGAAAAAATTTAATAAAACCGTTATTTTAGTTACACATAACGCCAAAATTGCCGAATGTGCCGAGAGATTAATCACAATTAGAGATGGAAAAATCGCTGAAAATATAAAACAAGAAAATCATAAAAATCCAAAAGAGGTTAAGTGGTGAAGAAAAAATTTTTATCCTCTCTTTTGCTTAAGTTAGGTCTAAAAGAAACAAAGAATAACTGGGCACAAGGACTAGCAATTATGGCTATAACTGGTATTGCTATGACCTTATTAATAGGTTTTTTTGCTAATTCTAATTCTTTAGAAACTAGACTAAATAAATTAATTTCTGATACAAATTATGCTTCGATGTATGTAACTACAGATCCAACAAAGCCCCAAAAAGATGATTATGAATTAATTGAAAGGCATTTAGATCCAACTGCTGATAAAGTTGAAGGAAGATTCTATTTTTATTGTAATTTAAATTCTAAAAGTTCTCTTGGAGCTGTCTACAACACCTTCCCTACAATTTCTACTCCATATAGGATGCTAGAGCAGATCCCTGAACAAACTGACACAGACTTTTTTATAGTAGATAAAGTGATCGCAACTAATGGAGCAACTTTATATGCCGGAGATATCAAAGCTGGAGAAAAGATAGAATTATCTATTGATTTATCTTCTTACAAGATAGGAGATAAGTATATTTCTTTCCTAGATTCTTATTTACTTCCAGGAAAGCAAAACCCTTTAAAAAGTCAGCAAATCCCAATTGAAATGACAATAACTGGAATTATGGAGCACCCTGAAAATGCTGCAAAAGCTTCTTTATTACCTTCAGTTTTTCTTTTATCTAATAAACTTTTTAGAGATTCAATTAGAGACACATTAGCTAAATCTTTTACCGAAACTGGAATTAGATTAATTTGGTCTTTAGGCTTCTATGGAATAATGGGATGGGGAGATGGAGATTCTTATGGTGATACAGAATATTTCCCATCTCCAAATCAATATTTAATTAAACTAGCTGACTATAACAAAGTTTATAAGTTAGAAAATGAACTCGAAGCCGAATACGCAAAGAAGAGTGTAAACAATCTTTATAGAATCCAAAATGGAGAACAAACTCAAGCTATCGCCTCAATTAGGGATGATGTTAGACAAGCTGTTTCTTTAACTTGGGTTTTTCCAATTGTTTTCTTTGCAGTCGCTCTTTTAGTAATTATAGCTTCTACTAGACAACTTATTTTGCGGCAGAGGCAGCAAATTGGCGTATTTAAAGCGATTGGGTTAACAAATAGAGAAATATATAGTCATTTTATGCTTCAAACTGGAGGGATAGTTGCTCTAGGAATCCTAGCTGGATTAATAATTGGGCCAATATTGCTACCTAAACTGCTTTCAGCTAAATATGACTTATTATATGTTTTACCTACAAGGACTTATTCTTTTCCAATCTTCCCAATTCTAATGGCGGTTTTAGTTTTCCTAGGATTAACTTTAGGTATTGCTTATTTAGTAACTAGAAGAGAAGTTAAATTAAAACCAGCGGAAGCTCTTAGACCTGCAGAAATTAAAATTAGAGCATTAGCTAAAAAGAATTCAAAAGAGAAGAAGAAACCTAAATTTTTACCTTTATCAATGGCGATGGTTAGAAGAAATTTAATTCAAGATCCCATCCGAAGCATCATGGTTATAATTGGCGTTCTAGGCTGCACAGCTTTGCTTTGTTGCGGGTTTGGAATTGAAGATACACTTAATTATTCAATAGATACTGATCCATTTATTAATTCTGGTGCAGATGTTTCACTTTATTTTGCTAATGAAGTAAATTCTGAAAGAATTCAACAAGATGTCTCAGTTAAAGATGAGCAGGGTAATGAACTAATTTATGGCTATCAAACTTATTATAGAGCTAATGTAGATTTAAACTGTGGAGATAATTCATATTCAACTTATTTTAATGCTATTGGAGATTATTCTTGTATTGGAGAAGGGACAAAGAAGAACCATTTCCCTTATAAAATTCCTTCTGGAGAGGCTTTAATTTCTGAAAAGGTTGCTAGAAGGCTTGGAGTAAGGATTGGTTCAGAAGTTACTTTCTATTTAAATAACACATACATAGCTGTGAAAATTGGGGGAATGTTCCCTGCTTTCTATGACAATGGATTATTTGTAAATAATGAAGCGGATATTTTAAAAGACCAGGTAGGGAAGATTTCTGCTTTGTGGGTAGATGCAAATAATAGAGCCGATGATATAAAGATTGCTGAGGATTTAGGAAAGCTTTCTTATGTTGCGGTTAGTGATACGGCAACTGTCTGGAGAAAGAAGATTAATGATACAGTTTCTTCTATTTGGGTTTTGACAAATGCAATTAAAGTATTTGCCATCTTGCTTGCAATTGTAGTTTTATATAATCTTGGTTTACTTAATTTTAGAGAACGAATAAGGGAAATCGCTACGCTAAAAGTTCTGGGATTTAAGGCTGTTGAAATATCAATTTCGTTACTTGTAGAAGTTCTAAGTTTAGTCTTAATTGGAGTAATTGGAGGGCTTTTTACGGGGTTTCCGTTCATGAAGCTGCTTTTAATTGTTAATGAAGTAGAGAAAGTTGATTACCTTTACAAGATGAATCTTTCTACTTATTTCTTAGCATTTGCTTTGACATTTGTTCTCTCTGTTGTAGTCAATATAATCCTCATGTTTAGGATAAGAAAAATCCAAGCTGTAGAGTCACTAAAATCGGTTGAATAGAATTAATTAAATATACAAAGAAAAAATTATTATTTTTTGGTTAATATTTAGATTTTTTCGTATATAATTTGTTTACCTGAAAAGGCCATATTAAATGAACGAGCGTGACATCGAACTTTTTGCTAACAAACCGATTTTTAAATCGATTATGGCTTTAGCTATACCTTCAGTTGTAGGCCAAATCATTTTGGTTCTTTATAACATGGCTGATACATATTTTGTTGGCTTAACAAAAGATAACTCGATGCTTACTGCAGTTTCTATTTGTATGCCAGCATACATGATTTTAACTGCTATTTCTAATTTGTTTGGAGTTGGTGCGGCAAGTGTTATCGCTAGGTCTTTAGGAAAAAAGAATCATGATCGAGCGAAGAATTCTGCTTCATTTGCGGTTTGGGGATGCATTGGTTTAACTCTACTTTATGCAGTTTTCTTAATTGCTTGTAAAGATCCATTTATTAACTGGATTGGCGGAAGTAATCCTGCGGTCCATGATAAAGCAGGAATGTATTTAATGATTGCTGTAGTTGGCTTTGCTCTTCCTACAACACTTAATACTTTGTTCTCTCATCTTCTTAGAGCACAAGGAAAATCACTACACGCCTCCATCGGAATTGTTTTAGGAGCAGTTTTAAATATTGCTCTAGATCCGTTATTTATCTTCTGCATAAACGGAATTGAACATGCTTATATCGGCGTTGCTTTAGCAACTGGAATTGCTAACTTTATTGCTTTAATTTACTACATTGTTTATTTAATCCATAAACGTGAATCAATAATGATTAGCTTTAAAATTAAAAAAGCTATTTTTCAAAATCATATTCCTGGCGAAGTTATTATTGTTGGAACTCCCGCATGTTTAATGACGTTATGTGAGAATATTTCTTATGCAGTTTTAGATAATTTAATGTCTGGAGTTTCTTTATCTGCTCAAGCAGGGGTAGGGGTAGCGAAGAAGATAAATATGTTTGCTCATTCTGCAGTTAGAGGAATGGCTCAAGGAGTTTTACCTTTAATTGGATTTAACAAATCTAGTGGAAATAGACAAAGAATGAAGAAGATTGTTTTTGCTTCTGGAGGAATTTGTGTAGGAATTGCTCTAGTTTGTCTACTTATTAATTACTGTTTCGCAACTCAACTTTCTTCCATTTTCATTCAAGACCAAGCCACACAAGCACAAGCACTATATTATTCTGCGGAATTCCTAAAAATATTCTCTATTGGAGCGCCTTTCTCTGCTATAGCTTACACAGTTATTTCTTTCTTCCAAGCAGTAGGAAAAGCTTGGAGAAGTTTAATATTAGCTTTATTAAGAAAAGGAATTTTAGATATTCCTTTAATGTTTATCTTACAGATTTAT
>JAXFZD010000001.1:0-43690 GCA_034185265.1 Bacilli bacterium | reverse complement strand
CATCTCAAATAGACTAAAACTTCCATTAACAAATTACTTTTTAACAGAACAAAATATTAAAAAGGTGCTTAATTACAAACTGTAGCACCATAAAATTCTATTTATTTACCAAAGTCAGGTACTATACACTTTTTATTAGAATAAAAAAGTCTAATTAATTTTTTCTCCAGCTCTATAAATAGAATCGATTATTCCACTTCCTAAAAGCACATCACCTTGGTAAATAACGGCAATTTGACCAGGAGTTACTGCTTCAACACCTTGCTCGTAAATTAAACGAATTATTTGTTCTTCAAAAATTATTTTGCAAGCTTGATCTTGCTGACGATAACGGAATTTAACGCCCACGTCTGTTAAATCTTGAAGTTTTTCTCCTATCCAATTGATATTAGTCAAAACACACTCATCAGACATCAATAAGTATTTATTACGAGAACTTGTTACATAGAGTTCATTCTTTTTTACATCTTTTTTATATATAAAATAAGAACCTTCTTCTCTGCCTTTAATTCCACCAATACCCATTCCTTTATGTTGGCCAATTGTGTAATAGAGGACTCCACTATGTTGACCAATTACCTTTCCTGTATCTCCGTCAATAATATTTCCTTTTTGAGCTGGGAAATAATTTTGTAAAAAGAGCTTAAAATTTCTCTCTCCAATGAAGCAAATTCCTGTCGAATCCTTTTTATCCATTACAGATTCTAAATCAAGTTCATGAGCAATTTTTCTTACTTCAGTTTTAGTAATTTTTCCTAAAGGGAATAAACATGACTTAATTTGATCTTCATTAATTTGTCCTAAGAAATATGATTGGTCTTTTGTGAGATCTACAGCTTTAATTAAATGATAATGTCCATTATAAAAAGCTTTGTCAGCATAATGTCCCATAGCAATCATTTCACAGCCATTATCCTTAGCAAATTTTAGAAATGAATCAAACTTGATATATTTATTACAAAAAACATCTGGATTAGGAGTTCTTCCTCTTTTATACTCTTCTAAAAAATAAGAAAAGACGTGATCCCAATATTCTTTAACAAAATCTATTCTAAGGAGAGGAATGCCTAATTTTTCAGCAACTTTTTTAGCATCATCATAGTCTTTTTCTTGAGGGCACTGATTATCTAAAATAGTTGGATTTCCTAAATAATCATTATTGGTTAAAGCGTCCCAATTACGCATAAACCCCGCAATAACTTCATATCCTTGTTGCTTTAAAAGATACGCAGCAACTGCAGAATCTACTCCTCCACTTAATCCAATCATTACTTTCATTTAAATAACTCCTTGGAATCAAGTATAAGTGTAAAAGGTCCGTCATTAATTAATTCGACTTTCATGTCTGCATGAAATATTCCGGTTTTTACTTTTGGATATAGTTCAAATAAATATGCATTAAATTTTTCATACATTTCTTTTGCTAAATCAGCTCTTAAGCAATCAACAAACGATGGTCGATTACCTTGTGATGCATTAGCATAAAGAGTGAATTGAGAAATTGATAAAATCTCTCCATCAATTGATTTTAAGTCCAAATTTGTCTTACCATTTTCATCTGGCCAAATTCTAAGTTTTAAAACTTTTTCAGCCATTTTTTTAATTATTTCATCTGTATCAAAATTAGTAAAAGATACTAAAAGTACATAACCTCTACCTATATTAGAAATAAGTTCGTTATTAACTTTTACATTAGCAGAAATAACTTCTTGGAGACAAATTTTCATGTGTTAAAACTAATGAATATAGTAGTGAATAATCTTTTGATGATCGACTGGTTCTTTAGAGATTTCAAAGGCATCGTGAACTTCTTTTTTTATCTCTTCAATATCATCAATATTGGTATAAAGTGTTGCAAGAACATCACCTTTCTTAACAAGATCAGCAACTTTCTTATTTAAAACAATACCGGCTGTCATATCGATATTATCTTTTATTTCTTTTCTACCAGCGCCTAACTTCATAGCAGAAATACCTATAGACAATGAATTAATTCTCTTGATATAACCTTCGTTTTCTGCGCAAATCTCGACTATATTCTTTGCTTTTGGGAATTTTTCAATATTTTTAAGATAAGAAGTGTCGCCGCCTTGTGCATCGAACATTTGAACAAGTTTATCAAATCCTGAACCATCACGGATAGCATTTTCTATCTTAAGTTCACCTTCTTCAAGACTTGAAACGAGCTTGCTTTGCTCAAGCATAATAGCTCCAGCCTTGATAACAAGTTCTGTTAAATCTTTTGGCCCTCTACCTTTTAAAGTATTAACTGCCTCAATAACTTCTAAATTATTTCCAACAGCAAATCCTAAAGGTTGATCCATATCAGTAAGAATCGCACGTGTATCTCTACCTAATCCTTTACCAATCTTAACCATTAAATTAGCAAGAGTTTTCGCTGATTCAATATCTTTCATGAAAGCTCCACTACCAAACTTAACATCTAAAAGAATTCCATTTGAACCTGAAGCCAACTTTTTAGACATAATTGAAGAGGCAATTAATGGAATAGAATTAACTGTTCCAGTAACATCTCTAAGTGCGTATAACTTTTTATCAGCTGGATCAATATCGGCAGTTTGTCCGATTATTGCTATACCAATCTTATTAACTTGAGAAACAAATTCTTCCTTAGATAAGGCTATTCTCATTCCAGGAACAGACTCCATCTTATCAAGAGTTCCTCCTGTATGACCTAAACCTCTGCCAGACATTTTGGCAACTTTACCGCCACAAGCCGCAACTAAAGGAGCTAAAACTAAGGAAGTTTTATCACCAACACCACCAGTTGAATGTTTATCAACTTTAAATCCTTCAATGGATTCTAAGTCAATGACTTCGCCACTATGGAGCATGGAATTTGTTAAATAAATAGTTTCCTGCTCATTCATTCCTCTAAAAAATATAGCCATTGCTAAAGCAGAAATTTGATAATCAGGAATTTCACCTTTTGCATAGCCTTGGACGAAGAAATCTATTTCTTCTTCATTAAGGGCATGTCCGTCCCTTTTCTTTTCTATAACATCGACAATTCTCATACGGAAATTATATACACTTTTATAAAGATTTACACTTTATAAACGAAAAAAGTATAAAATAAATCCATGGATTTTTTTGAATCACTTAAAACCCACTTTGAGAAAGAAGAAATTGATAAATTAAAAGAAAGCCTTTCTCAGGAAAGATCATATTGTCTCGTTCTTGATGAAAGCAAAATATCATCGGAACTTTTCATAAAGATGTATCCTAATTTGATAGAGCATCCATTTGTTAAGAATGCCTTTTTCTACAACAAGAACGAGTATGATTTTGGAAAAAAATTAGAATACGATTTGGGCTGTTATTCAATTCAAGATGGCTCATCTATGATGGTTCCATATTTTTTAGATCCTAAAAACGATGAATTAACTCTAGATTTTTCTGCAGCTCCTGGAGGAAAAACTATCCTTGCGAGTTTACTTTGTGATAGAAAAAATCTAATAATTTCAAATGATATAAATTATGAAAGAGCAAGAGCTTTATCAAATAACGTTGAAAGAATGGGACTAGACAATATAGTAGTAATTAGCAATGATTTTTCGAGGATTTATCCGGATTTTGCGCACTTTTTTGACAAAATCATATTAGATGCTCCTTGTTCTGGCTCCGCTATGTTTAGGAAAAATTCTAATGCCCTAAACGGCTGGTCTATGAGAAAAGTTGCTCAATGTGCCCAATTACAAAAAGAACTTATTTACTATGCTTGGTCAATGCTAAAGCCGGGTGGAAAACTTATTTACTCAACCTGTTCATTTTCGAAAGAAGAAAATGAACAGGTTATTTCTTCGCTAACTGAAAAATTCAATGATGTTACGATTATTGATTTGTCAAATTCTAAATATTTTAAAAGCTCTTCACTAATAAAAGGTGCCATCTATATCGTTCCATATTTATTTAATGGAGAAGGCCAATTTATATGCCTTTTAGAAAAAATAGGCGACCCTTATATTCAAAAACGATATAAATTACCAAAAAATATAACTAATGAATTAACAAAAAAATACGATCTCGATGATAGGACGAATATTATTTTAAATAATACTTTATATTCTCTTAATAATTATTTTCCAGTTTCAAAATCACTGAAAATATTAAGATACGGAATACAAGTTTCTAGCGAAAACAACTACACGTCTCCCCTCTTTTCTCTTTCAAGAGCTTATAGAGGCAAAAATAAAATAGAATTAGATGAAAATAAAACAAAGCTTTATCTTCATGGAGATTCTTTCCAACTGGGAGTTGAAAACGGCTTTCATATCGTTTCCTATAAAGGAATGAATCTGGGCTTTGTTAAAGTTGTTAACGGAATAGCTAAAAATCTTTATCCAAAAGGATTAAGAAGAGAATATAAAACTATTTTTTAGATTTCTTTTTCTTATTTTTCAGGGCTTCTTTTTCTTCTTCAATTGAAGAGAATAAGAGAAGATTCATAAAACAAACGCAAACAATAACAGCAATATTAAGTCCTAAAAATTCTCCACTTTTTAGTAATACAAAGTAAGGAATAGTCGATCCAATAAGTAAAATTTCTAGCGGAATAGCTAAAATTGCACATAGAGAGCGGACTTTCATCTTTTCAACATTTAATAAAAGATAAAGTCCTAATCCAATACCGAGTAAAGTCAAAAACCCATAAATGCTAATAAAAATTATCAAGGCAGACTGGAAGCTCATAATCCAATATGCATCGATATTAGTCTTTTGATTTACCAAAAGATAAACGCATGAAAAAAGGTTAATTGCACAACACACTAAAATAGCAGTTGCAAAAGTTTTTGCCATTCTTTCAGAGGCAGTTGTTTCATCTCTAGCTACATCTCTTAATCCCATTAAATAAATTCCTTCCACCATTTAGGAGCTTTTTTCTTATATCTAAGTTCGTCTATATATTTTTTATCTTTGAGCTTCATAGTTTCAAATTCTTTATCCACTATTTCATGAGCTTTTTCAGCTATATCTGTGGTAGATAAATCCTTCAATTTCTCATAAAATAATGGGGTTTTGAAGGTTATTTGGATTGGATTTGAACTAAAATGGGAATCATTAGAGAGAATTCTTTGGGTTCCAAATTGACACATCAATAAAAGATCTTTTTGATTTCTTAAAGCAAGACGGAAGCTTCCTGCATGGAATTCAGCAACTCCAGAAGTATATGGATTTTTATTTCTTGTGCCTTCAGGATAGATAACATAAGAAATTTTATCTATTTTTGCTAGTTCTTGTGCTTTTTGGAAACATCTCACTGCTTGTCTAGCGTCATGCCTATCAAGAAATTGTCCATCAATTACCCTAATACATCTACCTACAAAAGGTATTTTTTTAGCTTCTTTTTTAGCAATAAATGAAATAGGTCTCTTAGATAAAGATCCAATGAGAACAATATCCATTACAGAAAGATGATTTGCTGCAATTAAAGAACCTTCTTTTAATTTTTCTAAATGCTCTAACCCTTCGATCATCATATCCGTGTGACAATGTTTAGTTACTTTAAGCATTAATCGGTGGAATTTAGCATATCTTTTTTCAATTGGATATTTTTCAGGATGTCTAGAATAGCGAAATAACCAAGTTAAATAGCTCCAGATTATAGCTGGAAGCATAATAAGCAATAATTTAGTAACTTTACAAAACTTAATCATAATTATTTAGATTCATATAATTCATGAATTTCATCTACAACAACTAATCCAAGCTCAGGATCCATCTCAATTCTACCTTTAAGAATTATTAAAGAACCGGTTTTATAACTATAAAATCTACCCTTCTCCATACTTCTAACTGGAATTTTATCTACTTCATATTTTCCGCCGCCAAAGTTATCATAAGCGACTCTATCAATTTCTACATAGCGATAATTTTCATTAATGACTTCACCCAATCTACCTGAAATAAAAACGCTAGAAAGCATACATATCTCCTTTATTTTTTACCTGTAATAATGAATGAATATGGAGGAATTTCCACATCATTTGTCATTTCTTTACTCTCTTTGAAATTCTTATCTACGACGATTTGAACTTGGTCATCAAAATGATAGAAAGCTGCATTTTCTCCAGGATTAATAAATATAGTTAATCTAGAGTATGGCAAAATTAGATTTGGATTTCTAAAATCAGCAATTAGGCATTTTTCCTTCTCTTCAATGAAGATAATATCATCAATTACTCTAGGATCATAAATTCTTAGGAATGATAACTTCCTCCTTAAAGAAGTCATAAGTCTAAGGAATTCAACCATTTCGTAGCGCTCATCTAATAGTCTATAAGAAAACTTATTAAACCCATCTCCCTTATTATATGTATTATCTTCACCCCATTTAGATTGACCAATTTCTTGTCCCATATGAATAAATGGAATTCCAAAAGAGGTTAAAATAGCTCCTAAGGCAACTTTCATTAATCTTAATTTATCTTCTTCTTTCAAATAATTTTTGCAGCGAGAGATAAAATCAAAGAAAGTGCTGTTATCGTGACATTCAACATAGTTGATTGTCTGTCTTGCATCAATAAATTTAGGTGGAACAACAAAATTTAGTGATGAAGAAGTAAATGCGTTTTTGAAGTTCTGGAAATTATAATAATCTCCAAGAAAATAATTTTTCATACTCTCTCTATAGAAATCATTAAAGAAACCAAAATTACTTAATAACTTATTATTTCCCATATGGCCTAAAGGAATATTAACTTCTCCGCCCATATTCCATCCTTCTCCGTAAAGAATAAAATTCTTGTTACGTCTTAAAGCCATTTCTTTAATTTCATTAAGAGTATAAACATCAATAATGCCCATTAAATCGAATCTAAATCCGTCAATTCCGTATTCTTCAATCCAGAATTTACATGCATCGACAATAAGTTTTCTAACCATCAATCTTTCACTAGCTAAATCATTTCCACATCCACTAGTGTTTGCTAATTGTCCGTTATGTTTGTGTCTAAAATAATAATTAGGAACGACTTTTTCAAAATTAGATGTTTGGTATTCATAAACATGGTTGAAAACTACGTCCATTACAATTCTAATTCCTTTGGAATGAAAAGAAGAAACAAGCTTTTTTAAATCTATAATTCTAGATAAAGGATCTTCTAAACTTGAAGCATAAGATCCTTCTGGAACAAAATATTGATCTGGATCATAACCCCAGTTATAACCACTATTTGGATGTAATTCATCAACTGTTCTATAGTCATAAATAGGTAATAACTGTAAATGAGTAATTCCCAAAGAACAGATGTAATCAAATCCAGCAGGTCTACCTTTTTCGGTTTTTCTCCCTTCTTCAATCATTCCTAAGAACTTACCTTTTTCTTTAATATCTGTTGAAGGATCAATTGTCATATCTCTAACGTGAGCTTCATAAATAATAGAGTCTGTTGGAGAATTAATAATTGGTAAAGCGTCGTTATGTAAATTTATTCCGATAGACTCAAAATCAATAACTACAGATTCTTGTCCATTTGCTGTAGATCCTTTTGCGTAAGGATCAACACATTCTGTCTCTATTTCGTTATTTGTAACAATATATTTATAAAGATAGTTTTTGTAATCACCTTCAAGATCTACTCTAAAAATACCTACATTATCTCTTACAGTATCAACTAATTCCCACTTGCTGTCTCTATTTCTTTTTATTTTCAAAACTACTTTAGAAGCTAGCGGAGCCCATAAAGCAAATTTAGTTCTATTTTTTGTATATGTGGAGCCTAAATCATTTCCGGAATAGAAATATTTAGAATCGAAATCTTGGAAAGAAGTAGCTTCAGTAACATCAAGAGGAAGAGGTCCATATTGATAAGTCACGAAGAAATAAGAATGACCTAATTCTAATGGATAAGAAAGCTTAAAATCTGCGACAGCTACTGAAGAAAGAGTATTTACTTTAGATAAGGAAAGTTTATTTTTGGAAGGCTTTCCATCTTCATAAAGCGTTGCACTAAGTTTTTCCCAAGGTAAAGAAGAGAAAACACAAAGTCTAATTGTGTCAGGAGTAATTAATTTGGCGTTTACATAGGTATCTTTCATAATTTATCTCCAAAAAAATATCAAAATGATGGGGTTACGGATGGTCTTTCTTCATCCTTTAAATTTAGTTCTTCTTCAGAATGAATAAGAACTTTATGTCCTTTATTTGAATATAAAGCATCGTTAGTAGAAGAAATTATACCTTCTTCTTGAAGTCTGGCGAACACTTTTCCAGCTCTATTAAAGCCAATTGGGAACGCTCTTTGAATCTTAGAAATCGACATAAAATCTTCCGTAATTGCGTATAAACAAACTGCTTTAAATAGATCAGCATCTGATTGAGCTTTCATCTCTGCTCTAGTAGGACCCGCAGCAGAATAATCAACTTCCAAAGGTTCGCTAGCTTGGACTGGAGGTCTTAAATCAAGGAATCTAGGATTGAATTCTTGCTCCATTTGAGCGCTTATAAAATCTGTAACTTTATTTGACTCGGGTCTAGTAATAAAGCACCCTTGAGCTCTGATAAAATGCTTAGAAATATTCAAGCAATCTATTAACATGTCGCCTTTCATACAAAGTTCTTCAGCACCAGCTTTTCCAATAATTGTCTGAGAGTCGATTGCAGAAGAAACAGTTAAGGCAACTCTAACACCTAAATTAGCTTTAATCGTACCTGAAATAACCTTAACGTCAGGTCTTTGAGTAGCAACAATTAAATGAATTCCAGCACTTCTAGCTTTAGAAGCAAGTCTAAGTAAGTCAGAGGAAACATCTCTATTTTGTTCGACTAAATCAGCAAATTCTTCAATAACACAAATAATGTAAGGGAATCTTTCGGTATTATGTTCTTTGGCATAATATTCGTTATATTCGGCCATTGTTGAATATCCGCACTTATCGAAAACAGAATATCTAAATTCCATTTCTTCAATTAATTTTTCCAAAGCAACTTTAGCTTCTCCAGCATCTTTAACTATTGGGCAAAGTAGATGGGGAATCTTAGCATATCTAGCCATTTCAACTTTCTTTGGATCAATTAAAAGAAGTTTTAAATCATCAGGTCTATTTCTCATGATTAACGGAGTAAGTATTCCATGGAGGAAAATAGATTTACCTGAGCCAGTTCTACCAGCAACTAATAAATGTGGGAAGTCCGCTAAATCTGCAAATTTAACTTGACCAGAGATGTCCATTCCAAAAGGAATATATGTGCAATATTTTGGTCCAGTAGGAAGAGCCTTCATGAGTTCTTTAATATAAACTGTTCTTCTTTCGTTATTCTTAATTTCCATTCCAGAAGTAGTTAATCCGGGAACAACTTCAGAGAATCTTAAAGTCTCTCCTCCAAGTCTTACTGAAATATCGGTTAAAACTTTATTTATAGAGGTGACACTGCTCTCTTTGCTTGTAGAAATGTTATATCTAGTTACAGAAGGGCCGATTGTATAGCTAACTACACTCGCTTTAATTCCTAAATCATTAAAGACTTCATTAATCAGTTCTGATTTTTTATCACATTCAGCTTGTTGCGCCGCTAAATTTACTGCCTCATTTGGTGGATCTGAAAGTAAATCGATAGAAGGCATGACGTATTTCTTTCTTGGCTTAGCAAATCTCATGCCTGAAACAGGATCAATTCCTTTATCAACTTCTTCAACTGGCTTTTCTTCTTTTATAGGTTGAGGTTTGAGTTCAACTTTTTCTTCAACGTGAACATGTTTTTCTATAACTGGTTCAGGTTTGATTTCAGGCATTACAGGTTTGATTTCCGGCATGACTGGCTTTGGCTCTTCATGGTAAACTTCTTCAATTTCTTTGTCATCCAAAACAAAATCATCCAGGTTTTGCGGAGATATTGGTTCATTTACGGATATTTCTTCAATACTATCTTCTTCTAAACAAGGTGCTGCTTCTTCAACTGAAGATTCAAACCCTAAGAAAGAATTATCTTCTTGATATTCAATAACATCGCCATTATTTATTTGAACTTCTTTAATCTCTTCCTGACCAACATTATCGATGATAACTTCATTGAAATCATCATTAGAAGAATTGTTTCCAAGTTGAAGAACAGGAGTTCTAAGTACTGACTCAGGATTTTTAGTAGGAACAAAAGTGTCTTCGTTTTCATTAAATTGAGCTAAATGTAGTCCCTGAATTGGCTTATCAAATCTAGTGTTAGAAAAATCTGGAGTTGGAATCTCTACTGAATTAGGAGAAACTTCCTTAAAATTGCGGATATCCTCAGATTTAAAGTCTCTTAAATCTTTTCTCTTCTTTATATCAAATTCATTAGCAGGCTGGAATGAATATTCAGAAAGAGAAATTTTCTCTTCACTTTCTTTCTCTTCTTCATCAAAAGAAATGCTAGGAGCAACTTTTTCTTCTTCAATATGAAATTCCTCTTCCTTAGGTTCAATAAATGATTCTTCTACTGGAATAGGTTGTTCAAAATCGATTTTTTCATCCATCTCTTGAATAACTAAATTATTTTCTAATTCTTCTCTTATGCGTCTTTCTTCAGCTTTTTGAGCTTTAGCAATTGCAGCATTTGTGCGCATTCTTTTAAATGCAATAACAAATAATGGAAAGCAAACAATGATAAATCCAAGTAGAATCAACGCACTAGCAATTGCATAAGATAAAATAATATTAATTGAGCAGAAAATAGTCGCAAAATAATATCCAGTAGCTCCGCCACCTAATCCAATATCGCCAAATAATCCGCCATTTTGATTTAGATAAGCAAATTCTGTGAACTCAGTATGAAAATCTCTTCCTAAAGATTCTAGAGTAGGATAAGAAATTGTTGAGAAAAGAAGCATAAATCCTAAGAAAGCAACGATTAATCCAAGCATCGCTCTAATAGAGAAACGATAGAAATGTTCTCTAAATATTATTCTTATTCCTAAATAAAGAAGAACAGCTGAGCAAAAATATTGTCCAACAAGTCCAAAAGGATATTCGAAAACATAGGATAACCCTTTTAAATGTGTTCTAGGACATAAAACAAAAAGGATTCCTAAAAGGAAAAGTAAAAAACCAACGGCAGTAACAATATGTCGTGAAGAAATATGCTTTTCAGTATTCTTACTTTCCATTTTTATCTCTTTAGGCAATTAAATTTCGTCAATTAATACGATGACTTCAGGCTCTTTTCCTAAAAGTTTTCTGATTACTTTTAAGGTTGCCACCGATACATTTTGTTGAATCTCTTCTAGGTTATATGGCCCCTCATTCTCTAAGAATTGTTCAACTATTGTTACAAAACTCTTAGAAGTTTCTCTAATAACCATGTCTGCTTCTCTAGAATAAAGGAAGCCTCGAATTTGAACATCTGGTCCAGCAATTATCTTGTGTTGAACTCTAGAGATCTGCATGGCAAGAATGATTACTCCGTCTTCAAGTTCATTTCTTTCTTTAATAACTTGTTCAGAAATATCACTATAATCTCCACCATCAATCATTAAATCTCCGTGGATGACTTTTTCTTTTTCTAGAACTCCGCCATTTTCAGTAAGAGAAATTGTATCTCCGTTTTCCGCAACAAAAACATTGGAGTGGGATAAATTAAGTCCCATAGATAAAGCCAACATTGCATTATCTAAAAGTTCTTTATAAAAACCTTTGATTGGAATGTAATATTTTGGCTTGAATAAACATGCTAATGTTTTTAAATCTTCTTCGGAAGCATGCATACGAAGGAATTCTTTTTTGGAAATATTTAAAACTTCGCATCCACATCTATAAAGTTCATCAGCAGCATCAGTATATTCTACTTCAGTTAAATCTGAACTTGGTGCAGCAATAATAAATGTATCCTCTGGAATTAAAGAAATACGCTTATCATCATTATTTCCTGATGCTAAAAGAGCAATTTTTCTATATAAATTAGAACCAAAACCAGTAACTAAGACGACAATATCTTGATTTCTTAATCTAACAATATCTCCTATAGGAGCATAATTGTCGCGAGGAATTTGTAAGTGTCCAATTTGCTGCATCGCATCAATAGTTGTCGCAGTTGCAGCATCATACCAAAGAATTTTCTTCCTATATTTTTTAGTTAATTCAATAACTTCTTCAATGTTATAAAGGTTGCTTGATTTTACAGCAACAAAAATTCTTCCTTCGCTGTTTTTAAATACATGTTCAATCTTAGAAGTTAATTTATATAAAGGAGCTGTATATCCGCTTCTTCCAGCATAAGTTGAATCAGAAAGAAGAGCTAAAGTTGGTTCTTCAGCAATTCTACTTATCATTGCAATATCATGAAGATAAGAAGGATTTGCGGAGTTTTCAACAACAAAATCCCCTGTAAAAACAATATTTCCTAAAGAAGTTTGTATGGCTATACCGCTTGAATCAACAATATTATGTGCTGTATGGAAATAAGAAATTTTTCTTTCAGCTACTGTAAAAGTTGAAGAAGGTTGAACTTCAACAAATTTATACATAGAAGGATCTTTTTTAACGTGCTTAGTAAAAATCTTAAGCATAGTTAAAGTTGCTTTACTTCCATAAATAGGAGCAGGAACTTGGTCATATATATATGCTAAAGCACCAACTTCATCATCGTGTCCATGTAAAAGAAAATATGCTTTGATGCGTTCTTTATTTTCAATAAGATAGTCAATTCTTGGGATGACATAATCAATTCCTGGTAGAGTTTTATCAGGAATCATAACACCACATTGAACGACAAAAATATCGTTATTTATTTCAACAACGTTTAGGTTTTTACCTTCTTCATCAAGGCCACCTAAAATGGATATTTTTACATTATCGGCCATAAAACTCCTTTATTTATAATAAAGTGCTTTTAGTTTACATTAAAAAGGCTCAAAAATAAATATATTAAAATATATTTCTTGTATTAATTTCTTGAATAGTTTTATCTGTTACTAAATCAAGAATTTTAATTACTCCATCATCAATAATCGCATAAGTTCTAGGATTTTCATTCTTTGGGAAAGAAATTGAACCTGGATTAAAGTATAAAATGTTATTTTTAACTTCTAATTTATAAATATGTGTGTGACCAAAGCAAAGAACTTCTTTTCTTCTAAGTTCATCTAAAGTCATAGAATTAAGTTTATGTCCATGGATCAAAAGATAAGAAACTCCACCAATTTTAATCTTAACTTTATCTTTTAACTTAAATCTAAGTAGAGATTCATCAATTAATGCATCGCAATTTCCTCTAATTCCAATAATAAGATCAGCATACAAATTCAATTTTTTATAAACATAAGCTGGATCATAGTCTTTTGGAACGCCGTTTCTTGGCCCGTTATAGAGAAAATCACCTAAGCAAATAATTTTTGTCGGTCTATATTTTTTTATCTTTCCTTCTAGTAAATCAATTGAGGAAACTCTTCCATGAATATCCGAACAAACAATAATCATAATTTAAATCCTTAGTTAATATAATAAATCTCTCGTTGCAACAATATTGCAACCTGTATCAGCAATGTTCTCAATTAAGATATCGCCAATATGAATAGGAACATTAACAACTGTTTCATTGACAATTTTCATACATTCAAAAATTTTTCCTTTTGGAATTGCTGGAACACTCTTAATAGGACAAACTGGAAGAATTTTTGAATTACATTTTACAGTTGAAGTTAAAGTTCTTGTTGGAGCCGTTAGTTCTGTTTTAGCATATTGAACTCCGCGTGGACAAAAATTCCCTGATACGTTCAAAGAGTCATCAACAGTTAGATGACATCCTCTAGGACATATAATACAAGTTAGTTCAGTCATAAAATTTAATCCAACTCCTTAGTAAAAATCTTTATAGATTTGCAGTTTAAATTTAGTAGTTTTTTAGGTATTTTATAAATTTCCATTTCGCTTGGTATAACCGCAACTTTTCTTATTTTCTTGATAACATTTTCTTCATCAGCAATATAAATATCAATATTCTTTTGAGGCTTTTGAACTCTAAACTTAAATTCAATAGTTTCATTTGATGAATATCTATCAATCTTATTAGGAATTACATAACTAATTCCTTGTCCTGGAACAACTTCGATATATTCTTTTGATCTAATAGGATTCTCTTTTATGTACTTAGCAGCAGCCGCTCCAGCAAGCTTACCTTCACCAACTACATAATCAACTAAGTCATGAACATGAAGAACATTTCCACATGCAAAGAATCCATCTAAATCTGTTTCAAGATTTTCATTGACAATACTTCCTCTACTTTTTCCTTGAGGAATTTTAAGGTTATTGAATAAAACATTATTAGGGATCAGACCAATTGAGAGTAACAAATTATCCACATCAAAATACATCTCACTTCCTGGGATTGGTTTAAAGTTTTCATCTACTTTAGAGACTTCAATTCTTTCTAATTTTTTCTTTCCTATAATCTTAGTTACTGTATGAGATAAATATAAAGGAATATCAAAATCTTTAAGACACTGTTGAATGTTTCTGTTTAATCCATTGCTATAAGATTGAATTTCAGCAACTCCTAAAACTTTAGCGCCTTCTAAAGTCATTCTTCTAGCCATGATTAAGCCAATATCTCCAGAACCAAGAATAAAAACACGCTTTCCAGAAAGATATCCATATTCATTTAGATATAATTGCGCTTGCCCTGCTGTAAGAACTCCAACTGGTCTATCTCCAGGAATTCCTATTGCGCCGGCGTTTTTCTCATAGCATCCGCATGCATTTATAATTGCTTTAGCTTTAATGCTAACAACGCCTTCTTCCTCATTTGAATATGTAACAACTTTATCTTCACTTATATTTGTAACGAAAGAATTTAGCTTATATTCAATGTTTCTTTCTTCAACTTGCTTAACAAATCTAGATAAAAACTCTGTTCCTGTGAGTTCTTCATTAAATTCATGAATTCCAAATCCATTATGAATACATTGATTTAAAATTCCTCCTAATAAAGGATTTCTTTCTATAATTAAAACATCTTTTATCCCATTATCATAAGCTGAAACAGCTGCAGACATCCCTGCACTTCCGCCTCCAATAATAACTAAATCTCTTTCAATCATTTGGATTTTTCCTCCAAAATATAGCTTTCTTCTTTATCGTAAACTATAGAAAGTGGATCAAGATTAAAATGCTTTGCTAAAAGGAATAAAACTTGAGGCTGACAGAAGCCACCTTGGCATTTTCCGAATCCTGCTCTAGTTCTTTTTTTAACTGCTTTTATTGAATTACATGGAACGCTACGAGAAAGAACATCTTCTATTTCACCTATAGAAACCTTCTCACAGTCACAAATAATATGTCCATATTTTGGGTTTTCTTTAAGGAACTTTGCTCTTTCCTTTTCTTCTAAAAGAAGAGGCTTTACGTATTTTTTTACTTTTCCAGACCAATTTTCCTTTTTATCTAAAAGAATTAATTTTGAAATAAGTTCGTTAGAAACATATTCTGCGATAGCTGGAGAAGAAACTAATCCAGGAGACTCAATACCGGCAACATTAATAAAATATTTATTAGTTTTTGCTGGTTCAATAATAAAATCATGCGTAGATGGTGTGCTTCTTAAGCCTGAAAAAACTCTAATTTGTTGATTAAATGGAATTTTAGGAACCATAATGGATGCTTCAGCTTTAACTTTAGATAATGTAAGACTATCAGTACTGAAATCATCTTTCCCTTTTACAAATTCAGAACTTGGACCAACTAAATAATTTCCAGAAGTTGTCATCGTAACTAAAATCCCTTTCCCTTTTTCAGAAGGAAGAGGGAATAAAACATGGTTTACGAGACCTTTTTCATAATGATCTAAAACATAATATTCCCCTTTTCTTGGAGATATTGACCATGAAATATCTTCGATCATTGCTGCAATTTTATCTGAGAAGAGACCTGCACAGTTAACTACAATTTTAGCTTCAAAGATATCTTTATTTGTTTTGACTTCAAAATGATCATCTAAATATTTAATGCCTATAACTTCTTGATTTAATTCAAGTTTTACTCCGTTATCCATGGCGTTTTCCATAGCGTGAACAACTAAAGAAAACGGATTTACGATTCCTCCACTAGGGCAAAGAAGAGCTCCTTTAACTTCACTAGAAATATTTGGCTCAATCTCTTTAACTTCTATAGCGGAAAGAAGCTTAGCTTCAACTTTATTTTGCTTTGCTCTTTCTAATAAAGAAGAAAGAACTTCTAATTGTTTATTTTCTGTCGCAACAGTTAATGTCCCACATTTATTAAATTCAACGTCCAAATCTTCGCAAAGAGAAGGAAACATCGCATTTCCTTTGACATTAAATATCGCTTTTTTGCTTCCTGGTACTGGATCATAGCCAGAATGAACTATTGCAGAATTAGCCATTGACGTAACATTTCCAACATCATTTTCTTTATCAATAACTAAAACATTAGGCTTATATTTGCTTAATTCTCTAGCAAGTAAAGAGCCAGTTGCCCCAGCTCCAATTATTAGCACATCTAACATGAAATTATTTTAACAAATAATTAACTAATGTTTTATAGTTTTTTATAATATTTATATGATAAAAATAGATGATTCAGCTTTATCTTATTTAGAGAATATTGTCGAAGAAAACTTTAATTCTTCTTTAGCAGATTCTCTTTTTAATGAATATCTAGGACTAGATAATAAAAATAGACAAATTCAAGTTAAGAAAAATAAACTTACATTCACTGATTTTGCTCTAAATTTAAGAAATAAATTATGCTTAAAAGAGGAGCACGATTACTTCGATAAGTACTTAATGAAATATTTTTATTCTTTAAAAGAGCTCTCGCCTAAAGAATTTATAAATAATGATTATTATGCTTTTCTTAATTCTATCCCTACTTCAGGAAAGATAGAAAATGGTATTTATTTACCTAACGAAGTCTTTCAATATGATGAAAAAGTCGTAAAACAAGCCGACTTTTACGGAGATTTCACTCAATTTGCTTATTTTAACGCCCCTTTTACTTTCAAAAGAATATCTAAAGATGATACGACCTGGATGTCAATTATCCCTCATGAGATTAAGACATTTGAAAATCCCATTAAAAAAGCTAAAGGTGATGTTTTGACTTTTGGACTAGGTTTAGGTTATTTTGCTTTTATGGCAAGTAAGAAAGAAAACGTAAACAAAATTGACGTCATCGAATTCGATGAAGAAATAATCTCTTGGTTTAAAGAAAATATCTATCCTTATATTCCTCATAAAGAAAAAATAAATATTATTAAAGGAGATGCTCTTAAATATGATTTTGCATCTCACTATGATTATTTATTTATTGATATTTATCATAATGAAGCAGACGGGCTTCCTTTATATCTAGACCTAATAAAAAAGATAAAAAATGTAGATTCCTGTGATTTCTGGATAGAAAAGACTCTTTTAATCTATTTAAAAAGATTCTTGGTTACTTCTTTAGAAGAAATGTTTATTGAAACTGATTATATCAATATTGAAGAAGATAGCTTTGAATCTAAACTTATCTCTTCTATTAAAACCTTTATATATAATAAATATAAGATAATGAACAAAGAACATTTGGATTCTCTACTATCTTTTGATGGATTAAGAGAATTAGCTAAAAGTATATAAAAAAAGTTAGCCAGCGGCTAACTTTTTAAGTTATTGATGTTTTTTGTGATCGCCAAATTTCTTATGTGGAGGTTTATTTCCGCCTTTATTAAATGGCTTTCCTTGTTTTTCTTTATAGCCTTCTGGCTTTTCTTCAAATTCTTTATGAGAGACTTTGATTTTTCCTTTATCATCAATTTCAGTAACAACGACTTTAAGAGTATCACCAACTTTATATAAATCGTTAGCATCTTCTAAATAAGTCCATTGTAATGAAGAGATGTGACATAAACCTTCGACTTCACCAAATAATTTAACAAATACACCATAATCTTCTACTCTGGTGATTGGTCCTTCGTAGATTTCTCCAATCTTGGCTTCTCTAACGATTTCATCAACCATAGCTTTTGCTTTTTCAAGCATTTCTTTATTTGAAGAATAGATTGTAATTGTTCCATCATTAAGAACATCTAAGGCAGCTCCGGTTGCTTCGATAATCTTATTTATTGTTTCTCCACCTTTACCAATAACATCTCTAATCTTAGATGTATCAATCTTGAATGAAATCATCTTTGGGGCATATTGAGAAACTTCTTTTCTTGGCTCTGGGATACAAGCAATGATGGCTTCTCTAATTTCTGCTCTAGCTCTATTTGCTTGAGATAAAGCTTCAGATAAGACTTCTCTAGTAACACCGTGGATCTTAATATCCATTTGTAAAGCGGTAAGACCTTTAGCGGTACCTGCACACTTAAAGTCCATATCTCCGAAGTGATCTTCTAAGCCTTGAATATCAGTTAAGATTGTATATGGATGCTTTCCATCTAATGGACCAGAAGTAATTAAACCCATGGCAATGCCGGAAACTACACCTTTAATTGGGACACCTGCAGCCATTAAAGACATACAGTTAGCGCATAAAGAGGCTTGAGAAGAAGAACCATTTGATTCTACAACATCAGCGACGCATCTAATTGTATATGGGAATTCACTTTCACTTGGAATTACATAAGAAAGAGCTCTTTCACCAAGTTTTCCGTGACCGATTTCTCTTCTTCCTGGGCCACCCATTCTTCCAATTTCACCAACAGAATATGGTGGGAAGTTGTATTGATGCATGAATCTACGTTCAGTTTCGCCAGTTAAATCATCTATTTCTTGTTTATCAGATAGAGGTCCTAAAGTTGTTGTACCAATAACTTGAGTTTGTCCTCTAGTAAACATAGCTGAGCCGTGAGCTCTAGGTAAGAGATCAACTTGGCAATCTAATGGACGAATTTCATCAACTTTTCTTCCATCTGGTCTGATCTTTTCTTCCGTAATAAGTCTTCTAACTTCTTTAGCGACCATTCCTTCAAGAATATCATTAACCATAAGCATAGACATCTTGTGGTCATGTTCATCTTCATACTCTCTGCTATCATAATCCTCAACGATTTCATTTCTTAAAGCATCGATAGCATCTTGTCTTTCTAATTTATCAAAGATAGAGATAGCTTTTACCATCTTTGCGCCAATTCTATCGTAGATATCTTTAACGATAATTGGATCTGGTGCATATAAAGAGACTTCTCTCTTTTCTTTTCCAATTTCAGCAATAATTTCTTTTTGGAAAGCACATAATTTCTTAATAGCTTCAAATCCAAACATGATTGCATCGAGCATTTCTTCTTCTGGAACTTCAGCAGCACCAGCTTCAACCATCATGATGGCATCTTCTGTACCAGCAACAGCTAAGTCGATATCAGAAAGTTTCTTTTCTTCTTCAGTTGGATCAACAATAAGTTTTCCATTTACTCTTCCAACGTAAACTCCAGCAACTGGTCCATCAAATGGAATATCAGAAATGCAAAGAGCTAAGGAAGAACCAAATAATCCAGTCATTTCTGGGCTGTTATTTGGATCGCAGGACATTACTGTAGCAACAATTTGGACTTCATTTCTAAAACCTTCAGCAAATAAAGGTCTGATTGGTCTATCGATTAGTCTAGCGGCAAGTGTAGCATGTTCTCCACTTCTACCTTCTCTTCTTAAGAATGAACCTGGGATTTTTCCAACAGCGTATTGTTTTTCTTCATAATTAACTGTTAAAGGGAAGAAATCTCCTTCTTTTGGTTCATCCGCACAACATACAGTTGATAAAACAACTGTGTCACCAAAACGCACAAATGTAGCACCATCTGCTTGTTTTGCAATCTCGCCGGTTTCAACTTTTAACACTCTTCCAGCGAATACGGTTTCAAACACCTTTTTCATTTTTTCCTTCTTTCTTAATTTTTAACGGGACTATCTTACTATAATCATTTTAAAAAACATATAAAAAACTCCTTTTTCAAAAATAAATTTTTGAATTGGGAGTATTTTTTCTTACTTTCTGATGCCTAATTCTTTAATGAGTTTGGCGTATCTATCTTGATCATTTCTAGCAAGATAGCCAAGTAATGAACGTCTTTTTCCAACAAGGATTAAGAGGGAACGTCTGGCAGCTGAGTCACCATTATTCTTTTTGAGGTGTTCAGTTAAATCTCTAATTCTCTTTGTGAGAAGAGCGATTTGAACTTCTGTAGAGCCAGTGTCTTTTTCATTACTACCAAATTTCTTAATGATTTTGGCGGTTTCTTCTTTTGATAAAGCCATTGTTTTCTCCTTTACTTAAATTCTTTGCAGAAACTATGTTGGATTATAGGAGAGCAATCTCAACAAGGTTTCGCAGCGGTATAACCATACTTTGTTTGGACCTATATTTCAATCATTATTTTTAAAAATAATGCAAAAAATGTTGAATAACGTTTAACACAAGAATAATATTTTCAAGGTTTGGATAAAGATTATGAAGATGAGAAACATTGCAATCATTGCTCACGTCGACCATGGAAAGACGACTTTGGTCAATGCTTTGCTTACTAAATCAGGTGCTTTTAGAGAAAATGAAGAGATAAAAGATAGGATGATGGATTCTAATCCTCAAGAAAGAGAAAGAGGAATCACTATCTTAGCTAAAACAACTTCTTTACTTTATAAAGATACAAAAATTAACATAGTCGATACTCCAGGGCACGCTGACTTCGGTGGCGAAGTTGAAAGAATCATGCATATGGTTGATGGATGTCTTTTACTTGTAGATGCTTTTGAAGGAACTATGCCTCAAACTAGATTTGTTCTTAAAAACGCATTAGAAGCTCACATAAAGCCAATCGTTATTATCAACAAAGTTGATAGACCAAACGCTGATCCTGAAAAAGCAGTCGATGAAGTTTTAGATTTATTAATTCAATTAGGAGCTTCTGATGATTTATTAGAATTCCCTGTTGTCTACACTTCCGCATTAAATGGAACATCTTCGTATTCGCCTGATCCAGTTACTCAAAAAGATGGCATGGATCCTGTTTTTGAGACAATTTTAAAATATATTGAAGAACCCAAATGTGATAAAGATGGTCCATTTAGATTCCAGCCTGCCTTATTAGATTACAATGAATTTGTTGGAAAAATTGGAATTGGAACTATTAGAGGTGGGCAAGCTAAAGTAGGAGATTTAGTAACTGCATGCAGAATCGATGGAAGCAAAAAAGATTTCAAAATTATGAAACTTTATACTTTCCATGGCTTAAAAAGAGTCGAAGTAGATAGAGTTGAATCTGGAGATATCTGCGCTATTGCTGGTGATGACCAAATGATGGTCGGTGATACTTTCTGCTCACCAAATCACTTAAACCCACTACCAAAATTACGTATAGATGAGCCAACTCTTCAAATGGAATTTGGTACGAATTCATCTCCTTTAAGAGGACAAGATGGTAAATTTGTTACAGCTAGAGTAATTGAAGATAGACTTTATAGCGAAGTTCAAAGAGATGTCTCTTTAAAATACGCAAGAATTCCTAATACTGAATCTTGGACAGTTTCAGGAAGAGGAGACCTTCATTTATCAGTTCTCATCGAAACAATGAGAAGAGAAGGTTATGAAATAGAAGTTTCAAAGCCTCATGTAATCATTAAAGAAATTAACGGTCATAGATGTGAACCTTATGAAGATTTGCAAATAGATGTTCCTTCCGAATATGTTGGAGATATCATGGATACATTAGGTCAAAGAGGAGGCCAAATGATCGATATGATTGAAAGTAATGGCGAAACACGCTTGCTTTACGTTATTCCTTCTAGAGGTTTACTTGGCTTCGTTAATAATTTCCTCACACTCACAAAAGGTTATGGAATTATTAATCATACATTTAAAGAATATAGACCTATTTATAATCACGTCGTTGGTGAAAGACAAATTGGCGTTTTAGTTTCTGTTGATAAAGGACCTGCAACTCCTTACTCAATAGAAAAAGTCGAAGACCACGGCACAATGTTCATTTCTCCAGGAACTATTTGTTACGAAGGAATGATTATTGGAGAACATCGTTATCCAGTTGATCTTTCAGTTAATGTCACTGCTGTTAAGCCACAAACAAACGTTCGTTCATCAAATAAAGATCAAACTGTTGTTTTAAAATCTCCAAGAAGAATGTCTCTTGAAGCTTGTTTAGATTATATTAATTCCGATGAACTTGTTGAGGTCACTCCAACAGCTTATAGAATGAGAAAAAGAATTCTTTCAACTCCAGAAAGAAAGAAATTCGAAGCTAAAAGAAAAGCTGAACAAGAAAATAATACAATAACAAATTTATAGGATTTCCTTCGAAATCTCTGCAATATCGGCTTCAATTTGCTTCTTTAAGTCAATTAAGGAAGCAAATTTTTGTTCTTCTCTAATAAATTTAATAAACTGAACATATATGGTTTTGCCATAAAGTTGAGTATCTGGAAAATCTAAAAGATGACTTTCTATTTGAGGTTTATCCAAAACTCCAACAGTTGGATTTCTCCCAACATTAATCAAACTTTTATAAGGAATGCCATTTACATAAGTTATTCCAAAGTAAACACCATCCTTAGGTAAAACGTAATTTTCAGATAAAGATAAATTTATGGTTTTAATTCCTATTTTCTCGCCATTATGAAGACCTTCAATAGCTTCACCTTTTATCTCATATAAACGTCCTAAATTAATACACGCCTCCCCTATTTTTCCATTTTTGATTAATTTTTTAATGTTAGTTGAGGAGACTTTTTTATGATTTTTATCTAATACATCTTTAACAATATGAACATCAAAATGTTGAGCTAATAAAGAATTATCACCGCTTCGATTTGCACCAAATTTAAAATCAGTTCCAACGAATATTTCTTTTACACCAATATTTTTTAATAGGTTTATAAATTCTTCCGCACTCATCGAATAAAATTCATTCGATGTCTTTAAAATAAAAGCATTATCAATATGGAGTTTTTCAGCAAATAAGATCTTATCGTCTAAAGAACATAGATGCTCTGACTCTTCATCTAAAAAGCAATCATAATCTTTATCAAAGAATATTATTGCTGTTGGATTTTTAGCTTCTATTGAAGCTTTAAGACATAGTTCTTGGTGGCCTATATGAAAACCATCAAAATTGCCCAAAATCGCACTAACGGGTCCCCTCTTTTTTATATTTGAGTGGTCATTAATCTCTATTTTTTCCATTATTAAAATAAGCCTCTTTCACATTTATAAAGGTTATTATTTTCTTTAGAATAAACAGAAACTAATTCTCCTTTATATGTAAAAACAATAAGTGGATCTTCTCGATTAAGTTTCATCTTTGCTCCATTTAAAACTTTTTGATAATCTTTCTCTTCTAATTCAACTTCAGGAAGAGAAATAAAGTCAATAGGGTTAAGAATATTATCCGCTATTAATTCTTCTAGTTGGACACTATTTACTAATGATACTTCGCCAATTTTTAATCTTCTTAAATTTTCTAAGTGACCAACTGTTCCAATTTTTGTTGCTATATCTTCAGCCAAGACTCTAACATAAGTCCCTTTAGAGCAAGTAACAACAAAATCAATCTGTTTTCCTAATCTAAAGATTAATCTTATATCAAATATTTCAATCTCTTTAGGCTCTCTTTCAATTTCAATTCCCTTATGTGCAAGTTTGTATAAAGCCTTCCCGTCTACCTTTTTTGCACTAGTCATAGGTGGAATTTGCAGAGATTTTCCTAAAAAAGAAGAGAGAATTGCGGAGATTTCAGCATCTGTAATAGTTGGAATTGGTGCCTCTTCGATAACTTCTCCATTCTTATCTCCGCTATCAGTTTTCTTTCCTAAAACTAAAGAAGCAAGATAAGTCTTCTTAGAATCATCAATATAATTTAAAGCTTTATTACCTTTATTTATTCCTACAATAAGAAGTCCTGTAGCAAAAGGATCTAGAGTTCCTAGATGTCCGACGTGTCTAGTAGAAAAAATCTTACCAATTTTATTATCAACCATCCTGGAAGTCATTCCAGAAGGTTTATCAATTAGTAAAATTCCACTTTCTCTACTCATAAAGATTCATCTTCTATATTTTCAAAAGAAGAAAGTTCATCTTCTTCTCTTTTAAGTGCTTCATCTAAGCTTGCAGCCCTATTAAAACTTTCATCATAATGAAAAGAAATAACAGGAACTTTATAAATATCCATCTTTTTAGCTAAAGAAGAACGAACATACCCCGAGAGTTTTTTAAGTTCTGCTAACTTTTGATAAGGATAGGAAGCATCGAAAAAAGTAACATATACTCTTGCTTCAGAATAGTCATCATTAACGACAACTTCATTAACAGAAATTAACCCAATTTTTTTGTTCTTAACTTCTTTTTGAAGAATTTCAGAGATATTTTTCGCGATTACAGCTTTAATTCTACCATTTCTAGAAGCCATGATTATTTCTCGACGAGTTCGTATCCCTCGACGACATCTCCTTCTTTAATATCGTTATAAGAAGCGATTGTAAAGCCACATTCATAGCCTTCTTTTACTTCTTTTACATCATCTTTATATCTCTTTAAGGAACCTAAAACGCCTTCATAAACGATGACTCCATCTCTAAGAAGTCTAACTTTAGAATTAGCTTTAATAATTCCGCTAGTAACATAGCTTCCAGCGACAGTTCCAACATTTGAGATTTTATAAATATGTCTAATTTCAGCTTGACCAGTGACGTTTTCGACTTTTTCACGCTTGATCATACCTTTCATAGCGTCTTCCATTTCATCTAAGAGTTCATAAATAATCTTATGTAAATGGATTTCAACATGATTCTCAGCAGCAGTATTTCTAACTTTAGCATCAGGTCTAACATTAAATCCGAAAATTAAAGCATTAGAAGCACTTGCTAAAAGAACGTCGTTATCTGTAATTGCTCCAGAAGCAGCGAGTAAAACATGGATTTTTACTTGATCGTTGCTCATCTTTTCTAAATTCATCTTTAAAGCTTGAGCTGAACCATCACTATCTGCTTTAACAACTACATTAATATCTGTAACTTTTCCGCTATTAATTAAATTATTTAAATCATTTAAGGACATTGCGGCGGAACCTGCTCTAGCTTGAGCTTGCTTAGCAAGAGCTCTTTTTTGAGCAATATCTTTAGCTTGTTTTTCTTCTGGGAAGGCCATAAAACGGTCTCCAGCAGAAGGAACTGAAGCTAATCCAATTACTGAAATTGGAGTAGATGGTCCTGCACTTTTAACAATTTGACGATATTCATTAGTCATTCTTCTAATCTTACCGTAAGTTTCTCCAACTACGACATAGTCAGCATTTGTTAGAGTTCCGTTTTGAACAACTAAAGTAGCTTTTGGTCCTTCTCCTTTATCTAGATGAGACTCTAAAACTGTACCAATTGCGTATCTAGAAGGATTGGCTTTAAGCTCTAACATTTCAGCTTTAAGAAGAATAGCATCTAATAATTCATCGATACCTTCGCCTTTTTTAGCAGAAATCTCGCAGCAAATAACGTCTCCGCCATATTCTTCAGCAATGACATTATGAGCCATAAGTTCTTCTTTAACTTTATGAGGATTACTTCCTGCTTTATCAATCTTATTAATAGCAACAATTATAGGAACTCCAGCAGCTGTAGCGTGGTCAATAGCTTCTAAAGTTTGAGGCATAACGCCATCATCAGCAGCAACAACTAAGATAACAATATCTGTAACAGAAGCCCCTCTAGCTCTCATTGCAGTAAAAGCAGCGTGCCCTGGAGTATCAATAAATGTAATCTTTTGTCCGTGAATCTCTTTTTGATAAGCACCGATTTCTTGAGAAATTCCTCCGGCTTCGGTATCGACAATATGAGAATTTCTTATAGCATCGATTAAAGTAGTTTTACCATGGTCAACGTGACCCATGATTGTAACTACAGGTGGACGAGGCAATAAGCTTGCTGGATCATCATTTATTTCGATTTCTTCGAAGTGAACTTCGTCGACAATCTTTTCTTTTTTAAAATCATAACCAAATTCTAAGCAGATTAATCCGATTGTTTCATCATCGATTATTTGGTTTAAATTTGTGCTGATTCCTTGTAAAAATAGGAATTTAATAATCGAATTAATTGGAACATTAATTGCTTTAGATAATTCGGAAATAGTAATAGGTTTAGAATAAACAAATACTCCACCATTGACTTTAGCTTCTTCAGGCTTCTTTTTTGAAGCATTAGGATCAAAATTGGAAACACGTTTAAAATTTTGTTTATTCTTATCTTTTTGATAATTATTCTTCATACCACTTCCTCCTCATATTTTTCTTTAAATCTTTTTGCAGCTTTACCATCGATTATTCCTACAGCAGATAATTTATTAAATCCTAAGGAATAACCAAGTTCTTCTGCAGAATCTATATATACAAATTTAACATTATAGTAATTAGCTTTATCTATAAGAGATTTTTTAGTATTAACTGAAGCATCTTTTGCAAGAATTAGCAGCTTAACTTTACTAAATTTCTTATCTAGAGTGTCTCCTACTAAAGTAAGACCACCTCTATTAAGTAATCCAAGAAAATTTAACGAATCGCGCATAAACTTTCTAACCTCGAATAGATATCGCCATCGAAACAATATTTCTTTAATAGATTCTTCTTTCTAGCAATAGAAATGGTTTCTACATCTTTTTTTATATATAATCCCCTACCTTTAAGACAATTATTTTCATCGATAGTTAGCTTATTATCCATAATAACTAGACGAATTAAATTCTCTTTTGGGTAGCTATTTCTAGAAACAATATCTCTTCTTAAAGAAATTTTCTTCATTAACGACCTCCGTCGTCATCGTAATATTCTTCGTATTCGCTGTAATCTTGATCGATGTCTTCTTCACTATCGTAGAAGTCTTCGATATCAGCTTCTTCATCCTCGATTTGTTTAAGTTCTTCATCTGTATAAACTGGGATTGCATCAATTGCTGGTTTAACAGGTTCGTGCTTAACTTCTTCTTCAGTAATTTTACGTGGACGTTTTGCTTTAGGAGCAGAAGCAGCTTTCTTTTCTTTTGCAGATTCAAGTTCAGCTTCAAGAGAAGATAAAGTTGTTGTAGTTCTAACTTCTGTTGGAGAGATTTCTTCTTCTTTTTCTGCGGCTTCTTCTTTAGCAAGTTTAGCTTCTTCTTCAGCTTTTCTTGCGGCTTCTTCTTCGGCTTTTCTAGCAGCATCTTGAGCTTTGGCTAAGGCTAAAGCAGCGGCGGCTGGGTTCATAGCTTCAAGTGGGAATTCTTCTGGGTTTGCAGCAGCTTTTGGTGCAACAGCCATAGAGGCAATTTCTTTTGTTTTTGCTTCTTTTGCAGCGAGTTCTGCATGGATTTTCTCATTTTCAGCTTCGATTCTGGCTCTTTCAGCAGCTTCAGCAGCTTTTCTTTCTTCTTCCTCTTGTCTCTTTCTAAGATCTTCCATTTTACGGAGATAGTCTTCTTTTTCTTTGACTTTCTTCATTTCTTCAGCAAGTTCTTGGAAATAGCTAACTGGTTTATAGTCAATTTCATCTTCGTCAGCAATTTTCTTTTCGACAAATTCAATTGAATATCCAGTTAACTTAGAAGCAAGATTTTGGTTAGATTTGAATTTTCCTAAAGCTAATGGAGTGTCACCATCTTCGATAACAACTAAAGCATCTTTTTCTCCATCAACTGGTTCTTCAATGCAAACACCAACAACTTTTGCTGGAGCACATGCATTAGCAATAAATAAACCATCACATGGAGAATATTGGATGATATCGATCTTTTCTTTTTGTTTACCATTACCTAATTGGGTAACAATTTTTTGGATTCTACTTCCGCCTGGACCAATACAAGCTCCGGTTGCATCTACATCTTCATTAGCAGAGACAACTGCAACTTTACTTCTAACGCCAGGATGTCTTGCAACACCTTTAATTAAAACTGTTCCATCATAGATTTCATGGATTTCTTCTTCGAATAATCTCTTAATGAAACCTTCAGAAGATCTAGTAGCTTGAATTTGGTTACCTTTCTTTTTTCCATTTTCTTGAGATCTAACTTCTTGAATATAAACTTTAACTAAATCACCAACTTTGAAATATTCGTCGCCGATAAGTTCTTTTCTTCCAAGTTCAACTGTTGTTCTTCCAATATTTACAGAAATTCCATGATCATCACTTCTTTCAACGGTTCCAGTCATCATTTCGCCAATGTGATCTTTATAAATTTCATATAAAGCGGCTCTTTCAGCCTCTGCTAATCTTTGACGTAAATTATTTTTTACACCTGTGTAGAAAATTTTTGTCATATCTTCAGCAGATTCATAAATGTAGAAATCATCGCCAACTTTATACTTTGCTTTCTTTAAGCCTTTATTGGCGTCTTCAAAAGAGATTTCAAGGTAGTCATCTTGGACATCTTCCACAACTGTTTTGATGTTGGCAATAATTAATTCTTCTTTTTCTTCATCAATATCGATAAAAGTCCTTGCATCACTTCCGCCACCTAAATATTTGATGTAGGCTTTTTCGATGGATTCCTTTAATGCATTGATGATAGCTTCATGGCTTAATCCTTTTGATTCGGATAAGTCATTGATTGCTGCGATAAATTCATTTAATTTAAATTTCATAATCTTTTTCCTTTATTTATTTAAAATTTAATAGCGAGTCTAGCTTTATCTACGTTAGATAGAGGGAACTCAAGAGTAACTTTTTTTGTTTTTTCTTTGTAACTTAGTTTAACTATACCATCTGTTATAGATTCTAAATCTCCTTCCACGATATTTAGTCCTTTAGCCGGGGAGACTAGATGTAGATTAACGTAATTTCCTACATAATCAGCAAGTTTTTCAATCTTTATAGGTTTTTCTGCGCCTAGAGAAGAAATATCTAATGTATAAGGAACATCAAATGGATCTTCTTTGTCCAATTCTGCAGAAATAAACTCTGATAAAGTAATTATGTCTTCTAAAGAAATTGGCTCAACTCTATCAACCACGATTGAGAGAATATTTTCCTTTTTTGAAGAAGAAAATTTAATCTCTACGAGTTCAAATCCTTTTTCACAAACTAACTTAGATAAAATCTCTTTAACTTTATCTAGTTCTTGCATTTATCTCCTTTCCTAGAAAAAAGTGGCTCGCAAGCCACAAAATTCTACTTTTGTTTCGGAACCACTATCGGGATTTCCGAGTAAATATTACCTAAATGATTTACTTAAGTAAATACTTTTTTAAAGTTTTCAGTTTTTTTCTTCTTCTAGAGGTTCTTTTACTTCTTCTTCCTTAATTTTTTTATCTTTTTCAGGATGTAAGAAATGGAAGATAGCAACTATAGGTGGAACTAGGTTAATTGCAATAAGAAGAATGGGTCCAAATCCTATTGAACTAAGATAATCAAATGGGAAAATAGCGATTAAAGAATCTGAAATAAAGTTAGGAGAAATAAATTTGGCAATTAAGAACCAAATAATGCCGACACTAGATAAGCCTAATCCAATATAAGAAAGTCTAGCAATAGACATCTCTTTTAAAGCCCCTTCTTCCTTTGGCTTATATACAAATTCATAGAAAATGATATGGACGATAGGAACTATCATAAGTATATAAACTGCTAAGTCACAAGCAAAATAGGTCATACGTGTATCAAAAGTCGTTGGAATTAGGCATACATTTCCAGCAAAATAAAGAACGATAAATATATAAATTGATCTAAATATTCTTTTTATTACACGATTAGATTTTTTCTTTGCTAAAAGATAATATTCCTCTTCTTCGTTATATAAAAATCCTCTAACAACTAAGAAAGCAGAGATAATTAAGCATAAAATTGATCCTATAAAGGTATCTAGAGGATAGATTCTAGTTACTCCACCAAACTTCATGCTTGGATAAATGTGATTTCCAACTAAGACTAACACACCTATAAAAGCAGCCAAAGCCATACAGAAAGTAATGATTCCGTTGACCACGTATGTTAATTTTTTCATTTTTAATGAGGCTGGATATCTTAAATGATGTAATACAAATAGATAATAAACAGGAAGAATCATGACTAGATAGAATGGGAAATATCTAGGTAAGAAATGTATATCTGAAATAATGTCCTGGACAAGGAAATTCAAGAAATATAAAAAACAGATTCCAGCAATAAGGAATAAGATTGCTTCAACAACTTTTAATAATGTAGAGTATCTCATTAGAACATGTTCTCCAATCTATATCCATTGCCCGAAGAATAATCATTTTGATAGCTCTGGAACGCTCTAAAACACTGCAAATCCCCGTTAGATTTAATAGAAATGAGGTTTCCGCCTAGGAATTCTTCATCAAAAGATAAGCCATCTCCTGTCTTAACTCCATAAGCTAAAGTTACTTCAAAATCGTCGTAAGCACTGCTATGTTCGAAATATTTAGCAGCAAAAGTATTTTTATGATCGTGTCCAAAGAAAATTCCTTTTGTAGATTGATATTTCTCTACAGAAGCAAATAATCCAGTATCTTTATAACCAACCCAAGCTCTAGTCCCTTTTAATTCGTTTGGAGCTGAAGAATAAACAGATTCTCTCATTTCTCCAGAAGCAGCTACTAAAGTTCCTTGAGAAGTTTGACCTTTGCTTAACCTATAAGCATATTCAATTTGCCAAATCGGAATGTGGGTAAAAATTAAAGAAGGAACTCTTTTCACTGTGTGTTCATCTACTTGAGTTGAAGCATATTGAACTTGTCTTTCATACCAGTCAATTTGTCCATAACTAATAACATCATATTCAGCCATTGGGCTCCAAGTTTGATTTAAATTAAGAGAATCAATTGCAAAAAGTTGATATTTTGTTTCGTTCCCATCGGATAAATTTATAACAAAGTTGGTTTCCCCTTTCATATTGTCATCCGGATGGATATTCAAACAACGAGCATGTCTTCTCATCTCTTCGTATGGGAAAGTTGGTCTATAGAATCCTTGATAGTCATGATTCCCGTAAACAATAAAATAAGGAACGTTGAAGGAATCGAAAACAGATAGCATATTTTCCCAGGTTTGTTTGTTTGCATTACAAACATTGTCACCTGTTGCTACAACAATATCAGGATTAGTATTTCTTACTAAAGCACTCAAATATTTTTGTTGTCTTTCTACATCTGAGCCATAACTCCAATGTAAATCTGTGATTTGTAAAATCTTAGCTTCTTCTTTACCTTGGAAGACATTAACCGTGTTGATATACGCATCTAAACTAGGCATGCCTTTATCGCATGAAGTTAAGCATAAAGAAGTCAAAATAAGCGACCCGTATATTAATATTCGTGTTTTTCTTTGACTAATCATGGTTTTCATTACCATCATTAAAATACAAAATTCCTAGTGTTTCTGGTCCACAGTGGCAAGCAATAGTTCCTCCAGCTTGAGTGATGTCAATTCTCTTAAACCCGTGCATTTCTAGCTTTTCTTTAATCTTTGCAACTGTATCTGGATCAGCGGTTGTATACGTAATAAATACTTGTTCTAAATCAGGATTATTAAATTGATCTAGAGTATCATCAACATATTCTAAAATTGTTCTATCGGTTTTACCTCTATACTTCTTTCCTGGAGCCATTACACCATCAGCAACAACAATTTGAGGTTTAATCTTTAAAATATTTGCACCAAACATTGCAAGTTTAGAGCATCTTCCACCTTTATATAAATAATTAAGTTGTTGAATAATAAAGGAGGCTTGATCATAAGGGATTCTCTTTTCAACTTTTTCCTTAATTTGAGCACCGCTATAACCTTTTTTAAGGAGTTTTGCAGCATAGAATGCTTGTAAAGCAATACCTGTTGAAAGAGTTCTAGAGTCAATTACAAATACTCTATTTTCTAAATGATTCTCGCTAACTGCAGCTATAGCATTACTACATGCTGATGAAATCCCACTTGAAAGAGAGAAATGGACAATTTCATCATAATCTTTTAATAATTCGAGAAAGAAATCAGCGTATTGGAATGTATTGATAGCACTAGTTCTTGGAAGTTTTCCTGTTCTATCAACGTAATCAAAAAGATCTTTTGATGTAACTTCGCCGTCTTTTGCTTGTTCTTCACCTAAAACAATTGTGAAAGGAATGATTTTGATGTCAAATTCCTCAAGTAACTCTTTTGGCAAATCGATTGTTGTTTCAGCAGTAATACAAATTTTTGGCATAATTATTTTTCTCCTTTATTTTCATATAGCCTAGAATAATATTCTCTCCATAGATTATTTACGTAATCTCTATTATAAAAATCAGTTATTTTAATAGATTTGTTTCTTGCCTCTTCATAAAATGAAGAATTCGAATTTAGTTTATCAATTACTGAGCAAAACTCAACAACATTTTTTCCTTTGAGGTAGTAATCAAATAAGATTTCTTTATATAAAGATAAATCTCTAAGTAAAATTGGAATTCCTACATTTGATGCTTCTAAAATTGACATTGGGAATAATTCTGAAGTGGAAGGCATAAAAAGTAATGAAGAAATATTATAGATTTCATTCATTGTTGCCCTATCAAGTATTCCAACAAATTTAACGTTTTCAGGAGGATTCTTTACTCTTTTACGAAGATTTTTATATCCGTGAGAAAGATGACTAAAAGAGAAACCACCAGCCCAAATAAAAATCTTATCAGGACACTTTTCAGCACAAGTTAAAAAGTCATCTAAACCTTTTCTAGTCTGAATTTGTCCAACACCTAAAACAACAAATTTATCTGAGGGTACCGAATATTTTTCTCTAATCTTAGCTTTTTCTTCTTCGCTAAGAGGATAAAAATGCTCTTTTGAAACATAATTAGGAATATAAGTAATATGTTTCTCATCAAATCCTATATTTTTCAATTTTTCAATATAAGCAGGATTAACAACAACAAGCTCGTTAGCTTTTTTATAAAATTTCCTTATATACCACTTAAACCCAACAAGAAGTAATTTTGGTAAACGAATTGAATCATCCAGAGTTTCAGGTAAAAAATGAACATACATGATGTTTGTATGCTTTTTTGTCATTCTTAAATAATATGTTGGATTAACTGTATGAATGTGGTAGATATCACATCTACCCTTATCTTTTTTCAAGTAAACAGAGATTAAATCAGGATTAGATTTAATAAGTTCTACTTGTTCAAGGTATGCCGAACCAACCCCTTGCCCTTTTACAAGAGTTGCTTTAGATAGAACGCGTACCTTAATATTCTCCATAAATTTCTTTAAGAAATTTTATACTCATATTCTTATAAACGCTAGAAAAAAACTGCTTTGCAGCAGTCACCTTCATTAATGGTGCCCTCACCCTTAGTCGAAAAGAGGTCTAATCCTTACCATGGATCCGTTCTACCGCTGAACTATGAGGGCGGTAAGTCAATTTCTTGACGCGGTTTATTATACTCTAGTAATTTTTGTATTGTCTATAAAAATAGTTTACGAAATTAGTTCCCCTTCTAAATCATAAATAAAAGCGTTTTTAATTTTCACTTTTACAACACTTCCTAAAGCTAAATTCTTATCAGATTTAAAGAAAATTGTACCATCAATATCATCAGGTGCATTCCAATAACTGCGCAATTCGTAGGTATTTTTATTCTTTTTGAAAACTAAGCCTTCCATAACCTCGCCAATTCTTTCTTTATTCTTTTTGTAAGAAATTGTCTTTTGAAGAGCTAAAAGTTCGTTCTTTCTTCTTTGCTTAGTTGATTCCCTAACTCTATGGGGCAAATAATATCCAGCTGTTCCTTCTTCAGGAGAATAGGTAAAACAGCCCATATGATCAAATTCAATATCTTTTAAAAATTGAAGAGTCTTCTTTTGATCATCAATAGTTTCTCCCGAGAAACCAGAAATTAACGTTGTTCTTAAGACAGCATCAGGACATTTTTCTTTAATTTTTCTAAAAAGTTCAACTGTTTCTTCTTGTGTTACATGACGTTTCATAAGTTTAAGTAGCTTATTAGAAGCACATTGAACAGGTATATCAAAATAATGAGCAATCACCTTGCTTGAGGCAATTTTATCAATTAACTCGTCGCTAATTTCCCCTGGATAAAGATAAAGTAATCTAATTGAATAAAAACCAATTTTCTCTAATTCATCTAATAAAGTAACTATATCAATATTCCTATCTTTAAAGTCACTTCCATATATAGTTGTATCTTGAGAAATGAGCGAAATCTCCGTAAAACCCCTCTTTTTTAACATTTTAGCCTCTGTAATTATCTCTTCTAGAGGTCTAGAAACAAATCTTCCTCTTATAAAAGGAATGGCACAAAAAGCGCAGAAATTATTGCACCCCTCACTTATTCTTAAATAAGCGGAGAATGTATCTGTAGAAATTATTCTAGCTAAAGGATTAAGCGGCCTAATGGCTTTATCTCCAGTTAGCTCAATTAATTTATCAGCTAATTTATCGTAATCTTTTATAGGAACTATTAAAGAAGCTTCAGGAATCTCTTTAACTAATTCATCATAATATCTTTGAGCTAGGCAGCCTGTAATAATAACTTTAGCTTTATAAGAAAGCATCTCAAAGATAGTATCTATCGACTCTTTTTTAGCATCTTCGATAAATCCACAAGTATTTACAATTATATAATCTGCATCTCTAGGAGAGTTTGTAATAACAAAATGATCTCGAGGAAACATCCCTAAGATCATTTCTGAATCAACTCTATTTTTAGCACAGCCTAAAGAGACAATTCCAATTTTTATCATTATCTCTTAAATTCTTTAATAAGTTCTTTGAACTCGTCGAGTTTTCTTTCAAAGTGGTTGAAATCAACGAGTTTCCAGGTCCAGTTAACATCATCAACTACTCCTGGAACATTTAATCTTGTATTTGTATCTAATTCGAGTAAATCTTGCATGGCAAATACTGCAAAGATAGCTTTCTTAGATAATGCATATTTAATTAATCTAGAAACCATTGTTCCTTCATTAAATCCTAAGTTAGCTAAGGCATTAACCCATTCACCTTGCTCATCATCTGGTAAATTATAGAAATGAGAAAGCATAGTGTCGTTATCATGGGTTCCTAAATAAACGACAGAATTTTCTTTATCCCATACATCATGATGTTCTTTTGTGACTTCAGCATCATGGAAAGTAAATTCAACAACGTTCATTCCTGGGAATTTATAATGATCTCTAAGCTCTAATACTTCGTCTCTAAGATCACCTAAATCTTCAGCAATAATCGCATCTTTAAGCTCTGGATGCTCTTTGAATAAAGAATTGAATAATTTATATCCAGGAGCTTCAATCCACTCTCCATCAATAGCAGTTTCACATTCAGCAGGAACTTTCCAATATGTATCGAAAGCTCTGAAGTGATCTAATCTAATGATGTCGTATAATTTTGCATTTTCAACGATTCTATTCTTAATGAATTTGAATCCATCTTTCTCCATCTTTTCCCAATCATAGATAGGATTGCCCCATCTTTGACCAGTTGCAGAGAAATAATCTGGTGGAACACCTGCGATAAATGTAGGTTCTTTTGTTTTAGCGTGTAATAAGAATTGATCTTGGTTAGCCCAAACATCAACTGAATCATATCCGACATAGAAAGGAATATCTCCAATAATTTGAATTCCTTTACTATTTGCATAGGCATGTAGCTTATCCCATTGTCTATATAAGGTCATTTGTAGCCAAATTTCATAGTTATAATCCTTCATCTTAGAAGCAGGGATTTCACTTTCTTTTTCTAAGAATTCTTTATATTTCTTTGGCCAGGTGTCCCAAGAATTTGGATATTCTCTCTTAAACATCATGAATAATGCCCAAGTTTTAACAAATGGATGGGATTTAATAAATTCATCTATACAAGAAGGATCTTTCTTGAATTCTACTTCAAAAGAAGCACGTAAATATTTTTGCTTAAATTCTCTAACTTCTTCGTAATGAATCTTCTCTTCATAAGGATAATTTCTTCCAGCAAATGGGAAATCTCCTCTTTCTGATAATTCATCTAAGTCAGCATAAAGTTCATCAATTGCGAAAGATGAGAATGGCTGATATGGAGAATGTCCATAACCTAATGGGTTTAATGGAAGAATTTGCCATAATTTAAATCCACCCTTCTCGAGTAAATCGACAAATTTGTAAGCCTCTTTACCAAAATCACCAATTCCTACAGTTGATGGAAGCGAAGCGATAGGAAGTAAAACTCCAGTTTTTCTTTCTTTTTTCATATTTGAATCCTTTCTTGCAGATATAGTTTAATCTCATTTTCTTTTAATTAAAAGAAGAACGAGATGACCTCCGCATTTTAAAATATTGTTTTACTGTGATTAAGTCTAATTTCATATGGTTATGTTCCCATCTAAATGACATTGCAAATCCTACTGGAGGAGTAAGAATAGCTACAGGGATGAATGCCCATAAAGCTGGTACATAACAGATTGTATCTACATAAGTTCCAAGTTTAGCATTATAAACATCCATGTGATATGTCTGTAAATAAGGAATCATAAATTGATGCCACTTAATTAATTCTACAGTTCCCCACTGTGAATCTTTTGTTTGGACTAAAGGCGGACCAATTTGAGATCCATTATTGTTAATCATCTCTCTATTAGAGAGGAATGTTTTCCAATTGTCTACGTTTCCAATATCTCCATACCACTGAGTCCAAGCTCCTACTGCCCATAAGAATATAGAATTTAAGAATACTATTCCGCTCATTAAGCAGAAGATACATGGAATACACCATAATCTATGGTAATTAAGCTTGTGGAAGTTTTGAGAAACTAATAAGAATCCACTTAAGGCAAGGCAAAGATGGCAAGTATAGAATCTAAAAGTTTCTATTAATTGCTCTGGATTGCTTAATGGTTTATTCATAATTCCGCTAGGATAAAGGAAACTTCCTACTCCAGAAATTATTCCGATATAGAAGAAATAATCTTTAAAATGAGAATTTCCCCAAATTACGATAAATGGAGCAAGAATAATTAAACTTGCACATAAATTCTCAAAAGAAGAATGAGAAAGCATATAAGGCATCTCATTTATGTAGCCTGGGAATAAGTTTTTGATAAAATGTAAGGCGAAATTTCCCCATAAAAGAGCATAAATAAATCTTTTAGCGAATTTTTCTCCTTTTTTATGACATAGATGATTAGAAAAAATAAAAACAAGAATTAAAACTATTATTGGGATAAAGTAAAAGATGTTACCAAATTGGATAACAGGTCCACTTGTATCTGCTAATAATTTTAATGAAAACATATTAATTTTCTTTTAATTCAACTGGTCCCCAAGTAGGAACTTTTAATACAACAATTGCTTTATCTCCAAATCTTTCAGACATTGTTAATCTGAAATTTGAATAATCTTTTGGATAAACTAAACAAATAATGCTTCCAGTAAAACCATCTCTATGAATTTTGAAGGCTCCATTTCCAATACACATTGCTGCTTTATCCATTGCTTCAGCTGGAGATCCAAAATAATTTTCTCCAACCATTCCAACTTTAAGGTAGCTTCTCATTGATAAGCCGGATAATTTAAAGTTAGTCAAAAGATCGTTGTCATCACCTCTAACTAAGGCTCTTTCAACCATTTCGATTCTATCTAATTCACCAAAATAGTGTTGGGCTCTTAATTTCATATCTTCACTGATACCAGGAACATATCTAGAAAGAATTACGTTGACATCTTTTCTTTCAACTTCTCTTAAAGTCTTTTTACCAAAGACATTTTCACTGACAGTCTTTAAATCTTCGTTGACTTTGTCAACTAATGAACCAACTTTGAAATTATTATTTCCTGCATCAACTAATACAAGTTTTAAAGCGTTATTCCATTCTAATGGCTTTACTACTGGTCTCTCAGGATTTTCAAAATCAATTAAGTTAAATCCGCCATGAGCACAAGCCATATGAGTTAAGGAAGAATTTCCAGGTCTAAAATATCTAGTTTCTCCATCATGAGCAATAAGCGCCATTTCGTAATTTACAATTGCATCTTCGTTATAAAATGCAGATAAAATCTTAACAATTAAAAGTTCAAAAGCAGCAAGGAAGCATGTTCCAGAAGCAGCATGAATATCATCATCGATTTCTAAAACGAATCCGCCAATTTCATATCCTTTTGCTTTAGCGGCTTGAAGAATACCTTTAATTAAAGAAATTTGAGTTCCTTTTTCTTCTTCTTTAACTTCGATATCAGAAATATTTATTTCGATTTCTTCACAACCGACTCTACGAATTTTGACAATATCTTCAAATGGAGCTGCATAACCCATGACGCCAAGATTGGCTGCGGCTACGATTGCTTTACCATTATTTTTGCTTGTGTAATTACCAAATAATTCGACCATGCCATGAGAATAAAAAATGCGTGGTGAAATATCGACTCCATAGTCAATTTGAAATGCTTGCTTAAGCGCTGTTTCGTTAATCATAATCCCTCCTTAATCTAAAGAGACAATTAAACTATTGTTTAAACTTTATATATTTTGCCAAAAAAAATAAATTTATTCACTATTTTTCTATAAGAAAAAATAAAAAGTTCCTTGCGAAAAGGAACATAGCGGGGATTTGCAGGGTTTTTTATAAAAATGGGGAAATAATTTTTAAGATTTTCCAGTAAGAAGAATTACGTCTTTGCCATCTAGACCATTCTTGAAGAGATATTTCTTTAGAGACTTTAAAAGTATCAATGAAGTCTCTTTTTATATCAGCTAAGCATCTATTTTGGTAAAGGACGGTCCCGTTTTCTAAGTGAAGATATAAAGAACGGTAATCCAAATTAAATGTTCCTACAGTCGCAATTAAATCATCAGAGAGAAATGTTTTAGAATGAACAAAGCCAGGTAGATATTCGTAAATCTTTACTCCGGCTTCTAAAAGAGCCCCATAATTACTTCTACTAACATTGAAAACAGCTTTCTTATCTGGAATATGAGGCAAAATAATTCTTACATCAATACTCATTTTAGAAGCTTCGATTAAAGCATTCTGCATTTCTTCATCTATTATTAGATATGGAGTCATAATATAGACGTATTTCTTAGCTTTATGAATGATATCTAAATAAACTCTCTCTCCAACCGCTTCTTTATCATAAGGAAGATCTCCGTAAGGTTGAACAAAGCCATCATTAAATGGGATTCCTTCGTGTTCAGCCATATAAACACTCGGTAAATACTTACTTTTGTCTATTACAAGAGTCTGGTTCTTATATAATTTCCACTGAGAGAGAAACATTAAAGTAAAGTTATAACAGGCTTGCCCATAAAGTCTAATTCCATTATCTTTCCAGTGTCCAAATCTTTCTATCTCATTTATATATTCATCAGCTAAGTTAAATCCTCCTGAATAGACGATACATCCATCGATTATAATCATTTTTCTATGATCTCTATTATTTTGTTTGACATCTAGGAAAGGTCTAAATTTATTAAAAGCTAGAGCTTCAATTCCTTTTTCTTCTAATTTTTTCCAATAGTTAACAGGGAGAGTTCCTAAACACCCCACGTCGTCATAAATAATTTTAACTTCCACTCCTTCTTTAACTTTCTTCTCTAATATTTGCAAGATAGAGTTAAAGAATTTTCCTTCCTCAATAATAAAGAATTCTATGTAAATATAATGTTTAGCAGTTTCTAAATCTTTAAGGATTGGCTCTAAAACTAAGTCCCCTAAAGAATAATAATTAACTATAGTTTGTTGATGAAGGGCTGCTCCAGCGTTTGTCTGTAAATATGTCGAAAGAGGCAAATAAGACTGCAAAAACCGGTTAAATTGTTCAGTTGTGGTTCCTAAAGTATCACTTTTTACGATTGGTTTTGCATAGCGATACATACCTTTTTGGTTTTCCCAAGATGTCTGTTTATTTCCAAAAAGAAGATATAAAAATATTCCGAATAGAGGCAGACATCCTATAACCCACATCCAAGAGATCTTAAATGCGTTAGGAATATTAGAAGCTAAAACATGAACTTCAAATCCAACACTTACGCAAAATATAATAAAGATAACTACAACAGCCCAAACTGTATCTTGAGTTAAATTTAATAAATATAAGAATAAAACTAAAACAGCTGCAAATTGAAGCAGCACAAGAATAGCCACTAAGGCTTTTGGCCAAAACCCTTTACGAAAAAGTTTCATCTTCTTTCAGCTTTTTGTAGATATGTTAATTGATCTAAATATTCGTTATAATCGCATCCAAAAGTCTTTAATAACCATCTAAAAGCCTTTGTTGCTCTTTCTCTATTTATCTCAGTATGAAGTAAAGATTCAAAATCATTAATTTCTGCTTGAGGTAATCTTTTCTTAAAATATCTAAGCGCTAATCTAAAATAATTGATCTCAGCTTTAGATAATCCACAAGATTTAGTTGGTTTTTTGTTTCTAATTAAAGATTCATAATAAACAGCTTTTTCAACTAAGAATCTATCGCAGGCATCGATATAAACATCATCTATTTCTTTGAAATGGAAATATTTATGTTCGATGTGTTTAGGATAAACGAATTGTCTACTATCTTCTAAATAAAATGGGATAAGAACTATATCTAAAGTGGGGTAAGAAACTTTTAAAGGAGTAAGCTCAGAAATAACTTTTGCATGAGCTTTATATTTAATAGCTAAATTTCTTTGAATAGCAATTACTGGATCAAAGCCAGGTTTAATTTCTCCACCGGGAAAATGGAAACCTGATTTAGGTAAGCCATTTGCTTTTAATTCACGGCAAAGAAGTATGTGATCTCCATAATAAAAGATTCCGCATACGAATTTTTTTGTAGGTTTAGTATAGTTCGCCATAGTTTTCTCCCTCTTTATTATAAGTTATCCTTAAAAAAATTCTATTTTTTAAAGCAATTATCAAAATATTGTTTTTTATCCCCTACTTTAAGTCCATCGTGACAAGTATTATTTACGAATTTCCTAATCTCAAGTAGGAGGTTTTGTTCATCTAAATCACTATGGATAATATCACGTATTTTTTTAAATTCAGCGGAGGCCTCTATGAATAATTCTTCAACATTATAATTTGAAAGCTCTCCAGTTGCAGGATGTTTCCAAGTAATTTTTTTAGTATTTTCTACGTCATAGACTTTATAATTCTTTAGATGTCTAGGATAAGAAATTGCTCTTAAAATTCCTCTTCTTCCACCGATAAGAAATATAAATCTTCTTACTTCAGTTCCACCATTTACAAATCTTTCGACCTTTTTGTAGTCTTTTGTAGCATAATAAAAATCTTTTTCTTTTAATCCATAAGGAAGTTTAGACCAAAGTTTAGATATTTTTAGAAGCTGTTTTTTATCAATATTTAAACATTTAGAAGGTCTACAGTATGTATTTTCTTTCTTTGAGAATTCTACATCTAAAATAGATTCAAATAGACTATGTGTATAGGAATAATAGCCTTTTAGAGTTCCATCAGGATTAAATCCGGTACGATAGAAAACATAAGGATGGAAGACTTTATCTACGCAGAAATGCATAAATAATCCGTCAATATAAGAAAGAAGCAAATCAGCATCTCTCTTTTCTTCTTTAGCAAATTTAATAAGTTCGAAATAATCTTCAGAGATATCTCTTTTATGTAAAGCTGAACCAAATTTTCTAACTAAAGATTTATGAGAATGTTTTCCAAATCGCAAGATTCCATAGAAGAAAAATGGATCTGGTCCTTGACTCCCTAATCTAGTGGCATCGAGATATTTTTTCTCTATGCCTTCAGCATTTTCTAATGCAAAACTATTATGAACAAGTATCGCTGGCATAATTAATCATCCACATCTAAGGCAGCTAAGCCTTTTTTGATCTCCATATTTTTGATTCTTACGTTCTTTATGAATAAAGCAACGATTAAAGAGGCTATAGCGAAGGAAAGAGAATAAATTGGTAAGAAGGTATAATCGATATTCTTATTAAGTAAGATTAAACCTAAAACTGTTGGAGTAATAGTTTGAGCTAGCATCGAAGAAATATAGTAGAAACCAGTGTAACGGCCAACTTTCTTTCCAGTACAAAGTTCAACAACCATTGGAAGAGAATTTGTGTGAACTAAAGCCATACCATATCCTTTAATTCCCCAAGCAATAAATATGTAGAATGGAAGCGCGTTTTCTCCTGTAGCTGGTTTAGATAACGGCATTGCAGCAGCGCATCCATACCAAACTCCTAGTGCAACTACAGTTAAAACTAGTCCCAGAACAATTGTCCATTTTCTTCCTATTTTTGAAGCAATTAGTCCTCCGGTTAAGAAGCCAACTACGCTTAGCGCTCCTCCGACTATAATGGCATAAGAGAGCTGTCCTGTAGTTGAATAAAGAACATTTTTAGTATAGTTTGCCATGAAGGTAACTAGAGAATTATCGGACATAAACCATAAGAATTCGGCGCCTAAAATAAGTAATAAAGCGATTAAATTCTTCTTTGAAATTGGTCCATTATCAACTGGCTTATCTTCTGTTTCAGACATAGATTCACCTAATTCAAGTTCAGGTCTAAGTTCTTCTTGAAGTTTGTTTTCTTTAATTAAGAAGAATAGAACGATTGTAGAAACAACAATTAGAACAGAAGCAACTAAGAATGGAATTTCAATAACCCAGAAGTTTTGATATTGCCAGTTTGCTTCAGGATTATTAGAGACACCTAAATATTTAGAGACGTCTAAGAAAATACCTAAAACAGTTGCAATAGCACCACCTAAATAACCCATGACATTGATAATTCCATTAGCATTACTACGTAATGGTTTTGGAGTAATATCAGGCATTAAAGCAACGGCTGGGTTTCTATACATCATAGCGAAGAAGACTACGATTCCCATTATAACGATCATTCCGGCTAAGTTATTTAAATAGAAAAGGAATGGAATTAATGGGAAGAAAATTGCACAAATAAGCGTTCCACCTAAAATATAAGGCATTCTTTTTCCTATTGGAGACTTAGTTTTATCTGAAAGCATACCAAATAAAGGCATCATAATTAATGCAGCTAAGTTATCCATAGCCATGATAAGACCAACTAAATAAGCAACATCATCAGCATTTGGAGTATTAAATTTTCTCTTTAGAATATCTTCTAAAAGTAAAGAGCAGTTAGAATCAAATACTTGCCAAAGAAGAAGTATTCCAAAAAACGCAAATCCTATGATGCACGTTCTCTTATAATTGAGTTTCAATTTAGCTTTGATTTTTTCCATATTTAGTTTTCCTCGTCTTCTCTATATTGATTTCCTTCGTAATCGCTTAATTTAATGTCGTATTTTCCATTATTCCTTACTGTTTCTTCTTTAGGCTCTTCTTTAGGAGCTTCGTAAACATAATTTTGAGGTTCTTCTTGCTGATTATTTGGCGTCATAACACAAGTTAATCCTGGTTCTTCGTAATTTTTGGCAGGTAAAGCGAGAAGTAAGATTCCTGCGATTGGTTGTACAAAAATTAAAGTTAAAACTCCAAGAGCAATCTGCTTTTTTCTTTGTCCGCCTTTGAACAAGGAAACAATTGTGAATATTCCAACGACTACTGCAGCAATAAAAGCTACTCCAACAATAATTGAGCACATTAACCAATAATTAAAATAGAATTGTTGGGTGAGATTATAGTTTTTTGCCATATAAGTTAGGTAATAGTCAAAATAAAACAAATAGAAAAATGGGCTATAAATCATCCCAATAATGCTTAAAACTAATACGGCTTTTTTCATAGAAAAAATCTATCAATAATATTAGTAAAAAATCGGCTCTTCTTCAATATTCAAAATTCATTGGAACAGACAGAACAAATTCTTAAATTGGTAAT